>CAMYNX010000113.1 GCA_947259875.1 uncultured Gammaproteobacteria bacterium | reverse complement strand
AAACGCTATTTAGTCAATGTAATTATTTCTGATCTGTGCAAGTAAGAAAAAATAAAGAACGCTTAGAATCGATCACATGCAGTCTGGAAAGCTGGTAACCAAGAGAATTACTAATACGATAGTTTTCACACGGCCTGTGCCCGAAGCCGCCATTGGAGCGATTTCGGTGAACTAGTGTCACCCGAACAAAAAGCGGACCTTGATCCCTAGTTTAGGTTTTACGAAAAGCGAAACCAAAAGGCCCCACCTCCTTGCAGGAGATGAGGCCGTTGTCAGTCTCGGGTAAATGCTCGTATCAGGTCTTGGACGCGTACCAGATCGGCGATGTGTAAGCTCGCTCCTGATGGGTCAATTTTGCTTCTTTCGGAATCTCTGCGCCCAGACGGAGCTTATCATAGAGCACCCAGCGCGGAGTTGGGATCTCGATGACACGTGCATAGTAGAACGCACTTTGCTTCGCATCAAAATCCGGGTCGGTCCAGACGGTCGCGAGCTCGGAGGCGCCGATGGTGTTGGCCCAACTCGCCGCTTCTAAGTCGACGGTATTACCCACCGGGGTTTTGCAGCGCCCGTCCTTGTCGATCTCACGCCCGTCGGAGACGGCCACGTCATAAACGCGCTCATGGGTCTTGCCATCTTTATCAAGCCAGCCTTTGACGATCTGGACGCGATCGAGATTGGCGCCGATCGGATCGCGCAGGGCGAAGACCATAAACGTCGGTGCCTTGCCTTCGGGAGCTTGACTCAGATCACTGCCCATGGGCACGCCCTTTTCATACCCGATAATCGCCGGAGTGCGCGTACGAAGATCGTTGTCGGAAAATTCCCAGCCACCGAAAAACCGGACCCTGATGCGCGGGCCGGTGGTGGCATAGGTCTCCTTGCGCTCCATGGCATCAAAAATTGCCTTGCGCGTGTTCTCAGTGGCCCACACGGCCTGGTAGCCGGAGGCAGCAAGCTCATAGCCTTCGATAGCGCCAAGGTCCGATTTGACGAACGGATGGGCGATCCGTGTCTTGGAGGGTTCCGCGCTGGTTGATTTTCCGAAGAAGTTGTCCTCCTCAGCAGTGGCCAGAGAAGTATGACTGTCGGTTGCCCCGACCATGCCGAACTTGTAGGGGTTCGTGCCGAGCTTTGTTTCGAGAACGAGACCGTTCTTGAGTGCCTCGCGGGCGTATTCACCTTTCAGCATTTCGGGCTTCTTGAGGGCCGTGAGGTCCAGGTTGCCCTTATCGAGCGTCTCGTAATCGGCGAACTCATCGGTCAGCGACAGGGCCGGATGCGCCTCGCCGTCCCCTTTGATCTGGGTCACCTCGTAGAGCGGCTCCCATTTGGCACGCAGTGCCACATAATTCTTGTCGACCGAGCCTCCGGCATAAGTCTTATCCATTGGAAACATCCAGCCGTTGGAGAGGTTGCCGTTATGGGCCAGAGCCAGTGCCTGGCCGCCGGTCTTGGCCTCGTAGTCCGCCAGCCACTTATAGAGGTCCAGGGGATCCGTCGTACCCAAAGGCGGTTGCGTGGTCAGTGGCAGCACCTGACGCGCCCGGCTTCCGTCGTCGCGCAAGACCACGTTGCGATGCAAGTTGTTGCCTTTGGGGACCGATGTCCATTCGTAGCCAATCAGGGCCGTGAAGCGGCCTGGCTCGTTAAAACGGTCCGCGGTCTCAGTGATATCGTCCCAGACACTGTTATAGGCCTTCGAACCGGGGGAATAGTCTTTGAGGAGCTGCTCGGGAAGTTTCATCTGCGCGAAATGGGTGATCAGGTCGAACGCGGCCTTGCCCGCGGCCTCCCCACCCTTCTTAAAACCTTCATGCCACTCCTTACCTTTCGGAACGGCCACGACATTCGGCGCGCCTTTTTGGATGTCGAACGCGATACCCATCATGTCGGAATGGTCGGTGATCACGATCCAGTCGAGCGGCCGGGCCAGCTTGACCGGCAGGCCGGTCGACGACGTTACTTCTTCGCCGCGCGCGAAACGATAGGCGTCCTCGTGACCCAGGATATTGCCGAATAGTCCCGCATCCAGCGATACCCCGGTGTGCAGGTGCGTCTCACCCCAGTAGACCCGACCGGGAAATGAGCGCTGGGCGTAGGGGGAGTAGGTCTTACCCGGGTAGAGTCCCCCGATGACTTTGGGGTCAGGGCTACCAATGTCCGACGCCGAGACCGGTGTCGCCACCGCCAGCGTCAAACACAGCATGAGTATCAAGCGCTTCTTTGTTAGTTTCATCGTCAATCTCCTCGTCTGTATTCCTCTTAATTGTTACACCCTTCAGGCAATCGCAGTAGGAACGCTCATCATTGAGCGCCCTCCGCACAGATCCGAGCGGGCCCAATTCGGGCACTGGGCACCCACCTCGGGCGGGTAACGCGAAAGCGAAAGTGCTGTAGCATACCTCCAGGACGCAAGGGCGCGCTGTCTATGCAATATCGATAGTGTCCGGCTGAGATCAGGTTTCGATCAAGGAATATAGCTACTTAACGGTATAACCGCGTCCTTCGAGACAAGCCGCACGCGCCTTGTTGAAGGCCTCCTGGCCGTCCTGCTGTTTCGCCATCGCCGCTTGCTGCTGCTGAGCGGCCGCGGACTGCGCCTGCTGATTGGCCTGGCGCCGCTGCCGTCGTTGTCTCGAGCCGCCCATGACGGCGCCCGCCAGGGCCGCGTCGCCGGTATCGCCGTCGGCGATTTCACCAATCGCCGCACCCCGGAGCCCACCGCGAACGCGTGCTCCCGTTGGCCTGTCGGGCTGAGAGCTTTGCGCGGTCGCCGGCTGTGAAGGTGGTGGTTTGGCCGGGTCGTAGCCGCTGTGATCGGCCGCCCATGAATAACAAGCGGCCTCGTCCTGCTTCTGTTGCTCAGGTGACTGTCCCTTGGCAGGATAAACCATCGGGTCTCCCAACGAAGCGTTTGCGATAGCCAACGCAGAAAAAAATATCAGTAATCTACTCATGCGGTTAACTCCGGTTTGTGGTCTGGGCAGGACGGTGCCCTTTTATTCATTAGACGTCGATACGAATGGAATGGCTTTTGCAGATTAGGTCGTTGGGGTATTCATATTGAAACATTCCGTCACGAACGAATTCCCGTTAAAGCGACGTCGTCTGCCAGACGGGTCATGCATCAAGCTGAATGCAAACTGAAGTCCCAGCGTTCAAGGGTATTGCTCCCCATTCTGTATTTTGAGTCATAAGTTCCAACCGATGGCAACGGTTACCTCACTGTCAGGTTCGGCTTTGTAGAAATCCGCTTCAAAGAAACGGAGCTTGCCATCGAGCCGGACGAAAGCGCTTTCTCCCACATTGAAGAGATAGCCCAGACCCAAGTTTCCGCTCAGCTCAGTTTTACTGTCGTCAATAACCCGTACGCTGTTGCTATCGATTTTTAGATCTACAATGGCGGCACCCGGCCCGCCGTAGAAAAAGAAAGCGCCACCCCCCGGGTAGTACTTGAGAGACAGGTCGAGCAACCACAGAGAAATGTCTACACCGGCCTTCCGTTCCAACCGCTCTGCCGCATCATCGACATCGAATTTGCCAACGGAAAATTCCCAACCCCAGTTTTCCGCCTGTCGTCGGCCGACGCGCCCGCCGAATGTTAAGTCGTCTCCCGGCTCGATTCCCAGGGCCTCGATGGTATCGTCGAGCCCGCCTTCGATATCGTTTAGTTTTTGCAGGTCCCCTGCAAAATACCACCCGCCGTAGAGTTCAACATTCCACTGACCCGGTTGAGCGGCGTGCGCCGCAAATCCTGTCATCATGAGGGCGATTGCGCCCGTGCAAAGCAGAGTTCTACGAATCTCGGTTTGGAAATGACTCATTTTTTACTCCTATTAACTTAATGGGATCGTCAGGGCCAAAGTGAAGGTATCTCCTTCCGTCATGGATTCGGCTCCAAAATCGACCAGGTAACGCATATTCACGAAGCCGATGGGCTTCTGCTTGCGCACAATCGTGAACGTGAGTTCCGGCCCCACGCCGTAAATCCGGTGCTTGTTCAGCGTGACGTCGCGTGGACCGGCGGTTCCAAGGTCATCGGCGCTCAGCTTCCACTGAGCAAAATAGGCCAGGCCGAGGGTGACCAGACCGCCCTTGAGGGACTTTCCGAGCCCGCCCTCCAGGGTCAACAGATCGCCGACCTTCTGGTCCGAGTCCTCTTTCTCGGTGTGCGTCTCCCAGAAGGCGGTGGTGGCAAAGTGCCAGGTCTTGGCCTCATCGAGGAACAGGGTCGTTCCGGCGAAGAGCTCGAACGTCCACATGCCCAGGCCGGTGTTGTCGTTAGCCCCGTCCCCGTACCTCCCGGTCGGCGCAAAGACGCCGATGCCTGCAACGTAGTCCGCCCGTTCCATGTGCCAACCGAGATTCAGGGGCTGTACGTAGAGGTCCCCAAAGCCCCAGGAGGTCTCGAGCTCGGTAGGCAAGAATGGAGACTCCAGGCTGTTGGTCGCCCAGCTCGGCGCGACGAGCACGCTCCAGTTGCCACCCCAGAACTTGCGCTCACTGACCCACTGGTAGATCAGCGCCAATCCCTCGACTTCCAGCCCACCGCCCCGATCGACTTCATCCCCGTTCCGGTCGCGCAAGGTATCGACATCGTAGTTGATGTAGAACGGTGACAGATAGGAACCGGGAGGCGGCTGACTACCGGACGCGATCCCGAAGTCGCCGCGCAGGTTATGGCCGTTGAGCTGAGCGGAAGCCTGCACAGAGAACAGGACCCCCATCGCCAATAACGCGACAGCGTATAGGTTATTTTTGCGCATCCGAACAGTCTTCCGCGTCACTTGGGTGGCTCGTAGGGGTCCAGCGCTCCGGTAGGAACCGGTGGATACTTTTTCAGCGAGGCCACATGCTCTTCCAACTGAGGCAATGCGGCTTTCGGCACCCAAGTGTGGGGGAATAGCACATTGTCACGCTCCTGGGGGTCATTCATGAGGTTGTAGGCGCGAGGCATGGTGTATTCACGCAGCACGCCGTTCCATCCGGTCTGTTCCTTGAAGTGCAGTTTCCAGTTTCGCCATTTCACACCAAAAATATCGTTCCCCATGTAGACGACGAAACCGTCTCGACCCGATTTCTGTTCCTTTCCGAACAAGAACTCCGACACATCTAACCCGTCGATAACGCGATCTTTCGGAACCTTGCCACCAACTAACTGGGCGAGCGTAGGAAAAAGATCCATCGCATGCACGATTTCGTCGCTCACGCGGCCAGCCTCAATCTTGCCCGGCCAGCGAACGGCGAAGGGAACGCGAAGCGCACCTTCGTAGCCGGTGAACAAGGTCGACCGCCATGGCCCGGCGGAACCATGGATCGCCGTCTCTACCGTTAACGACGTCTCGCCGGCACTCAATGCTTCGGGGCCGTTGTCCGCTGTAAAGATAAAGATCGTGTTGTCCGCGATGCCCAGTTCATCGATCCTGTCGAGCAACTCGCCAACGTAGCTGTCAATCTGCATCAGGAGATCGCCCCACAGACCTCTCCCGGATTTGCCGACGAAATCGGGATGGGGAAGGGTTGGAAAATGGGTGGCTGTATAAGGCAAATAAACGAAAAAGGGCTTCCCGGCCTCTGCTTGCCGTGTCATAAAGTCGATAGCCCGGTCGGTCAGATCACGATCAATCAACGGCCGGTAATCCAGGCGGTAAGGTCGAACCTTGGTCGGGACGCTGCCTTTCTTCCCATCCATGACAAACGTTTCGGGGAGGCCGCTCTCGGCAAAGCCTGGTAAGGACGAGTAAACCGATTCATCGGTGGAATTGGGAACGCCATACCATTCATCGAACCCCTGGTCCGTCGGGAAGCGCCCTTCAGTGCGTCCGAGGTGCCACTTTCCGTACATGCCTGTGGCATACCCCACCTCGGAGAGCATTTCCGCCATAGTGACCTCCCACTGCACGAGGCCGTAAATACCCTCACCGAGTGGCACCGTCCCGTTACCGCTACGGATCGCATATCGACCTGTCATGATCGCAGAGCGCGAGGGGGTGCACTGAACCTCCACATTGAAGTTGGTTAGCCGAAGTCCCTCGGATGCGATTTGGTCAAGTCTTGGTGTGGCTGCGCCGCGAATGATCCCACCGCCATTGAAACCCGGTTCGCCCCAACCGAAGTTATCCATGAAGACCAAAACGATGTTGGGTTTATCCTGGCCCAGCGAGGCTGTGCTGACGACCAGCGCCGAAAATGACAGCATAAAGACGAAAAGTGAATTTAATATTTTCATGGCCTAACTCCGTCCTAATCTGGCAGCTCGAGAGCTGCGCTTGGACTTCTGTAGATTAATCCAGCAATTCGATGTCACCGGGTCGCCACGTCTTTTCAAACCACGCCTCCGTTGGGCTGTAAAGACGTAGAATGGCAAAGAAGCCTTTGCCCGGGACGGTTTCAATCCAGTTGTTTTCCCACCCCTCCGGCGCCTCCGGACCAAAGTACAGATCGACCGAGCCGTCTTCGTTGTACTTAACGGTATCTTTGTGTTTCTCGCTGTTGTAGCTGGGAAACGGCTGGCTCGTTTGCAATTGCGAGCGGGTTTGCGGATCGTAAAGGACTATGGAGACGAACTTCTTGGCCGGCGGGTCCTTGGGGAGGTTCAATCTGTAAGTTTTTCCCCCATCCAAATAGTCCCCGTCAGCGTCGAGTGCGCCCCAGGCATATTGAGAGCCCTTGCCGACCAATTTCATTGCCATTGCAGGCGTATTCACGGTCGCGAAGTAGAAGAACTCGGTGCGTCCATCAAGATCGCGGCCACCTCGTCCTTCGTCCCGGAGAAATTCATAGTTCCCGCCCGGGAACCCGATCTTCCAGTAGCTGCCCTCATAGAGAAAGTCTTCAGGAGTCCGCTCATACCATAGAAGCGTTCGAGCGGTGGCATTGCCGACTTCCGCAGCCTTGATGAGGATATTCTTCATTCTCAGACCCGGCGCAAAGGGCTTGCCTTTTTGTATGCCGACAGACGCAAACAGCCCGCGAAGTTCTGGGTCAAGAAATTCCACCGGTTCGCGGTCGATTACAGCATGCAGCTCTTTGAAAAAATTGAAGTCGGTCGAATGGATGGTGTTGAACGAGACACGGGAACCGTTGAAGAACTCCATCTCTGGCGGGTTGTCCTTTTGTGACAGCGGATAAACCTTCAGGCCTTCCCGGAATAACTTGCTCGAGAAATCCGGTTTTCCATTCTTGAGAAAACCGCGGGCAATATACCAATTCACCCAACTCGGCGATCTGGCAACAAAGTATTTGTCTCCATTTACCTGTGCCTCCATTCCACCAACCGGAGGATCAAGGTCACCCTCGTAGTCGGGTGGCAGGATCAGGTACTTACCGCCTTTGCCCGCGTCGGGTCCAGGAGCGCCCGTATCCACCACGAACCGGAAAAAGGCATCGTTGACAGTCCCTGGACCCGTCCCGGGAGGAACCTCGATCACTGTTGGACCGTCTTCCTCAAGATTGAGAACGACGCTTAAGTAGACAGTGTCTGTATTTCCGGTGAGGAACAGCGGATTACTATCCATTAACTGGTCAAAAATTCGGGCTTGGTTGGAACTCGTCTTACCATCCACCTCCTGACTGCGGCGAATGGCTTCGAGAGACGCTGCCGGCATACCGTTGAGAAACGTCTGCACGCCTCGAATGTAATCGAGATGGTTGTACAGCGCTTCCGCAGTGGCCGCGGTCGGTATTCCGTCAAAGAATTCAATGTCACCCACCCGCGTGGGGTATTTGTCGGGTGTCAGAAGGCCCTCGGGAATTCTTGTGTTGTAGCCCGGCGTCGGGTCTTCGGCCGCGACCTGCTGGCCCATTACGACAAGCGGAAAAATTGCCAAAGCAAGCAGTTTTTTTAGTTTCGTGTTCATTTTCTACTCTCTATAATCTTCGCATTCACAAATGAAGTGCTGGGACCGGATACGAGCAGTAAGATTCCCGCGACAAGCGCCAATGTCACTATTGCTGTCATCTTTCATCTCTGCTTTCCTGTCACAACGCGCGTACAGGATTCTGGTATTTTACCTATCGACAGCCTGCGTATTATGAGGCAATATTAAGCATGAAATAAGCATAAAATATGCTTACTTCGCCGAATTCCTACTGCAGCTACTTGTCGAACCGACGCTTGACCCAGAAGGCCGTTAACCATGGGTAACAACACTGTCCGAAATGCAGCTGTCCCCGCGAAGTTGCTGACACAGGCAGCTATGGCCGCCCCGTGGGGGTTTGCCATTACCGACCGGCAACGGAAAGGGAATCCCGTTGTCTTCGTAAATCACGCTTTCGAGTTAGTCAGCGGCCACGAGGCTCTGGGAAAGAGCTGGCGCACTCTGCTAGGAAAGAATCCGGAACGTAAGGCGCTGGCGCGGGTCCAGGAAGCTGTTAGGCAGAGAACTCATTGTTCAGTAGTGCTGCAAAGCTCCAGCAAGGACGGTTCCCGCTTTCGCAACGAGCTGAGCGTAGCCCCCGTGCTCAACCGATCGGGGGACGTGACTCACCTCATCTGGTTGCAGAGAGACGTCACTTCTCAAATGGAGCGAGACCAGCGTCTGGTATCGATGATCGCCGAGAAAGAGGAGCGTTTCTCATCCTATGTAAAAAACGCAACTGAGGGCATCTGGCGAATCGATTTCGAGCCGCCGATCCGGCTCGATGCTCCAGAGCCACAACAGGTGCGAGAGATCTTTGAGAATGGCGTTTTTTCAGAAGTCAACGACGCGGGTGCACGCGTCTATGGGCTAAGCAAAGGGGTAGAGGTGATTGGCAGGCCGCTCAGAGATTTCATGGAACCATCGAATCTGGAAAACGTGGAACGAATGGTCGAATACGTAAGAAATCGATTTTGCATGAAGAATCTGATCTCTAACGAGAAAGGCGCCGACGGAACAACGCACACCATTGTCAACAATATTGCTCCGGGTATTGCGGACAGCCAGGTTCGGTACATATGGGGAGCAAGCCTCGATGTCACAGAGCACTTTGAGGCGTTGCGGGCGCTGGAGCAGTCACAAAAAGAGCTAGCCGAAAAGACGAAAGCCCTTGAAGAGAAAAACACGGCCCTTAAAGAGCTTATTGCCCAAATTGAGCTCGAAAAGAAGGACCTGAAAGACCGGATAATCGCCAACGTTGAGCAAGTCGTTCTGCCTTCGCTGGAGAAAATCCAACGCACCAATGCCGGAAATGCTTACATCGAGCAGCACCGCCGGGCTCTCGAAGACCTAACGTCATCTTTTGGGCGCAGAATCGCAGACAGTAGGCTCAAGCTGACTCCCCGCGAAATTGAGATCTGTAACCTCGTGAAGAGCGGCCTGACCAGTAAAGAGATCGCCGGTTTCCTAAAGATTGCCGTTCACACGGTTGAGAAGCATCGCCGCACGGCGAGAAGCAAACTGGATCTCGCTAATAAAGGGATCAATCTGCGAACTTACCTCAACTCGCTGTAATGCATGCTTGGGTCGACGAACTCTAAGCGCAGTCGTCACATAATCATAGCGATGGCAGCGACCGGTTCCAGCATGGAGCAGTTGTTTCGGAAAAATCATGAAGCGAAACCGTACTGGGCCGTATTGTGCTACTGCATGCGTATTCCGGCTGAAAACTGCACGCGGTTTCGCTTGCGGGAATAGCGCGCCGTATTAGAAACACCTAATCATTGGGGCTGCCGAGAGAATACAGGCAGTCGCGGACCCGTAGTAACATAACCCAAACGTCTGCCTCAGGGGACCATCTCACTCTTGTGAGCGTATCGTTAAAGGGCGTGCATACAGAATGAAAAGCATGGCAATGGCTACAGGCGCGATTTTTGCCTGTCTGTTGGGTCAGACAGTTTCGGCCGAAGACGTCCCGCTGTGGAAGCGGCTGCTCGAGCGCAGACTGGAAGCGATGCGCGCCGGTGAAGTGAGTGCACCGCTGCTAACCCGACGGCAAATCGCTTCGCTGCAGTATCTGCACTATGGTTCCCCTACCGACTGGTTTGGTTTACGCAAAGCCGAAGGACCGCGTGCTGTAAGCCTACCGGACGAAGAGGAGACAAAGCGTTTTGAGACACTCGCGCAGCGCACCGACTCTGAAGTACTCGAATACCTCGATGAGTTCTATGGTAGCCGTGACGACTTGAAAGCCCTGGCGGCGCGTGATTCCGATGGGGACACCGTGCCCGATTACACGGTCAGCGATTACTTCGGCAAGTTCATGGAAGGCGACATCGACGTCGATGGAGACGGTATCCGCAACACCCTCGATGCGTTTCCCTACGATGCCACTCAGGGCGGCGAAGATACCGATGGTGATGGCATCCCCGATGCCGCGGGCTCGTTCACTGATGCTAATCGCAATGGCATTCCTGATCCTGTGGATTTTGCCCTTGACGACATGCCTGAAGAGGTGGCGGCGATTCAGCAGAGACTATTTAGTGACAACAAGATCATCCTGTTGACTCGAGATGCCGGAATCGATTTGACCCTTGCCCGTGCTATAGATGACAGCGTACGCCGGGTATTTCGAGCGTTTTTTGAACATACATCGATAATGCCGACGTTGCGTACGATCGCGATAGAGAAGACCGCACTACTTGGGCCGCTGACCAAGGCGTTTGCCGAAGATCACACCAGCGCACAGACCTTCTCCCAGACTCAAACCCTGATCATCTACGACGAAGGTCGGGCGGTGAAGGATGCCATCGGGCTGTTGGGTCTGGTCGTCCACGAGATGGGACACAGCTACCACATGGCCTTAGACTTCGACGCGAGCGATCTATCGGCAGAAAACGCACGGACCGACTTTCCAGCACCAAACTTTTCCGCATTGATTAAACCCTTCGGTTGGGTCCAAACCGGGTATTACGACGGTCAATTTGAGGGTGATCTAACGGTCATGCCCCGTTTCTCTTATGTTGGCAAGAACGAACCTTTGTATAAATTTCGTGACCGAACACCCGAGGAGTGGGACGAATGGGTACGGCAGCCCTACGAAGCGCTCGGCGAAGACCCAGAGTACTTGAAGGATCCAACATTTGCCAATCTGCATATCGTCAGTGACTATTCGCTAAGTTCACCCTACGAGTGGTACAGCGATAACCTGATTGCGTATGTTATCTCTGTGCTCGAGAAGCACGCCCTGGAGTCGTTAACGACGAAAGACCAGCAACGCGCCCTGGCGCGAATCGAAGACGCATTGCAGGCCATCTGGCCGGGCTTTTATCATCGCAACATTGCTCCCGAAATCATGCAGTACTTTCGCCAAACCTTTCCCATCACACCGCCCGATCGTGAAGGTTTGGTCCAGCGCTACATTGAACCGATTATCGGTGGCATCAGATAATCGCGCTTCGGGGCTATGAGCAACTCAAGATTTCGATCTCTGCTTTCGGCATTTGCGAAACCTATTCAGAATCGATACGGTCGACAATAGCTACTTGCGTTCTCTCCCAAACCACCGACAAACCATGTCAGCCACAGCGGCCCCGATCATGGGCGCTATCCAGAACAACCACAGCTGTGCCAGTGTTCATCCTCTCTCGAAGATGGCTCGGCCAGTACTGCGCGCCGGATTCACGGAAGTATTTGTCGCCGGTATGCCGATGAGATGGATCGTATGAGACCCAGACCAATGGTAATGGGTGCAAATCCGGCCGGCGCGCGTTGATCCGTCGCACCAAGGATGATGAGCAGGAATCCAGGGCACCACCCAGCAGATTTCAGTTTTCCCATTTGCGCGGTGGTCCGGTCTAGCGGAGCTAACGTTCCGTGATTCAAATACGGAGACCGTCCACGCGCACGACCCGTGCTGGCGAACGTCCGCAAAGAGTATATACCAGTCGTAGAATCCCAAAATTTTTCATGGCGCTACAGCTGCTTTTGGCCGGGCGGTGCCTTTGTGACTAGGGGCGCGAAGTTATCGGCGGCATACTCGCCTTCGGAAACGGCCCCACAGCGTTTCTAGAGGGGTGCATAGCGACAGAACTCTGTTTCCTTGATACCGA
>CAMYNX010000112.1 GCA_947259875.1 uncultured Gammaproteobacteria bacterium | reverse complement strand
CCTGGAGAGTATGCTCGGCCGGGTGCGTGGGACGTGGCCACGGGCCGAGATTCATGGCCCCGGTGTCGAGATGCTCCTTGACGTCGATCGCGAGTATCGCGAAAAGTCAGCACAGGGTAAGCTGCCCACCATCGCCCCCAAGCGCTTCAATCCACAGGGCGAGGCCTGGTTGCCGATTTTGCACACCCAGCGCGATGCGTGGCACTTTACCGTATTATTCTCCAACACCGCGCGGGCGCATGAGTTGGAACGTACCCGGGACTGGGTGGTGGTATATTTCTACGATAATCACCACCAGGAAGGACAGCACACCATTGTTACCGAGACCCGTGGTGCGCTGATCGGGCAGCGCGTGGTACGTGGCCGCGAGTCCGAATGCCGGGCGCTCTACGACCGGAAATTAACCAGTGGCTGAAGATTACAAAGTGGGAACTCATCGCAATATACGGGTTAGGGCGTATGATTGAAAAACAAAACTTTGATCGACGATCATTTCTCAAATCCATGCTTGGGTTCGGGTCGACCCTCGCGTTGATGCCACAGCTTGTGTTTGCCACGGAGCAGTCAGCGATTAAGAAAAAGATACCATCCTCGGGCGAACCGCTGCCGGTGATCGGCATGGGGTCATGGCAGACCTTTGACGTAAGTGATGATGCACCGGAGCGGACATCTCTGCTCAAGGTGCTGCAGGCGTTTTTTGATCGCGGTGGCGCAGTAATCGACTCTTCCCCCATGTACGGTTCATCCGAGCAAGTCATCGGCGACTTGTTGAAAAAAGTGAGTAACAAGCAAGCGCTGTTCGCAGCGACCAAGGTATGGACGCGCGGCAGGAAACGAGGCATTGCACAGATGCAGCGCTCGATGCAACTGATGGGTGTCGAGGTATTCGACCTCATGCAGATCCACAATCTGGTCGATTGGGAGACCCATCTCGAGACCTTGAAGGCGTGGAAGGCGGAAGGCAAGGTGCGTTATATCGGCATCACCACCTCACATGGCCGCGCCCATGGTGAGCTCGAACAGATACTGCAGAACGAACCGTTCGACTTCGTGCAGTTCACCTACAGTATTGCCAATCGCGACGTCGAGAAGCGCCTGCTGCCGCTGGTGGCAGAGCGCGGTATCGCCACGCTGATCAATCGCCCATATCAGGGTGGTGGCCTGTTTCGCCGCGTCAAGGGCAAACCGTTGCCGCCGTGGGCTGCAGATTTTGACTGCGCAAGCTGGGGCCAGTTCTTTTTGAAATTCGCGGTCTCCCATCCCGCAGCAACCTGCGCCATCCCAGCAACTTCTAAGTTACGCCACATGATCGATAACATGGGAGCCGGATTTGGCCGCTTGCCGGATGCGGCAACACGACAAAAGATGATCGCTTATTACGAATCGTTGTGAGGCACGAACGGCGATGGCTGCCGCGAACTTGACGCAACCTTGGCTCACTGGTTTCAGCGTGTGCAGCTGCGGGCATCTAAGCCAGGGCGGCGACGGATACGGCATACCAATAGTTGTCGAGTACCGGCATGAGCTAACTTAAAACATGCGTGTAAAAGCACCGGTAACGCAGGCAGTACGCGTATTGCGCCGCGCCAAGATCGCGTTCGATGACCACCCTTATACTTATGTAAAGGGAGGTGGCACCGAGCAGTTTGCACGCGAGATGGGTATTGACGAGCATTTGACCATCAAGACGTTGATCATGGAAGACGACAGACACAATCCGCTCATCGTCTTGATGCACGGTGATTTGCAAGTGTCGACCAAGACCCTGGCAAGGCACTTGGGTGTCAAGCATGTCTGTCCCTGTGAGCCCAAACTCGCCGACAAGCACTCCGGTTACCAGGTGGGCGGCACATCGCCGTTCGGAACCCGACGCAAGATGCCGGTGTATTGCCAGGCCAGCATCGCCCACCTGCCTACGATATATATCAATGGCGGAAGCCGGGGTTACATTATTTCCATGCACACCGCCGACATGCTGCGCATGCTGGAGCCGGTGTTACTGGAGTTTGCTCAGAGTAGCGAGGAGCGCGGGCCGGACACCGGAGAGGGGAGCGAGTGTAAGCTCGGTTCAGAGTCATTGTTATCTCGCTGACCCAACCACTTCGCTAATGAGGCCGTATCCCCGTCATCCCGGCCAAGCCGCTACAATCCTGGCCGGTCCTTTGCTGGCGTTGATGATTGTGTTTGCGGTCGTCCATGGCGTGTGGCCGTTGTTCCCAGCCTGGCCGTCCGGAGTGTCGGCGTGGCTGGCGGGTGTGTTGCTTTGGAGCCACACGCCGCGCCGGCAACGCGTACAGGTTGGGGTCCTAGCGGTGTTGGGCTTGGCGGGCCTAGCCTGGGGTTGGCACAATGGCGGACCAGTGGACGCGGCAGCAGTGATCGATCAGAACCACGCGCTGCTGTCGATGTTGGCCGCGGTAAGCTTCCTGCGCCTGGTGAGTCTGCCCGATGCCGCGCAGAAAGAGGCGCCCCCACGTGGCGGACACGCCTACCTTCGTACGCTGGTTGGGATCCATCTGTTCGGTGCTGCTATCAATCTGTCCGCGGTGGTGATCATCGGTGATCGTCTTGCCAGGCAAGGCACGTTCGACAAGCGCACGGCGATTCTCATCTCGCGCGGATTTTCCTCTGCGGCGCTGTGGTCAACATTCTTCGCAGGGATGGCGGTGGTGTTGACCTACTCGCCGGGGGCGGAGTTGCCGATTCTGATTGCCGTGGGTCTGCCTTTGGCGCTGACCGGTCTGGTGTACACCTACGCTGAAGCGTTGGTTACGGACCCATCACGTCTGGCGGCCTTCAGCGGCTATCCGATCCATTTTCAAAGCCTTTGGATACCTGGCCTGTTGGCGGCTTGCGTGTTACTTACCCACGTTTTTCGCCCGCAATGGTCGGTATTGACGGTCATCAGTCTACTTTCTCCGCTGCTCACGTTTGTCGTTTTGGAGCGCCGCTGCGGTTGCCGCCGGTCCTTAGCGGAAGTGCACCGACACGTTGACCTGCACCTCCCGGAAATGTCCGGAGAGTTGCTTTTGTTTCTTGCCGCCGGGGTGTTGGCTGTCGGACTGTCGAGTGTATTTGCAAGCTTTGATGACCGGCTCCCGTTTGCGGCGTTCACCGGAACCACTGCGTCAATGACTTTGATAGTCATGGTTGGCTTAGCGGCGGTTGGCATACATCCGATCATCTCGGTGACTGCCGTGGCAACATGGTTGGCGCCCATCCATCCGGATCCAACGCTGTTGGCGATGGTCTTTCTCATGACCTGGGGGATAGGCGTTGCCAGCAGTCCCCTGTCCGCCACCCATCTCACGATACAGGGTCGTTACGGCATTGAGAGCTGGCGGTTTTTCCGCTGGAACCTGAGTTATTGTTTGTTCATGTTATTGCTCAGCGCCACGTTGCTGCATGTCTACGCGTGGTTGGCATGAAGCGCGGGGTAAACGCTATGCCAGTGATGTGCCGTTACTCTGTCTACCAACCGATCGTTTCGAATATGAAAAGCAATACCGTGAGCGTCGCAATGCCCACCACGTTGGACAGAAAGACGGTGGTGGTCGCCAAGGCTTGGGCGGCTTGATAGCGCTGCGCAAACAAATAGATATTCACCCCGGCAGGTTGCGCCGCCAGCAGTGTTGCGATCATCGCCCATAGCGGCGGCAGTCCGAGGACATACACCGACAGCGCCCATACGAGCGCGGGAAAAGCGATGTTTTTGACCAAAATTGCAACCATGGATTCGCTCAAGTTACCCACGATGCCATATGCATTCAATGCGGCACCCAACGAGAATAATGCGCAGGGCATGACCGCCATTTGCATGTATTCGGCGATCTTGTCGAGTGGGCCGGGTAGTGTTATCTGCAGCTGATTGAGGATCAGGCCTGTAATCATGCCAAGAATAATCGGATTGCTGATGAATCCCTTCACGGTCCCGGAGATCAGCTTGGGAATCGATTGCGCACGGTTGCGGCCCAATTCCATCAAGATGGTTGTTACAGACAAAAACGACAACCCATGCAAAGACAACAAGATGAAAAACGGAACTGTTCCTGCTTCGCCGAACGTCAGCAAAATCAACGGCAAGCCAAGCAACACCGAGTTTCCAAACGTATAGGCAAAACCAGTGATAACTTGATCGAAGTAGAGGCGGTCGAAGTATTTTTTTGCGACCAATATACCCAACGCATAAAAGAGACAGGCCGGCACGTAGAAGGCGGCCAACAATTTCCACGGGAAACTCTCTGGCAAGGGGGCGGATGCAAACACCCGCACCAGCATGATCGGTACCGCCCAATCAAAAACGAAAAGTGCCAGCCCTTCGGCAGCTTTCGCCGAAAACCAGCCCCGCCGGGCGGCAAAATAGCCCAATAAACCCATACCAAAGACGGGGCCGGCGATATTAATAACGGTATTCAATCTGTTTTTCTAATGACGTTTTCGGCTTGAGTCAGGTTGGTATTGCGTAAAGGTTTGCAGAGATATGAACTAAGCCTCATGATACGACATCCTAGTAACATCGTACGCTTGTTTTGTCCTTATCGCCGTGACGCGCGTCCGCTCGCTCAAAAAGCCTGACCGGGGTGGCCCCGAAAACACCGCGACCAAACCCATCCGCGTTCAAACTAAACCGACGCGCAAGAAGAAGGGCGCATTGACCCGCACGTCCAACGCAAGACTGAACGCACAGACACGAAAGGTGTTGGGCAAACACTACGCCGCCAAGTACCGTTCCGGCTGAGAGGACCCTTGGGCCATGAACGCCGGAGTGCCGTAGCCAAAAAAGACACGAGGAGGCCCGATGCAAGCGGCGACTGTGACGATTGATGTGGATGGACACGGTATGGCGCTTTATGTCGCTATACCTGAGGGGGATGGGCCATTCCCTGCAATTGTGGTGATTCAACACGCGCCTGGTGTAGATGGGTTCGTGCATGCCATGGTGCATCGGTTGACGGAGGCCGGTTTCGCGGCGGCGGCGCCGGACTTATATCATCGTCTCAATCCGATGCTGGACGGCGTCGATAAGAGAAAGCAACTCGATGATCGCGAAATTATTGCGGATGTGAATTCCAGTGTGGATTTTCTACAGCGGCACGCGGTGGTCCAACCCGCACAGCTTGGCATTATCGGTTTTTGCATGGGGGGCCGTGTGGTGTATCTCATGGCCGCGTCGAATCCTCATTTTCGAGCCGCGGTCGCCTATTACGGCGGTAATATAATGGTGCCGTGGGGTGTCGGCGTCGAGGCGCCTTTCGGCCGAACTGGCGAGATTCAATGTCCACTCATGTTTCACTTTGGCGCCGAGGATACAAATCCCTCGCCTGACGATATGCGTCGACTCGACGACGAACTCACCCGCCACCACAAGCGCCATGAGTTTTACACCTATGCCGGTGCGGGTCATGCATTTATGAACTTTCTCAGTGCCGAGCGCTATCGTAAGGATGCCACCGCGGCCTCGTGGGCGAGAACAGTGGAGTTCTTCGATCGCGTCCTGGTAATTGGATAGGCGACGTTAAAAGAAAAAAAGGCGAAGAAAGGGGCCAGAACCGTTAACTGCTTCTCCACCCGCAAGGATGCTATACCTTTGGGCATCGGTACGAGTGGGTGCGTGTTGAATATCGGCAAAACCAGACATAAACCCGACCAAGCGAGCAATTTGGCTGTTTGGATCGCAAACCAACCGCATTGGTGGCCAATGTCCTCAGCAATTTTGATCTTTCACCTCCCAGACAAACCAGCCCATCTATTGCACCAAAGATCCCGAATGATCGGGAAGGGACTTGTGCTGCGCGTAGTTCCCCTGATGTGCGGGGACAAGCGCAGGGTCGGAGGCTGAACACAGTGCTGGAGCGATAAGAAATTGGGATCGTAGTCCGTAACTCCGACCCTAATTTTTTTCCCCGTCACCATTTTTCTGTTGAGCCAAGCGCAAGTCCGGGCGTTTGAGACCGAGCCAGCGGCGAGTCGGTGTCATGTACCGGTTAATGGCTTCGCGAAACCGGGGTTGGACCCGCAATTTCCGATGGGATCGCCGGGGAAACGCGTTTGTTACGATTCTTCTTGGCTGGCAGCTTTATCCTGGATCAGTTTCAAGGCGTGCCGCAGCGCGGGTAATCGATGCTGGAAACGGTGATCCTCGGGCACCATCCAAAGGGCGCCTTGCCGAATCAGCATGGAGCACACGGCCGGGCGTGCACCGACCAGAAAAGCATGCCCCCCCTTGTCGACCGCGTCGTGCACCATATCGTCGATGGCACGGGAAGATGTAAAATCGACCTGTGGCACGTCGGTTAGATCGATGAGCAGGATGTCATATTGATCGAACCCGGCCAGGCGGCGCGCGGTGCCCTTGGCGGCGCCGAAGCTCATTGGGCCACTAAGGTGAAATAGCAGTAGTCGGCCGCCCGCTTCCTGCATGATTTCCTCTTCTTCTTCAGCAAGCTGCGCTTCCGGATGCGGCTCGGTAATCGCGGTTATGCTGTCCAATTGCAGATTGACCATGCGCTGCATAAAAACCATCGATGCCATGATCATCCCAATGGCCACCGCGGTAATGAGATCGACAAACACGGTGAGAAACAGCACCGTAAATATCATGCTCACACCCGCCTTCGGCGCTGTTTTCAACCGCTTTAAGTAATCCCAGTCGATGCGGTTATTTTGTAGTGAAGAAACTATCCGTGGTACACGCGGTATATCCGGCTGCTCAATTGGTGATCCGCTACCAACGGCGCTTCCGGCCCAATGATGGTGAGCTCCACTTTCTTATCTGCGGCGAACTCCACCAACCCCGCAATATCCTCTGCACCGACTGCAATGTTTGCAACTTTGGGTTCACGTGCCATGCCGGTGTTGCGCGGCGCGACATTCAGGTTCAGGGCACGGAACTACTCGGCCAGCACCTGATGATAGCTGAAGGGGTTAAACCTCAATCTTGATCTCTTTGGCCTGTTCCATGTCTTCGATGGCGTCTTCGAGATCGATCTGGTCAGGATTGTCCGTACTCTGCTCTTGCAGGAGGCCGATAATCTCATCCTGTTCAAGGGTACGGGAGTTACCCGCACCATCCTGTATATAGACCGCCCAGGGTACGCATTTGGTAAGAGGAAATAGCTGTCCCTCCCGCGGCGAGATATCGATACTGATACAGGAGATGAACAGGACCTTCTTGTTCTGATACTCCTTCTCCCTGACGATGGTGCGGAACGTGCGATCGAATTCCGCCTGGGTGTTGACTTGGGCAGCAACCAGCATCGGCTCGGCCGAGGTCACGATCCAGGGCATTGGACGGATCAGATTCTGTTCTAGGTGACTGCGTCCCTCGATATCCCCCTCGATGACGCGCTGGAATCTGAACAAATCCGGGCCGAGATAACGCCCGATTTTCATCCGGTCGTTGTGTGACCAGACGTCCGCCGGCAATGCGTCGCGGAAACCGGCACCGGCCCGGTAGCTGCGGGAGGTGCTGTGCATCTGCACTAGCACCGCACTGCCATTGTCGAACTCGACCATGCGATCCAGTTCCAGAAACAACCCCTCATCACGGTCGTCGTTCAGTAACTGATTATCGATGGTGACCAGGTAGGTCTCTCCCTGTCGGCTTAGATAGATATTCTCTTGGGCGAAACGGTATTCTCCCTGGAACCACTCAATCACAGAAGCAACCTTGCCACAGCTCATGGTTGTGGCATCGTCCGCTGTTTGGATACGTCGATAGGTCCCAAAGGTTTTGGTATCCGGATCATAACCAACGTGACTGGCCTGGATGATCACCAGGTCCTTGCCGTGATTGGCATACGGGCCATGGCGGTCTGTAGCAACGATGCCGCCAACCATACCGTGGTTGAAGGGAAAGGTACCGAAATGCTTGGTTATCAGGATAATCGGATAGCCCTGATTCTCGTCGGAACAGAACGCCCGGGAAGGCATGATATTCCCTGGCTCGAACCCCAGCGACTTGCACAGGTTGTAGAGCCGCGGTACAAACAGGCTATAGCGCATCATGTCATCGATGCGAAAGTCACCCACCACCGCCTGCAGGTTGGAACGTGTCGAAAACACCTTTACCTCGATGGTTCGTTCATTGATCTGCCATTATAAGGTTTCCAAAGGGGTCAAGTCTCGCATTGCCATATGAGGAGTGAGTTGGGGTTGAGATAGGAGCTTATGGACTATTCCGCACAGGATGGAATTCTAGATGCCGGTTGCGGACCCGGGCACTTGCTGGAGGATATCTACGGCGTTCTCGCTCCGCGTTTCGAGAACATGTGTGCCTGCAAACAGTTAAGTTTCTCTGGCGTGCACAATGTGCACAATACGTAGACTTGAGGCGCGAAACGTACTTGCTCAGCTTCGGTGGTGAGGAATTAAGCAAACAGGCGCGAGAGGAAAATTTCGAGAGCAATAGATTGTCAGGCGCCTTACCGTTAATGACAACCGTTCTCATATTATGATATGGATGTGATGAAATACAGGGGCCGGATCGATTGAGATTTTTCGCAATGAGTTTGAATAAGCCATGGTGCTCGCTTAACCGAGTTATGTGGGCGCTTTTCGCGCTTTGTGGTGTGTTGCTTATTGCGCTTGCTTCCCGCAAACAGATCAACGATCCATTTGGTAGTGACCTCGCTGTTTATCTGCATGCGGCACGGACCATGCTGGCGGAAGAAAATCTGTACACCATCGCCAGTGACGCTGGAAAGTTCTACCGTTACCCACCGCTGTTCGCATTTATATGCACACCCTTGGCAATTTTGCCCTTCAACTGGGCAGTTATGATATGGACAGTGTTCAGTGTTGTGTTGGTTTGTTTAGTCTTCTTGATATGGTATCGCGTGGTCGCAGATCGTAAGTTTGTTGATGAACCACCTGCTACCCAGTTACTGGTGGCGGGGATTAGCTTGCTTGTGCTGCTGCGTTATCTGTTGTCACACCTGTATTATGGGCAGGCTAACCTGTTGTTACTGGCTGTATTGGTCGGTGGTTACCTGCTCGTTGCGAATCACCGTACAATTCTGGGCGGTCTGGTCCTGGGTTGTTCGCTGTTGCTAAAACCGTTCGCTGTCCCGTTTCTGGTGTGGTATGCGGTATCCGCTCGTCTGAGCGTGGTTGCTGCGGCAGCGATTGGGGCGGTTGCGGGCGCAGCGATACCGGCGACGCTGGTTGGGGTGAACAAGAATTGGCTCTACTTACACAGTTGGGTAGAGCATATGATGGAGCAGGCTACGCCACAAGGTGTTTGGTCCGCCTCAAATAACGTATCGCTGTATGTCAGTCTTCGCCGGGTACTTACCGATATGGAAGTCAAACACCTTGGCGGCACCAGCAGCAACGTCTCGCTATTATCGCTGCCAGATTCTATAGTGCAGATCATGGCCTGGATTCTGTTTGTCGCCATGTTGGTATGGATTGCTTATGTCAGTTACAAATACGGGGGATCGTCTCGCCCTTGGATGCAGTCCGCCGTAGCGTCATTCATTTTCGCCTTAGTCGCGGCAACGACGACCACCGCGCAGAAACATTACTTCGTGGTAATCTTGCCGGCGCTTGTGTATGTGCTTTTTACCTGGTTTGTGCGGCAATATAAAGATGGCCTGTTCCGAGGGTTGGCCGTTGCCTCTTTGATTCTGTTAGCGGGGACCAGTCCACTCTTCTGGCCACGCACGTGGGTGCAAACGTTTCAATCAGTTGGGCTGATCCCACTGGGTGCTGTGCTGCTTGCGGCAGCCATTCAGCGTTCGTTTAGTGAATGGGACAAATTTAATCGTGAACGGGGAGATGAATACGGTGAGCGCTGAGCACAGTGGCGGTACAGTCACAACGGTCGGTTCATCGTTTGTGGTCAGCATCGTGCTGCCCGCGTACAACGAAGCCTTGGGACTGGGCGCTGCGGTAGAGAGCATTCGTAAAGTTCTGCATTCATCAGATGTAGGCTACGAGATCATTGTGGTGGATGACGGCAGTAGCGATGCGACCTTTAAAGAAATTGAACGGCTAAACGCCAGCGACGGAAACATCAAGGGTATCCGCCTGAGCCGAAAGTTCGGTAAAGAATCTGCTCTTCTAGCCGGGCTAAGGACTGCCGATGGAGCAGTGGCCATTACCATGGACGCTGACCTGCAGCACCCGCCCGAACTGATACCGGAAATGCTAAAGGAATGGCGCAACGGTGCCAAGGTGGTCCATGCCATGAAACGAGACCGCCAGATCGATGGCTGGTTCACCCGGTCAAGTGCTGCATTGTTCAATAAGCTGCTCTCCTTGACCAGTGGCCTCAACATGCGTGGCGCATCTGATTTCAAGTTGCTGGATCGCACCGTTATTAACCTGTTGGTAGATGAATTGCCTGAGCGTGGCCGATTTTACCGGGGCTTGGCAGGCTGGGCCGGATTTAAACAGTCTAGCGTACCGTTCGACGTCGTTGAACGTGATACCGGTAAGGGGAAGTGGTCAGGCTTTGCCTTGTTCGACTTAGCCCTGACCGCTATCACCTCGTTCACTTCCGCGCCGCTTCGCGTGATCACGATATTGGGTGCGGTGACCCTGGTTTTTGGGATTGTCGTGTCGGTGGAAGCGTTATGGTCCTGGTTTCGCGGTTACTCGGTTTCCGGGTTCGTCACGATTATCATCACCCTCCTGCTGATCGGCAGTTTTATCATGATTAGCCTGGGCATCATCGGCGAATACATCGCCAAGATATACGCGGAGGTTAAAGACAGGCCGCCCTATATCGTCGAGTCGACATGCGGGCTTGATAGAAACAGTAGGTCACAGACCAGTTTTGATTAAGCGATCTAACCTATTTAAGAGACTCAACCAGAAGTCGTGTGTGGCGTTATCGTGAGTCGGTCACCAAGAACCTCGAGATTACGATAACTAATGAGTTGTACCGCGTGCTTTTGACACAGCTGCTGTACGTGTTCATCGCACAGGAGCTCCCGTTCCTGATCCCATTTGTGGTAACGCAGTAGCGCTGGATCGACGATCTCCCCTGGCCGGTAATAGCCAGGATGACACATCAGTTCATACACCTTGTTCGGTTTAAAAGACGGTAGTGTTCTCTCCAGGTAAGATTTATCAAGTTTGCCGCTTTGTGCCAGCCCCAACATAAACGGTGACCTTGTTCGATACTCAGACGGTGCGAAGCGACTCAATATTTCCATAATTAGGTTTTTCGGGGCAGGCCCTATCTTGTTCGTGGTTTGCCAGTCGCTGATCACAACGCGGATGTGAGGAATCGAGTAATCATGGGCTAGACGGGAGGCCATTGAAAACAGACCCGGTAGCATGTGTATGTGCTCGTGTGAATTCAAAAAATGTACCTTGATCCCGTGCGATATACAGCGCTCAATCTGGGCGCGCCACTCTCCCTCTACCGCGGTCATGTTTATTCTGTGCAGCGCCAGTTGGCGTATAAGGATAAATTTATCCGGAAACCGGCCTGTCCATTTTTGCAGCAGCGCTTGCATGTCTGGCGTCAGCGGGTCACCGTGCGTCAGGTTGAGATGCACTCCGATATCCAATTGTTCTGAGGTTTCGAGTGCGTGTAGTTGCCGTTCTAAATCGGCAGAGTTCGCGAGCACGCCAGTGGCGGTCACAATACCCCTGGTGGCGGCTTCGACAATGCCTTGATTGATGCCGGGGGCATACCCGAAATCATCAGCGTTCACGATCAGGTAGGATGTCACAATTGATTTGGTGGCTGCTTTGTTATCGGTTTCTTAGCACTTTCTGATACAAACGAAAAGGCTGGACAATCGAATTTGCGACGCAAATTCAAGCCCATGGGCAAAAGATGTCAACCTGAACCGGTTTTGTAGGATGTTGGCCCCTTCATGCCGTTAGATGCGACAGCGGCTTACGCGAATATGTCACCGCGGCGGGCCGCGCTAAACGCTCTCGATGTCGATTGCGCCTCGGTGCAATATGTAGCTCAACCCTGTGCCGCCTGGCGCAGCGGGTTGAGGGCACAGCTATCGACATGATCGTCACCCAGCTCCTGCCAGACGTGACGCAGGGCGTGGTCCACGTGACGAAAAAACTGTTCCTCACCGACCTTGTCGATAAATCCGGAGCGCTTCAGCACCTCATAGGCCTGGCGTTTAAATTGCGTGAAGATGACTTTCACACCGATACCTTCAAGACGTTCCACCATGGCGGTCAGCATTTCCTCGCCGGATGCATCGATCTCGTTGATACCCTCGCCGTCGACGATGACATATTTCAGATCCGGTTTTTGTGAGCTGCGTTCTAGAATCTTGTCTTCAAAGTAGCTGGTATTGGCGAAATACAGCGAGCCGTCGAAACGTATCATGGAGATATTCGGACAGGTCTCGAGCGTATACAGCTCCCCAACACCACCACCCGCGGATGCATGGTACGCAACAGGTATAGCCCCAGGGCCATGGCCGCACCCATGAGAATGCCGTAATCCAGGTGCGGTGCCAGTGTCAGAGTCAAAAAGAAGGTGATCACTGCCACGATGCCGTCACTGCGCTGGGTCTTCCAGATATGCTTGAAGATTCCCAGATTGATCAACCCGAACACGGCCATCATGATCACGGCGGCCAACGTCGCTTGTGGCAGGTGATACAGCAGCGGCGTCAACCACAACAACACGATCACGACGATCAGGCTGGTGACCACGGAAGAAAACCCGGTCAATGCACCCGCTTCGATATTAACCGCCGAGCGGGAAAATGACCCGGATACCGGGTAGCTTTGAAACAGGCCGCCAACGATATTCCCCAAACCCTGACCGATGAGTTCTTGATTGGCGTCGACACGCTGCTTAGTACGCGTCGCCATTGCCTTGGCAATGGAGATCGCCTCCATGAAGCCGAGCAGGGCAATGGTGATGGCAGCCGGTAACAATTGTGCCACCACACCCAAGTCGATGCTCGGCGCTTTGAACGCCGGCAGACCGCGGGGAATAGCGCCGACCACCGCGCCACCACCACTTATTTCGAGGGCGCCGTCAGCGGTGAACTTGACCACTCGCCATAGGTGTCCGTCATGGGGGATGCCGGTCGGCAATTCACCGGCAAGATAAAAACGTGCCGGGTCGCCACCCTTTGGCGTCACCCGACGGAACCGAAGCTCCTTGATCTCGCTTTGATCCAGCTTGATGGTCTTCTGGCGGCGTTCTTTGTGCAAGCGAAGAGAGTCCAGCTGATGGCGGGCATCGAGGAACTTCGGATCATCCTTGCCCAGCGTCTTTTGCACCTCGACGAATCTGTCGTTGGCGGCGGCGATCGCGCGATCAACCGAGGCCAATTGATCTCGGGCCGAAAGTTGTTCTGCCACCAGCAATCGCACGGTGGTATTGACGACCTGTGCAGGCTTGATCATCTCGACACGTTCGAATTCGATATAGTAGGCGATGAGCGTGGTCACGGCCACCGCGATCAAGACGTTGGGCAGGCGTGGATTAACGCGCCGGATACCGATCATGATGACGAATGCCAGCACGGCGATCGCCAGGGTCGGCCAGTGGGTATCGGTGAACGCCGCGCGAATGACATTCCAGATGGTCTCGAAGTAGTAATCGCCCTTGT
>CAMYNX010000111.1 GCA_947259875.1 uncultured Gammaproteobacteria bacterium | reverse complement strand
TTGCCGGTATTGGGATTCAGCTGATTATGGCGGTGTTGCTTTTGAAGCTTCCGTTCATACAAAAATTATTCGGTGCGTTGAATGATGTGGTAGTGGCGTTGCAGAACGCCAGCGAAGCCGGTTCCTCGTTTGTGTTCGGATATTTAGGGGGTGGACCATTACCGTTTGAAGAAACTAAAGTCGGTGCAAGCTTCGTGTTGGCATTCCGCGCGCTCCCGTTAGTCATTGTCATCAGCGCATTGACCGCGTTGTTGACGTATTGGCGGATACTGCCGGTGATCGTCAACGCCTTGTCCACGATTCTGCAAAGGTCGCTGGGTATCGGCGGCGCCGTCGGACTGGGGACCGCCGCCAACGTGTTCGTCGGCATGGTCGAAGCGCCATTGTTCGTGCGTCCCTATCTAAAAAAGCTTTCGCGCAGTGAATTGTTTATGTTGATGTGCGCAGGAATGGCGACCATCGCCGGGACTGTGTTGATCCTGTATGCAACGTTTCTGCGCGAGGTTATCCCTAACGCCGTCGCCCATCTGCTGATTGCGTCGCTAATCAGCGCGCCGGCGGCGATCACCATCGCCAAGCTCATGGTTCCCGATGACGGCGCCGCGACCGAAGCTGTGCTGGACGTGGCGTCCGACGCCAAGAGCAGTATGGATGCAATAACCCGGGGCACCCAAAGCGGGTTGATGCTGTTTTTGAATATCGTCGCCATGCTGATTGTATTTGTTGCACTAGTGCATCTACTGAATGCGTTGCTGAGTCTGCTGCCGAATATTGGTGACGCACCTATTACCCTGGAACGTATTCTTGGGTACCTCATGGCGCCGATCACCTGGTTGATGGGTATTCCCTGGCAAGAAGCCACGATCACCGGTTCGCTGATGGGCACCAAGACCGTGCTCAATGAGTTCCTGGCTTATCTACGGCTGGCGGATCTACCCACCGAGGCCTTGAGTGAACGCAGCCGGTTGATCATCAGCTACGCATTATGTGGTTTTGCCAACTTTGGCAGTCTCGGCATCATGATCGGTGGCTTGACCACCATGGTTCCGGAGCGCCGGGATGAGATCGTGGCCCTGGGATTGAAGAGCATCGTCGCGGGGACTTTGGCTACCTGTTGTACGGGTGCCGTGGTAGGTATTCTTCTATAAGAAGTTAAACTCCTACTTCGGTCGTGCCACCATCCGTCCGAGCGGACGACCTCCGAGCAGGTGCATGTGCAGATGGAACACGATCTGCCCACCATCTCTGTTGCAGTTAACAATGAGCCGGAAACCGTCTTCGGCAATGCCTTCCTGCTTGGCTAACTCAGCGGCAACCACAAAAAGATGACCCAAATCCGCCTCGTCTTGCTCGCTGACGTCGTTGACCGTGGGGATGGGGTTGTTGGGAACGATCAATATATGCGTCGGTGCCTGGGGGCTGATATCGCGGAACGCGGTGGCGCGATCGTCCTGATATACAATGTCGGCCGGTATCTCACCGCGAATAATCTTGGCGAAAATAGTTTCTTCTGTCATCGTTATCTCGCGTCTCTTTGCTTCGCGCTGGTTTGCAGCTGACTCATGGCATGTTCACGAAGCGTAACAAAGCTTGGCGATTAGGGCGAGCGTGCGCGGTCATTGGCCTGTCCATGAGCGCTTTGTTCTTGCGGGTCTGTCATGTGTCCGCGGCGATGGGTGCACCGTCCGAGTCTACTTATGCTTACAGTTGGAGCCCGGTCGACAAGTCGCTGGACAAAATCGTGCCGCTCCAATGGTCACGCTGGGACGAAATGGCGCACAATGTGTCACCAGGTTGATTCGGTACCGCATGTGCACGATGCAGGCTAGGAATCGCTTTGCAGCTGGATTCTCAACTCTCCACGATCACCGCCGATATCGACTCTTGTGTTGTAGCGCCGGAAACCATTCGCCATCAAGTCGAGCCGGTGCACGCCGGGGCCAAGCTGGGTGAAACGAAACAATCCTTCTGCGTCCGTCAATGTCCTACGTGACGAACTGCTTTGCATGGCTCCGGCCTCATGGCGCCAGGTCAGCGCCGCGTCAACGCCGGGTAGCGGATTGCCGGAAATGTCCGTGACCTGTCCCATCAGGCTATGCACACCCCAGTCGATCACCAAGCGAACAAATACCTCGCTGGTCGCAGTGAGTTCCGCGCCACGGATGCTAACGCGCGGTTGGGAGCGGGTCACAAACGTCAGTCTACCTTCGGGAACCTGGTCGACTTCGAAATAACCAGCGCTGTCGCCCACTACAGGCAGGGTTCGCCCAGCCGCTTTGGAACTGGTCAGTAACAGCGTAAAAGAAGGCACGGGCTCGCCCTGCGCGTCCACCATGTTGCCGACTACACGGCCACCCGCTATTGAAGTGAGGGTGATATCAAGGGTTACGCCCCCCTCGGTGATGGCGACAGGTTTTCGGATGTACCGTTCGTAGAGGCCGCGAACGGCGGCAGTGAGTTGGTAGTCGGAGCCCGCTTTGATGCCGGAGATCGCATAAAATCCATTGGCATCGCTCCGGGTCCGATAACTCGTCTTTAAGGATGGCGAGTTCACCCATATTCTCGCTCCCACAACAACGTTCCCAAATTCGTTAGTTACCATGCCGGTAACCTCCGATTTGCCCGCTGGAGTCAGCCGAGCGTCAAGCCGCGTTTCGGTTACGCCCACCATGTCGGCACCCGACAAAGATTGAATCTCATCGGTGTAACCTGGCGCCCGAAAACGAAACGAGTAGGTACGGTTCCGCTGGGTCATGAGCGTAATCTTGTAGTTTCCCGTCTCGTCTGTCGTCGTGCGCTGGCCGCTGCGCGACGGAATCACTTCCACGTCAGCCAAGGGGTAACCGACGACATCGGCGACGGTTCCGATAACCCGCAGCTGATGACCATCGTTCAGCACGATGTCTGCGGAAAGAAAACCAGCGCGAACGTAAATGGTCGCAGACGTATATCGGTCACTTAGGGTTGTTCGCAGCTGGTAATCACCAGCGGTCAAACCGTTGATGACATAACGACCTCCGGCGAGACTGTGTGCCGAGTGTTGAGCGGACGAAAAACGATTGGTCGATGGATCGAACTGGCGTGCGGTGATCTGGATTCCAGATACTGGATCGCCGCGCAGATTTAATACCCGCCCCGAGATTGATAACTCTACTATTTCTGCCGGTGTAGATTCGGGTTCATCGGTTTCGGTGGACGATACAGTTGCGGCGCCTTTTTTTGATGGTTCCACAGCTACTTGGCCGGGCTCGGGCTCGGCAATTTGCAAACGCTCCTCGGGTGGGTCATTGATGATGCCGATCCCGCCGTTCGATGAACTTTGCAGCGATGGGCCCTGATGCTGGGGGTTTCGAAACCAGAGGTAGTATGCCAGCCCGATCGCGATCCCGATCAGCAGAACCGCCGCGATGTGGACCAAAGGATTTGATCGGATAGATGATCGGCTCATCAAAACATTGTGCCACGTGTTTTGCATTAGCCTGCAGACAGCAAGCGGTGACTGTCAAGGGGCGATCGGCTGGAAACCAATCAAAACCGTGTTTTTACAGTGGCAGTATTCGTGGCACCGACCGGCTGCCGCGATATTCCGTGGGTGCGCCTTCACCGGGCGATGCGGGGATAGGCAAGCCACGCGCAATCCGGCCTAAACGGTGTTTTCCCGTGCCCGAACGGCCTCACTTAAGACAACAGCAGTACTGCCGGTGACGCGGTTGAGAGACGGTTTTACATTACTCACGAACCGCAGTAGATTGCACCTGAAACAGACCACCACCATGTGAGAGTGACCCATGCAATCTTTCAAGGCATATCGTATCTATAATGATGACGGTTCGATTCGCGCGCAATTTGATACCATTGGTATCGACGACCTGACCGAAGGTGATGTCGTTATCCGCTCGGCATATTCGGACGTCAATTACAAAGATGCTCTGGCCGCGACCGGCAAGAGCAAGATACTGCGCCACTATCCGTTGGTCGGCGGCGTCGACGTCTCCGGTCATGTCGAAAAATCGGACAGTGATCGATTCAAACCCGGCGATGCAGTCACCGTGTGCGGTTGTGAGCTTTCCGAGATCCGCGACGGGGGTTACGCCGAGTATGTGCGGGTACCCGCGGATTGTGTGGTGCGCATCCCCGAAACCCTGTCGGTGTTCGAAGCCATGGCCATCGGCACCGCGGGATTTACCGCGGCATTGGCGGTGCAGCGCATGGAGGAAAACGGGCAGACACCGCAACATGGACCAATCGTCGTCACCGGGGCCACCGGGGGTGTCGGGAGCATTGCCATCGATATTCTCGACGGTGCCGGCTACGAAGTCGTGGCCTACACCGGCAAGCAATCCGCCGAGGAGTATCTGGTCGGGTTGGGTGCTGCACGGCTGTTATTACGCGATGAGACAGATCTTGGTAAGCGCCCGATGGAAAAGGCCGAGTGGGGCGGCGCTATCGACAATTTGGGCGGTGAGGTGTTGGCCTGGCTGACACGTACCGTGAAACCGTTCGGTAACATCGCTTCCATCGGTTTAGCCGCGAGCTATGAGCTGCACACCACCGTAATGCCGTTTATTCTGCGTGGTGTGTCGTTGCTTGGCATCAATTCGGTATTGTGTTCTCCGTCACTGCGGCAAAGTGTGTGGGACCGGCTCGGCAATGATCTCAAACCTCGGCATCTCGACAAGATTGTCACCCGCACCGTGGGATTCGATGAGCTGCCAAGTGTTTTCGACGATTATATAGACGGTACGAATACCGGCCGTACGGTGGTGACCATCGGCGGTGAATGATGCGGAGCGTAAGGTATGGTTAATTCCCTGTGGCAGCCTGATGCGCATACGATAGCGAACGCCAACGTCACGCGCTTTATGCGCGAGGTGTCCAAGACCCATGGCGTGAAACTCGACGGTTATCAAGACCTCCATAAATGGTCTGTCGATCAGCCGCAGTTGTTTTGGGACGAGCTATGGTCGTTCGCCGGAATCGTTGCCAGCGAAACCAGCGATGTGGTCGTGGATCGCTTGGATGAGATGCCCGGCGCCCGGTGGTTTCCAAACTCGCGGCTGAATTTTGCCGAGAACCTGTTGCGCCATCGGGGAGCCGGCACCGCGATCGTGTTCCGCAACGAAAACGGTGAGATGCGCTCTTACACCTATGATGCGTTGCACGATGAGGTCTCGTGCTTTGCGCAGGCGCTGCGCGCCATGGGCGTAACGGTGGGCGATCGGGTGGTGGCCTACGTCCCGAACTCACCAGAGGCGATTATTGCCATGTTGGCGGCAACCTCCATTGGTGCGATCTGGTCTTCGTGCTCGCCAGATTTTGGCGTGCAAGGGGTTTGCGATCGATTCGGGCAGATCGAACCCAAGGTGTTGATCAGCGCGGAAGGCTATTACTACAACGGCAAACGGCACGACTGCCTGAACAAGCTTAGCGAGATCAAAGCCAAGCTGCCGACCGTCAAACACGTGGTCGTGTTCGCGAACACCTCTAACACACAAGATATCAGCGGGATAGAGTCATCGGTGTGGTGGCAGGATTTTGTCGCCGGATTTGCTGCGCAAGACATCGACTTCGAGCAGCTAGCGTTTGTTCACCCCGTTTGCATCATGTACTCCTCCGGCACCACCGGTGCGCCGAAGTGTATTGTGCATGGCGCTGGCGGTACGTTGATGCAACACCTCAAGGAGCATCTGCTGCATACGGATATTCATCCCGGTGACCGGTTGTTCTATTTCACGACCTGCGGTTGGATGATGTGGAACTGGCTGGCGTCCGGATTGGCCTCCGGCGCGACTCTGCTGTTGTACGATGGTTCACCTTTTTACCCCGACGGTAACGTGCTGTTCGATTATGCCCAGGATCATGGTATGACGGTTTTCGGTACCTCCGCTAAATACATCGATGCGGTGAAAAAGGCCGGCTTGGCGCCTATCGAATCTCACGACCTGAGCCGTCTTAAGACCATGACCTCGACCGGTTCGCCGTTGGTGCCGGAGAGCTTTGACTTCGTTTATGAAAAGATCAAGCAGAATCTATGCCTGTCTTCGATCTCCGGTGGTACGGACATCATGGGCTGTTTCGCGCTGGGGAATCCGACGCTGCCGGTGTGGCGCGGCGAGTTGCAGTGCATCGGCCTGGGAATGCGTGTCGTCGTATTGGACGAGAACGGTCAGGAATTGCCGCCGGGAAACAAGGGCGAACTTGCCTGTACTGCGCCGTTTCCCTCGATGCCGGTCGGGTTCTGGAACGATCCAAAGGACGAAAAGTATCACGCCGCATATTTCGAGAAGTTCCCCGGCGTGTGGTGTCACGGTGATTATATTGAATTCACCGAGCACAACGGTGTGATCATCCACGGGCGTTCCGATACGCTGCTCAATCCCGGCGGCGTGCGCATCGGCACGGCAGAGATATACCGCCAGGCGGAACAGGTCGACGAAGTGGTGGAGGGCTTGGTGGTCGGTCAGCAGTGGCAGGACGACGTTCGCGTGATTCTTTTCGTCAGACTGCGTGACGGACTTGATCTGGACGATGCATTGATTGACAAGATCAAGCAGCAGATCCGAAATAACGCCACCCCGCGGCACGTCCCCGCCAAGGTCATTCAAGTCACGGACATCCCGCGTACCAAAAGCGGCAAGATTGTCGAACTCGCAGTGCGCAACGTGGTTCACGGCGAGCCGGTGAAAAACAAAGAGGCCCTCGCCAACCCCGAAGCCCTGGACTTTTACGCCAATCTTCCCGAGTTGCAAAGCTGAACGCACGCCCATGCACAAAATCTCATTGGCCGCGCGCGGTGGTCATAGTTGGGTAACCCGGATCACATAATTGATGCGTCCCAAACCCCTCGCCGGAATCCGCGTGTTGGATCTGACCCGTTTGCTGCCCGGACCCATGTGTAGCTTGCATCTGGCCGATATGGGCGCGGACGTGATCAAGGTGGAAGATACTCGGCAAGGTGATTACGCCCGTGAGATGGGGAGTCTGTATGCGAGTGTGAACCGCAACAAACGCTCGATCACGGTAGACCTCAAACAAGATGCCGGACGCGAGATCTTCCTGCGGCTCGCGGATACCGCGGACGTGATCATCGAGGGTTTTCGCCCAGGTACGGTGGATCGTTTGCGCATCGGCTACAACGACATCAAACCGCGTAACGCGAAACTGGTGTATTGCGCGATGACCGGCTACGGGCAGTCCGGGCCGTTCCGGGACCGGGCGGGCCATGACCTGAACTATATGAGCTACAGCGGCGTTACCGATCAGACCGGTGGCCGCGGGGGGCCGCCGGTGATCGCCAATATACAAGTTGCCGATTTATTGGGCGGCAGTCTCAGCGCGGTGATGGGCATTTTGGCCGCATTGATTGACGTGCAACGCAGCGGCCAAGGACGGTATATCGACGTGGCCATGGCGGATTGCACCTTGGCCCACGCAGTGTTCCCGTTGATAGCCCACCACCAACGCGGTGAAGTCGCACCCCGTGGCGAGGACATGCTCAGCGGTGGTCTGCCATGGTACGCGATATACGAAACCGCAGATGGCCGCTACGTGGCCTTGGCGTCATTGGAAGAAAAATTCTGGCGCAGGTTGTGCACCGCCCTGGACCGCGAAGGTTGGATTGACGTCTACCATGCCGACGCAGCACGACGGGAAGTTTTGCGCACCGAGTTGCAGGCCTTGTTCAAGTCCGACACCCAGGCGTATTGGGTGGCCAAACTCGAGTCTGCCGATTGTTGTTTTTCACCGGTCCTGAGCTTGGACGAGGCGCTCGACCATCCGCAGTTCGCTGCCAGAGACATGATCCGCGTATCCAGCGACGGTGTGCCTCAATTCGCGTTCCCGGTCCGGTTCAGCGATTTCACGTTCGATGTACAAGCCCCTGCACCCGCTCATGGGGAACACAGCAACGATATCCTTGGGGAACTCGGATACAGTACGGAAGAAATTGAAGTGTTGCACAGTAACGGCGCCGTGTAACCGTATGTTTGCGCACGATCCAGGGAGCGGGTAGCATTCATTACCCTCGGCCGAAGTCATCTATCGTTACCCTTACGCGAACCAAAAAATGAAAATACTGGTACCGATCAAACGCGTTGTGGATTACAACGTCAAGGTGCGGGTCAAGAAAGACGGGTCGGGTGTCGAGACCGCCAACGTCAAAATGTCCATGAATCCCTTCGACGAGATTGCTGTTGAGGAGGCGGTGCGCCTGCAAGAGGCTGGGCAGGCCGAGGAACTCATTATTGTTTCCATCGGGGTCAAGCAGTGCCAGGAGACGATCCGCACCGCATTGGCCATGGGCGCCGACCGTGGCATCCTGGTGGAGACCGGGAACGAGCTGGAACCGCTTGCGGTTGCCAAGATTCTGCGCGAGATCGTAACCAAGGAATCCCTAGATCTGGTGATCATGGGCAAGCAGGCGATTGACGATGACAGCAACCAGACCGGTCAATTGCTCGCCGGTATGTTGGGCTGGCCACAAGGCACCTTCGCGTCCAAGCTCGAGTTCTCCGACCAGCGCGTCGCGGTGACCCGCGAGGTCGATGGTGGATTGGAGACGCTATCGTTGGCGTTGCCGGCAGTGATCACGGTGGACTTGCGTCTTAACGAGCCGCGCTACGTCAAGCTGCCCAATATTATGAAGGCCAAAAAGAAACCGCTGGAAACCATCGGCCTTGGCGAGTTCGGTCTGGACCTCAGTCCACGGGTGACGACCTTGAAAATCGAAGAGCCCTCCGAGCGCGGCGGCGGGGTGATGGTGGAGACCGTAGAAGAACTGGTTGACAAGCTCAAAAACGAAGCCAAGGTGATCTGACCGTGTCCGTATTGGTTATTGCCGAACACGATAACAAGGAACTCAAGGTCTCGACGCTGAATACGGTGACCGCGGCCGGCGAGATCGACTCCTCGGTAGCTATTCTGGTGGCGGGGTTTGATTGCCGCACGGTGGCAGAGTCGGCGGCCAAGGTCGTGGGTGTGACACACGTCCTGGTGTGTGACGACGCGCGCTACCAACATCAATTGGCGGAGGATTTGGCGGCCCTGATCGCCGCAGTTGCGGGCGATTTTTCGCACATCCTGGCGCCGGCTTCTACGTTTGGAAAAAACCTGATCCCCCGAGTGGGCGCATTGCTGGATGTCTCACCGATCTCGGATATTGTGAGCATTGATTCAAGCGATACCTTTGTCCGCCCCATCTATGCCGGCAATGCCATGGCCACGGTCAAGAGCAGCGATGACAAAAAGCTAATTACCGCGCGCTCGACGGCGTTTGATGCCGCTGCGTCGACCGGCGGTTCGGCATCGGTAAGCGAGCTGCAACCGGCGGATGGGCTCGGTGAGCTGTCACGGTTTGTCGGCCAGGAACTGACTCAATCGGAACGGCCCGAGTTGACCAGTGCCCGGGTGGTGGTCTCCGGGGGGCGTGGACTGGGCAGTGCCGAGAACTTCAAGCTCCTCGAGCAACTTGCCGATAAACTCGATGCCGCGGTGGGCGCCTCGCGCGCCGCCGTGGATGCCGGCTATGTCCCCAACGATTATCAGGTGGGGCAGACCGGCAAGGTGGTGGCGCCGGAATTGTATATCGCCATCGGCATATCCGGTGCGATTCAACACCTCGCGGGAATGAAGGACAGCAAGGTGATTGTCGCCATCAATAAAGACGAAGAGGCGCCGATCTTCCAGGTTGCCGATTACGGGCTGGTCACTGACTTGTTCGACGCATTACCGAAGTTATTCGCAGCCCTAGATAAATAACCGTCAGAACGTGCGCTACTCACACATTCTAATGAGAGATAATCCATGACGACTTATACCGCGCCACTTCAAGACATGCTGTTCGTGATGACCGAGGTGGCCGACCTCGACGGCGTCGCGGCGCTACCCGGTTATGAGGAGGCCACTCCGGACGTGATCCAGGCGATATTGGATGAGGCGGCGAAGTTGGCCGCGGAGGTGTTGGCGCCGCTCAACCAGATCGGCGATCAACAGGGATCGCGGTTGGTGGACGATAAGGTCGTTACCCCCGACGGTTGGAAACAGGCGTACCAGACCTTTATCGACAGCGGCTGGAACGCGCTGGCATTCGAAGAGAAACACGGGGGGCAGAACTTGCCCTGGTTGTTGGCGACCGCGGTACAGGAGATGTGGCACGCTGCGAATATGTCCTTTGGTTTGTGTCCGATGCTGACCCAAGGTGCGGTGGAGGCGCTGATCCTGCATGGGTCCCCGGAATTGCAGGACCGTTACCTTCACAAGATGGTCTCCGGTGAGTGGACCGGCACCATGAATCTCACCGAGCCGCAAGCCGGATCGGACTTGAGCGCGGTGCGCATGAAGGCGGAGCCCGAGGGCGATCACTACCGGCTTTTTGGTCAGAAGATTTTTATTACCTACGGTGATCACGACCTGACAGACAACATCGTGCACATGGTGTTGGCGCGTTTACCCGATGCGCCGGAGGGCGTGCGGGGCATCTCGTTGTTCCTGGTCCCCAAGATGCTGGTGGATGATAACGGAGAGATCGGACAGCCTAACGAGGTGCGTTGTGTGTCGCTGGAACACAAGCTGGGGATACACGCGAGTCCCACCGCGGTACTGGCCTATGGCGATAACCAGGGTGCGCTGGGCTATCTGATTGGTGAGCCGAATCGTGGACTGGAGTACATGTTTACGATGATGAACCTCGCGCGGCATGCGGTTGGCGTGGAAGGGCTGGCGATTGCCGAACGCGCGTTTCAACAGGCCAAGGGCTATGCCATGGAACGTGTCCAGGGGCGGCCGATTGGTGCCCAATCCGAGGACCAGGTTGCCATCGTGCATCACCCCGACGTGCGCCGCATGTTGATGACCATGAAGGCCAAGGTCGAGGCGATGCGCGCGTTGGTCTACGTGTGGGCCGCGGCGCTCGACAAGTCTCACCACCATCCGGACCAAGACGAACGGTTGCGGCAGCACAGCGTCGTTGAACTGCTCACGCCGGTGGTGAAGGGCTGGTGCACCGAAACCGGTAACGAGGTCGCCTCGTTGGGCATTCAGGTTCATGGCGGTATGGGCTACATCGAGGAAACCGGCGCCGCGCAACACTTTCGCGACGCGCGCATCACCACTATCTATGAGGGCACCACCGGCATCCAGGCCAACGATCTCGTGGGCCGCAAGGTGCTCCGCGATCAAGGTCACGCGGCCCGCGCGTTTATCGACGGATTGCGGGATATCGACTTCGACGCCCTGGACGGTGTGGGCCGGGCGGTGGAGTCTGGTCTGGTCCATCTCGAGCAGGCCACCGATTGGATTGTCAACGCGGCGCAACGGGATCCGCGGCTGCCCGCCGCGGCGTCTGGTTATTACCTGAACTTATGGGGAACAGTTATCGGCGGCTGGTTAATGGCCAAGGCGGCGCTGGTAGCGCAGGAGAAACTCAAGGCCGGTGCTGGTGATGATAAATTCTACCGCGCCAAGATCGAAACCGCCCGTTACTATGCCACCCACGTTCTGCCGCAGAGCGCTGCGCTAGTGCATACCATTACCGAGGGTTCCGAGGCGTGTCTGGCGATAGCGCCGGAGCAACTCTAAGCAGCTGCGAATTGGCTGAACAAGATATTCTTCAGCCCGGCTTTGGTGAGTTGGGTTTCAACCGAAAATTTATTACAGCTCACGACCCTAACACATTGAATTTTGGGCTGTGAACACCAAATCCAGCCCAAATGTCGAGATTCAATACTATCATTTAGGTTCGATACATTTAGTTATGAGTCACTATGAATACTGACGAAGAAATCATTCATCATTGTGATGAAAACTGGTACGACGACATTAAGATCGAGTATCAGGAAATTAATGTAGAGCAGGAATCATGGGTAATTGACTATATCTGGCGTGCGAAAGATGGTGATGTAGATGACGGATTCGCAAAAAATCCGGGCGACATTATTATGATGGACACAATTCTTATTTCCTTTTGTCCATTCTGCGGCAAAAAGCTTGTTGATCAAAAGAAAAACACATGGTGACTCATAACAAATCGCCCAAGCCGACGCTGGAAAGCTCTGCGGCGCTTCGCGGTCGTGTCAGTGGTGGCGCGGCTTGGCTCAAACGTTATAAAGCAATTCGGTGAAGAATGGATTAACGAGGGCCACGTTGATGCTGAAAAGGTTTTCGACCAGGCTTTTTCTTGAGCCCATTGTGTGGCGAATTCCGACTATCGGGAATTGCTTTGTGCGCCACGCGAGGCTTCGTTTTAGTAGATTTCTGTCCAGCGCCTTGGCAGGTAGTCACCATGGTGCTTGAGTTGTAGCCGGAGAGAGCGTGCATTTATCAAATGTCCCATCGTTTCGATTTGGTGATAACGTGGCGGTGTTAGAGACTATGGGTTGCTTTATAACAAAGCGCTCGAGCCGACGCCGGAAAGTTACGCGGCGCTTCGCGGAGGCACCGAGGGGCGCGGGTCAGCTTAAACGTTACGTTTCTTGAGTACTGAGATATAAATGAATATCAGGGAAGTTACAGAAAGTGATTTTGGAGAGATATGGCCTATCTTTCATGAGATAGCGAAAGCTGGCGAT
>CAMYNX010000110.1 GCA_947259875.1 uncultured Gammaproteobacteria bacterium | reverse complement strand
GAGCGCGTTAAGCAGGATTTGACGACCCACGAGGTGATTCCCGAAGATTGGGGCGGCGATGTATTAATGGTGCCGGTCTCTGCAAAAACCGGTCAGGGCGTGGAACAGTTGCTTGAGTCGGTGCTATTGCAATCGGAATTACTGGATTTGAACGCAATCAGTAGTGGTTTGGCGTCCGGGTTGGTGGTCGAAGCCCGCCTCGACAAAGGGCGGGGTCCGGTGGCAACGCTGCTCGTGCAAAAAGGCGCATTGCATCGTGGCGATGTCATACTGGCGGGCCGCGAGACTGGGCGTGTGCGCGCGATGACCAACGATGCCGGTAAGCGTATCAAGGACGCTGGACCGTCGACGCCGGTGGAGATTCAGGGATTGTCCGGCGTACCCGTGGCCGGAGACGAGGTACTGGCAGTCACCGACGAACGCAAGGCCCGTGAGATCGCGTTGTTCCGCCAGGGCAAACACAAAGAAGTTAAGCTCGCCCGGCAACAGGCGGCGAAGCTGGAAAACATGTTTCAGCAAATGGACGTGGGCGAACAGAAGAGCCTCAACCTGGTGATAAAGGCCGATGTACAAGGGTCGGTCGAAGCACTTACTGACGCATTGGAGAAACTGTCCACCGACGAAGTTCGGGTCAATGTAGTCCACGGCATGGTGGGTGGTATCAGTGAGTCCGACGTCAACTTGGCTATGGCGTCAAATGCGATCATAGTCGGGTTCAACGTGCGTGCCGATGCCACCGCGCGAAAGCTCATCGAAGGAGAAGGTGTCGATGTGCATTATTACAACGTCATTTATGATGTGGTGGACGAGGTTAAGGCGGCGATGTCTGGCATGCTGGCGCCGGAAATCAAAGAAGAGCTCTTGGGCAACGCCCAGGTTCGAGATGTGTTCCGCGCCCCGAAGATCGGCGTAATAGCAGGGTGTTATGTTACTGAGGGTGTCGTCCGCCGCAACGAAAAGGTGCGCGTTTTGCGAGACAACGTAGTGATTTTCGAAGGCCAAATCGATTCAATTCGGCGATTCAAGGAGGACGTGAACGAGGTGAAAGCCGGCCTGGAATGTGGTGTGGGCATCAAAAACTACAACGATGTCAAGGTGGATGATCAACTTGAAATCTTCAAGACCTTTGAAGTACGGCCTAAGTTATAGTTCATAGGCGTGGTGATAAGACATGCCGAGAGAGTTCAGTCGCACTCGCCGGGTTGCGCAACTTGTGCAGCGCGAACTAGCCAAATTATTGGCGAAACAAGTGAACGATCCGCGTATTGGATTTGTTACTGTTACCAGCGTCGAGCTGAGTAAAGACTTGAAACACGCTAAGGTATACGTAACTCGCCTCAATCAAGAAGAAAATTCAGCCAGTAAAGAACAACTACTGACGGTTCTGACGCACGCGAGTGGGTTTTTACGCCGTGAGATAAGCCACGACTTGAATTTACGCGTAAGCCCGAGTTTAAGCTTTTATTACGATACCAGTATCGAAAATGGAAATAAGTTGTCGAAGTTAATCGAAAGTGCAGCACGCTCTGATATCGATGCCACATCCAAAGGTTGACTCGGCATTGAAGAAAAGCAGACGACGCGGCGGCCGCAACATCCAGGGCATCTTATTGCTAGACAAACCCATCGGCCTGACTTCCAACGGGGCGCTGCAGGAGGTTAAGGCATTGTACAAAGCGCGCAAAGCGGGACACACTGGCAGTTTGGATCCCATCGCTACCGGCTTGTTGCCGATATGTTTCGGCGAGGCAACAAAAATTTCCAGTTTTTTTTTGGATGCGGACAAGCGTTATGAGACGGTGTTCAAGCTTGGCAAGTCCACTGATACCGGTGATGCGGAGGGTGAACTTGTATCGAGTGCGCAGGTGGATGTGTCCGATGAATCGGTTGAGGAGGCATTAGCTGCCTTTCGCGGCCGAATCCAGCAGGTCCCACCCATGTATAGTGCCATCAAACATCGTGGACAGCCGTTGTACAAACTCGCGCGTCAGGGTATTGAAGTCGAGCGAAAGCCACGGTCTGTCAACGTGTATCAAGCATCCTGGCGGCGACTGGACACGGATAGCATAGAGGTCGAGCTGCACTGTTCGAGCGGTTTTTATGTGAGGACGCTGGCCCACGAGTTGGGTGAAAGTTTGGGATGTGGTGCGCATGTCGCATCTCTGCGGCGCATGGGTGTCGGGCCGTTTACAGTGGATAATGCTGTGTCTTTGGAACAACTACGGCGTGCACAGTGTGTCGAGGATCTCGATTTCTTATTAATACCCGCGGATGAGGGATTGCCCGACCTGCCGGATGTGATGTTGTCTGCCGACGCCGCCTATTACTTGTGCCGCGGACAGCCGGTGCGTGTGTCCAGCGCCCCGACTTCAGGCTGGGTGCGGCTATACGCCAAGGAGGCCGGATTTCTCGGTGTTGGGCAAGTTCTGGCGGATGGTCGCGTGGCCCCGAAACGGCTGTTTCATACTAACTAAGTGATTGTCTTTACATGTAAATTTTCCTGTCCGTACTATCTCACGCGTCTGGTTGTGGCGACCAGGGTGTGCAGTTAGAATACGCGGGCCGTTTTTCTAGCTAACCCATTAAGAACACAGAGGAAAGTTATGGCTTTAACTGCCGAACAAAAGGTGCAAGTTGTCACCGAGCATCAGCGCGGGACCAGCGATACCGGTTCGCCGGAAGTCCAAATTGCGTTGATGACCGCACGCATCAAGGACCTGTCGTCGCACTTCAAAATTCATATACATGATCATCATTCCCGTCAGGGGTTGTTGCGAATTGTAAATCAGCGACGCAAGTTACTTGATTATTTAAAGACAAAGGACATTGAGCGTTATCGATCTTTGATCGGTAAGTTGGGTCTGCGGAAATAAGTGGTGGAGAAAATATTGTGGTGCATGTAGTCAAAGAATTTCAGTACGGTCAGCATAATTTTAAACTAGAGACTGGTGAGATCGCCAGACAAGCCACCGGAGCCGTGGTGGCCAGCTGTGGAGATACCTCGGTGTTGGTAACCGTCGTGTGCGAAAGAGGAGGAATAGCGAGGGATTTCCTCCCCCTTACCGTCGATTTCGAAGAGCGAACCTATGCGGCAGGTCGAATACCCGGAGGATTCTTTAGACGAGAAGGTCGGCCCTCCGAGAAAGCCATCCTCACCTGCCGCCTCATTGATCGTCCCATTCGCCCCCTGTTTCCCAAAGGTTTTGCCAACGAAGTGCAAATTATTGCCACCGTGATGTCGGTAGATCCAGAGATCGATCCCGATATCGTGGCGCTGATTGGTGCATCCGCAGCTTTGCAATTATCGGGTGTACCGTTCAATGGTCCGATTGGCGCAGCACGGGTGGGGTTCTGGGATGGTGAGTATATTTTGAACCCAAGCATTTCCTCGTTGAGTGAGGAATCCAAACTCGATTTGGTCGTTGCCGGCACCGAGAATGCGGTGTTGATGGTTGAATCCGCGGCGGATGAATTGAGCGAACAAGAAATGTTGGGCGCGGTGCTTTTCGGTCATGAACAACTGCAAGTTGCTATTCGTACTATCCGCGAACTCGCCGAAGAGGTCGGCGTGCAGCCTATGGAATGGGATTCCCCAGAGGAAGATACCGCACTCAGCGCCAAAGTCGCCGAGCTCGGTAATACCGACATCGCTGATGCGTATCGCATCGCCGATAAGCAACAACGTCAGGATCGGCTCGCTGAGATTCGCGAGCGGATTATCTCCGGCTTGACTGACGAAGAATCCGAACAACAGCTCATTGATGCCGTCAAAGGCGCGATGAAGAATCTCGAAAAAAACTTGGTCCGTGAACGGATCCTGGGCGGCGAGCCGCGCATTGACGGGCGCGACACACGTAGCGTCCGCACCATCAACTGTCGGGTCGGCGCGTTACCTCGTACCCATGGATCGGCCTTGTTCACACGAGGTGAGACCCAGGCCATTGTGACTACTACTTTAGGCACGGAGCGCGATGCACAAATCGTCGACGCTTTGGAAGGTGAAAGCCGTGACCGGTTCATGCTGCATTATAATTTCCCACCGTTCTGTGTCGGTGAGACCGGCCGGGTGGGATCGCCCAAACGCCGCGAGATTGGTCATGGGAAGTTGGCAAAAAGGGCGATTACCGCGGTATTGCCGCCGATGGACGATTTCCCGTACGTGGTGCGCGTGGTGTCGGAAATAACTGAATCCAACGGATCCAGTTCCATGGCTACTGTATGCGGCACGAGTTTGTCGCTGATGGATGCGGGTGTAGAAATTAAAGCCCCGGTAGCGGGTGTGGCCATGGGCTTGATCAAAGAAGGCGAGCAATTTGCGGTGTTGACCGATATTCTGGGCGATGAGGACCATCTCGGCGACATGGACTTCAAGGTTGCCGGGACGCCAAGCGGAGTCACCGCGCTGCAGATGGATATAAAGATCGACGGCATCACCAAGGAGATCATGGAGGTTGCGTTAGATCAGGCCCGCGAAGGGCGCATGCATATCTTAAATGAGATGGCGAGTGCGATTTCGAGTCCGCGTCCGGAAATGTCAGAATACGCGCCGCGGATCTTGACGATCAAGATTCCGGTAGAAAAAATCCGCGACGTCATCGGTAAGGGCGGCACTACAGTGCGCGCTATTTCAGAGGAGACCGGTACCACCATTGACATCAGCGATGACGGCACGATCAAGATCGCTTCGGTGGACAATGCGGCGGGTCAGGAAGCGCGCCGACGCATCGAGGATATCACCGCCGATGTCGAGGTCGGTAAAACTTATGAAGGCCGGGTAGTCAAACTGATGGATTTTGGCGCATTCGTGAATATCCTCCCAGGCAGAGATGGGCTAGTGCACATCTCACAGATCTCCAACAAGCGTGTCGAGAACGTCAGCGACATGTTGTCGGAGGGAGATGTCATCAAGGTCAAAGTTCTGGAAGTTGACAAACAGGGCCGTATTCGTCTGAGCATGAAAGCGATAGACAACGCAGCGTAATACACGCGCAACCGGGAATAATAAAGGGGGCCATCAGGCCCCCTTTTTTTACCGCGCAAAGTTAAAGATAATAAACCATTAATTTCTACATTTTGTGATAGTTCTCCTGCAACGTGTCCAATCTGCGTCAGTTACTGTGGATGAGGAATTGATTAGCAGCATTGCTGCTGGGTTGTTGCTATTGGTCGGATTCGGCAGCGATGATGACGAATCGATATTGCAGCCGATGGCCGACAAGGTAGCAAACCTGCGGGTATTCGCCGACCAAGCGGGGCATTTTCACTATTCGGTATTGCAAACCGGACGGCAAGTACTGGTGGTGCCGCAATTTACCCTGTACGGGGACACCGGCAAGGGGCGGCGTCCGGATTTTTCCGCAGCCATGCCCGCAGGGCGGGCGCACGCGTTATTTGATCGCTTTGTTGCTGCCTTGAGTACCGTTGGTATCTGCGACGTGGCGACCGGGCGATTCGGAGCGTTGATGCAGGTACAGCTTATTAACGACGGGCCGGTGACGCTAATGCTGGAAAAATAAAAATATTTTTAGACCCGTGAGTTTGGCTAGAATAGCGGTGTCGCAATCGTTTTACAGGAGGATGCCATGAGTAAAGACACCCAACGCCCCGAAGACATATCACCGCAAGAGGCGTATGACCTGATGCAAAAGAATCCTCAGGCGGTGCTTATCGACATCCGCTCTACCATGGAGCACTTGATGATTGGGCATCCCCGTGACGCGATCCATATCCCATGGTTGGATGAACCCGATTGGACCGTTAATCCTCGATTCGTCGCGCAGGTGCGCGAGGTTTTGCTCGGTGGTTTCCTGGGCGCCGACGAGGAAAAACCGCCTACGGTGATACTGATATGCCGGAGTGGACGCCGGTCGGTGGAGGCCGGAAAGGCATTGATCGATGCTGATATAAAAAATGTGTGCCACGTCGATACCGGATTCGAGGGACCTTTGGATGACAATCATCAACGCAGTACGAGCGCCGGGTGGCGGCATGATGGACTACCCTGGCAGCAGTGTTAGTCACTGGCCAGGGAATCAATTAGTAGTATGAAGGGCTTATGCGTCCGATTACGATAATTCCCGGAGATGGTATCGGTCCGGAGATTACGCGGGCCGCGCTTCGCGTGTTGGATGCCTTGGACTGCGGTTTCAGCTACGACACCCAGCTTGCGGGAGTAACCGCCTCGCAAGCGGGCAAGGACATATTGCCCGAAGAGACAATGGCGTCCATCCGTGAAAACGGCGTGGCCCTGAAGGGGCCATTGACCACACCCGTAGGAAAGGGCTTCGCATCGATCAATGTTCAGCTTCGAAAGATCTTTGATCTATACGCCAATGTACGTCCTGCCATTACACGTCCCGGTGTGCAGTCGCGCTATCACAACATCGACATCATTACCATTCGCGAGAATACCGAAGGTATGTACTCCGGCGAACGCCAGGAAATCTCACCGGATGGGTCGCGGGCTGAATCGGTGAGCGTTATCACGCGCGCAGGCTCGGAACGGGTGATTCGATTCGCTTACGAACTGGCAAAGAGGCGTAATCGGGAGAAGATCACAATCGTGCACAAGGCGAACATATTGAAGGCGACTTCCGGCTTGTTTCTTAATGTCGCACGGGAAATTGCCAAGCAATATCCAGATATCGAAAGTGTCGAGATGATTGTCGATAACACTTGCATGCAATTGGTGATGAACCCACACCAATTTGATGTCATTGTTACAACTAATCTGTTCGGCGATATTATTTCAGATCTATGCGCCGGTTTAATCGGCGGATTGGGCATGGCACCAGGGGCAAATATTGGTGATGACGTGGCGATTTTCGAAGCCGTCCATGGTTCGGCGCCGGACATTGCGGGGAAAAAGATCGCTAATCCCTCGGCGCTAATATTGGCAGCTGCGTTGATGTTGGATCAGTTGGACATGTCGGAAAAAGCGCAGCGCATCCGTACCGCGATCAGAGAGGTAATCGCAACCGGTGATCGCGTCACCCGCGATCTCGGTGGCGATGCCAGTACCCAGGAGTTTACCGACGAGATTATTGATCGGCTCTAGCCCGCAGTTTGCGCCAAGGCGTCCCGCCTCTATTCATGGTCTGCACCGGAGAGACCCGCAACGTCCGCCGGTGTCGAGCGGCACGAACTCTTGGCCATCATTCGAGATCCTTGGCGCAATATGTGTGCTAGATGGCGGAAAACTTGGGCGCTAGTTTCTCACTGAGATAATCCGCCACCCGCCGATCCAGCCAATACTGTGGACGCCATACCGGGCCAGTGACAAAGCCCACATGGCCTCCGCATTGACTCACTTCCAGTTGAATCTTGCTAGACAATTCATGCTCCCGGGGAAGCACCGCCGGGGTCATCAATGGATCGTCCTCCGCATGCACGATTAAGGTCTCGGTGTTGATGTCAGAAAGGAACTGGCGGCTGCTGCTGTGCGCGTAGTAGTCCTCGACATCGGCGAATTCGTGGAGCCGCGCGGTGACTTGATCGTCGAAGGTCCAAAAAGTTTTGAGTCCGCGTACTTGGTGCAGATCGATTGGTGCCAGTCGGTGTGCGAACTTCTTGATGAGGGATTGCTTCATTAATCTTATCAGACGCCATTGATAGATCTGTGATAATCCCCGTTCCATGCGCCGGGCCCCTTCCGCAAGCAGGAATGGGACCGACACCGCTACCGCGGCGATGACTAATGATGTGTGAGGATTCTCACCTAGCCATTTCAGTAACATATTGCCGCCCAAGGAAAAACCGACCGCGCCTATCGCTGTGTTTGGCTCACGGTCATGCAAGCGGGTCAACACCGTATTTAAATCGGCGGTTTCCCCGGCATGGTAGCTGCGATTTAACCGATTCGGTTCTCCACTGCAACCGCGGTGATGCATGACCACAGATCGAATCTTACGTTGTGCAAAGGCGGTGACTAGCCCGCGAACGTAATGAGATTGCGAGCAGCCTCCCAGCCCGTGCAATACTAAGACCAAAGGTCCTGCTGAGTAGGGCTCGAACCAATCAAGGTCGAGAAAATCGCCGTCCATTAGCTCGAGGCGTTCTCGGCGGTACTCGGGGCGGGGAGAAAAACGGAAAAAATAAGGCCAGAGTGTCTGCTGATGCGGGTTTCGGCACCAGTTTGCCGGTCGGAACTCAGACTCGATGATGGACATCGTTGCATGGCCGAGGGCGTTTTCAGCTCCGGGCCGGACCGGTGTTACACCGGTCTTATATCACCTGTCTCTCGCGGATCTCGTCCAGCGTCTTGCAGTCAATACACAATGTCGCCGTGGGCCGGGCCTCGAGACGCTGAGTACCGATCTCGACTCCGCAGTTTTCACAGAAGCCATAATCACCAGCATCGATGAGCAGGAAGGTATCGTCGATCTTCTTGATTAGCTTGCGTTCCCGATCGCGGCTGCGTAACTCCAGTGACATATCCGTCTCTTGAGTTGCACGGTCCGTGGGATCGGGATGGTTAATGGTTTCATCCTGCATCGAGTGGATGGTACGGGAGACGTCTTCTACCAACTGCGTTCGCCAATTCTCCAGAATCGTTCGGAAGTGTTCGAGCTGAGGAGCGCTCATGTATTGCTCACCCCGCCTGGCCTTATATGGCTCGATTCCATGAACGATGGTATCGCCCATCATCTTGATGACGGGACGAGATCTCTTGCGGGCCGCCGATGCCCTCTTTTTGGCAGGCTTTCTTGTCGTTTTCTTTTTTGCGGGTTTTTTCTTGGTTACGACTTTCTTCTTCTTTTTGCCGACCTTTTTAGTCGTCTTTTTCTTTACCGCCTTTTTCGCCGTTTTCTTGGTCTTTTTCGCTACCTTCTTCTTCGACGTCTTCTTTTTCGCATTGGCCTTCTTCTTGGAAGTGGCCGCCATAATATGGACTCCTACGGTACACCTGGGGAAAAATAAGCGCGCATTTGTACTACAAAGGCCGGATCGACGCAACACGAATTATCTTGTGCGCTAACTCCCGGAATTATTTGGATTTTCAATGACTTCTACCGATTACAGATGACTGATTTACCGTTAAAAGCGCTGGTTTTTGACGTCGATGGGACGCTGGCGGACACCGAGCGCGATGGGCACCGGCTCGCCTACAACGCCGCATTTAGGGAATTTGGTCTCGATTGGCACTGGGATCCCGATCTATATGGAAGGCTACTGGCTGTGCACGGCGGCAAAGAGCGATTACACCATTATGTGGAGCGCTATTGTCCCGGCTTCAAGACAGATCGAGATCTGGAGAGCTACATCGATGCGTTGCACGCTGTGAAAACAACCCATTTCGTGAAAATTGTTCAACAACGCGGAATCCCCGCGCGCCCCGGCGTCAAGCGTTTGCTGGAGGAAGCCCGTGTCGAGGGACTGCGCTTGGCGATCGCCACAACCACATCCCGTGTCAACGTGGAGGCATTGCTGCAAACGGCGATAAATCCGAACGCTCCCGCATGGTTCGAAGTGATTGCCGCGGGTGAGGACACGGTGAACAAGAAACCGGCGCCGGATATATACGAGTTTGTGCTCCAACAATTAAGACTGTCCCCCGATCGCGTGTTGGCATTTGAGGACTCACGAAACGGATTACTGTCCGCGATAGGTGCCGGCATCCGGACCGTGATTACCGTGAATCACTATACCGAGCACGAGGACTTCGATGAGGCGGTATTGGTGGTTGACCATCTCGGTGAACCGGATTGTGCCTTCCGGTTGCGGTCATCCGCCATGCCTTTGCATGGTCACTCCTATGTCAACGTCCCCTGTCTGCGTTATCTACAAGCGCACACTTGATCGGCGTCTAATTCGCGGTTCTCGCCGGAGCCCGTGTGTATAGGTATTGTAGTGAGTGCAGCAGAAATCCGGATTGTTCTATACACACAAGATCGGTGAGACACGTAGGCGCTAGTTAACAAAGCATGCGTGACCTTACCTGCGGTGGAACACATAACCGGACGATACCGCAGCCTGAGCAGATCAATGGGCGACGGCGTATGTCTTGGGCGGGTACAATAAGCCTGCATTCACAGTGTGTGTAAAGCGTATGCGTGTTTACAGCCCGGTAATATTGATGATTTTTTTCCTGCTCGGCCAGTTTTCGTCTCAGCTTATGGCCGATAACGACGCCAACAAAACGGTCCCGGTGACGCCGGAGGTCGTGCAACCCGGGGCCGCGGAACCCTCGGTGATCGACGAAGGCGCCACGAAAGGTTCTGAGACTTGGGAGACGACCAAGGAAATATCCAAGGAAGCGTGGGACGCGACCAAGCAGACCTCCAAGGAAGTGTGGGATGAGACCAAACAAACGTCTCGGGAGGTGTGGGAAGCTAGCAAGAGCGGCGCCAGGAAAACCGGTGAGTACGCTGACAAGGCTTGGGAAAAGACCAAAGAGGTCTCGAAAGATGCGTGGGACGCAACCACTGAGGCTGCCGGGGCAGCCGGACGCGCCACCAAGAAAGGCTATGAGGATGTGGTTGGCAACAAGGATCAAACGACAAAATAAGATGCGGGCTAGTTGATCCGCCGCAGGCGGAACAGGCCGTTGGTCCCCCCGTCACTGGTGAAATACAGCGCGCCATCGGGTCCGATAGCAACGCCGCAGGGACGGCCCCAACGGTGGCCGTCGGCCAACTGAAAACCGGAGATCAGATCGACCACACGCGTTGCCCGGCCGTTTTCGAACATCACTTGGACTAATTTTGGGTGCCGCCGGGTGGCCGGGTCCCCCGCATAGCCGCCGCGCGGCTGTGTACCCCAGGATCCGTGCAGGGCAACGATCGCATTACCCTCAAAGCGGGGGTCCATTGCCCCTTTGGGCACAAAAACCATAGCCATGGGTGCGTTACGGGCGTCGAAGGTGACCTCCGGTGGCACCGCCTCGGTCACCGGACGCGGGGGCTTGGCGCGTATGCATTTGTCACGCTGAAAACGTCCATCGACATACTGATACCAGGGCATGCCGTGAAAAGACCCCCCGCTCAAGCGACCGAAATACTCCCGCGGCAATTCATAACCCCAATGATCTGGACCGTTATTGTTCGCGTACAGGAATTTGGTATCGGGATGCCAGGCAAATCCAATCGGGTTGCGCAGTCCGGAGGCATAGGGTTGTAACTTCGGTTTGTCGCCGGTTTCATCGAGTACGAACACGCCGCCGCGCCGGTTCTCGAAACCGTAACTATCGTCAAGGTATTCGTTGGGACAATTGCCGCTTATCCCGAGGCCAATATAGAGCCGGTTGTCGGGCCCGACTCCCACCGATCGGCTGCTGTGACCGCCACCGCTGGGCAATGGTGTCACCAACGTGAAGTCCTTGTGCCTGAGACGTGTGATACCCGACGTATAACGAGCCTGGTAAAGGCCATCAGTGTCGGCTACGTACAATGTATCACCGCGCACCACAACACTGTGCGGATAATCCGCGAACTTTGTCAACACTTCGGCTTGGGTGTAAGGCGGGGCAAGCCGATACACCTTGCCACTCCTGGATCCTGCTAGCAGGTCGCCGTTGGGGGTGAAGTATATGAACCGTGGGCGTGACATACTCCCGGTCAGAAACTCCAGCTCATACCCCGCCGGGATCATCACTGTGAATCGCTTCCCTTCGATTTCGACCTCCTTGGCCGTCAAGTCGGCAGGCGCCGCTGCGGCGAGCGGCAGGGCGGTCAGGATCACCAGCCCCGCGCAAGTGAAAATGAAGCTGCGAATTAGATAAAACATTGTATCCTGGTCTGTGTCGTAACCAGACCATTATATAATGGCGAACCGCTGCGCCGGACTTTATATTTTCACCCAGCGCATTAAAATATGCTGCCCACACAGAACCGGCCCACGTCGAGAATGTCCGGAAATATTGACAAAACACCGATCTCTCAACACACCGCCGATGAGATCGGCCTGCACTCGGAGTTAGCGGGTCCAATCGCCGAGCTCAGTAATTTAAGGCGGTCTTTGCTGCTGGCCGAGCTGTCCATGATCACGTACTTGCCAGAGCGGGAGGCCGCGCGCGCGGTGAGGGGTTTGCGCTTTGATGAGGTGCAGTTCTTTGATCGTGATGGCGCGCAGGCATACATATTCGAGAATAACGTCGATTGCGTGGTTGCGTGCCGCGGCACTGAGCCTAACGAATGGAACGACATCCGCGCGGATGCCAATGCCATCACTGCGTTGTCGGAGACTATGGGCCGTGTACATAGGGGATTCAAACGGGAAGTCGATGACTTGTGGCCGCGGATCGAAATAGCCCTCATCAATAATACAAAGACTTTATGGTTTACGGGCCATTCACTGGGCGGTGCCATGGCAACGATTTGCGCCGGGCGTTGCATGCTGTCGCACATACCTTCTAATCCGCAACAACTGCAAACCTTTGGGAGCCCGCGTGTCGGCGACAAGCGATTCGTCCATTTTTGTAAGATTGACTACAGCCGATGGGTCAACAACAACGACATTGTCACGAGAGTACCACCGGCATGGATGGGATACCGGCACTCCGGGGATGAGATCTACCTAAATGCCCACGGTAAGATTCGGCGGGTCAGTGGTTGGCAACGCACCAAGGATCTGTGGCGGGGGTTCGCGAACGGCATAAAGCAGGGCAAGATCGACCATTTCGATGATCACTCTATCGTGTGGTACATCGAGCATATCTATCAAGCCCTATCCGAAGAGGAAGATGGTGTTGATGCC
>CAMYNX010000109.1 GCA_947259875.1 uncultured Gammaproteobacteria bacterium | reverse complement strand
CGCCTACGGCCAATCGGGGGCGGTGGAGGACCTGTCCCGGGACGTGCTGCGCGCCCAATTTGAAGCCAACCTGTTCGGTACCCACGAGTTGACGGCCCGCATCATCCCGGTGTTTCGCAAGCAGGGCGCGGGCCGCATTGTGCAGATCAGTTCGATCCTGGGCCTGGTGTGTCTCGCCTACCGGGGCGCCTACAACGCGTCAAAATATGCCCTCGAGGCGCTGTCCGACACCATGCGGCTCGAGCTTCAAGGCAGCGGTATCTTTGTGTCCCTGATCGAGCCGGGACCCATTGAGAGCCGGTTCCGGGCCAATGCGTACCGCTATTACCAGGTCAATATCGATCGCGAACACAGCGCCCATCGGCAGTCCTACCGGCAGGTCGAACGCCGCCTGACGAGCGACCAGGACGTGCCATTCACCCTCCCCGCCGCCGCGGTGCTCGACAAGGTGATTCACGCCTTGGAGAGCCCCAATCCACGCATACGCTATCTGGTGACCGTGCCCGCCCACGGGCTGGCACGCTTGAAGCGTTGGCTCCCGGACCGCTGGATGGACCGATTCATCCGCCGATTTGCCGGCTAGTGATTGTCAACCGTCCTTAGCAATGGACCGTTTAATTAACAGTTGAACGGGCTTTCACCACGCGGCGATGGAGGGCTTGATCATGAATCGCAGCACGATACTGGTCGTAGCGGCACTGACCGCACTGCTCACGCTCGGTGTCTCACCGCCGGCGGTCGCCGGTGGCGACATCGGGTTCGGTATCTATTTCGGCCACCGGCATCACCAGCACTACCGACCGCACACGCACTACCGCAGGCACCCCTACCCCCGTTATTACCGGCATGATTATTACTATCAACCGTGGCCGTATCATCGCCCGATTGATCCATGGGCCCACCGCCCCTACCGGAGATTCAGGGACTGTTATTTCCGGCACGGGCAGCGCCACTGCCGTTGAGTCTATTATTGATACCGCGGTTGCAATCGGCGATCACCCACTTGCCTGGGTAAATGGAATCGGTCAGCATTACGTGAGGAGGTGAAAAGCCAATACGGGGGATCATGGCAACGCAACATCGACCGGCAGGCTTAATTGTAGTGACAAGAGCAGATCACGGCCGATCAACCAAACGGGATGGGCCCGAGGCCGGCGTTCGCAGACCGCCGGCCAATGCCGCCGCTGACGGCAGCCTGGATGCGTTCCTGGCGAGCGTCGAACGCAAGGCGTATCGCATCGGCTATTATGCGCTGCGCGACGAGCAGGCAGCGCTCGATGTGGTGCAAGACAGCATGCTCAAATTGTTCGAAAAATACGCGGACCGCCCCAGCAATGAGTGGCCGGCGCTGTTCTTTACCATCCTCAGTCACCGCATAACCGATACGCATCGCTGGAAGCGATTGCGCGAGGCCGGCGGTAAGCTGGTGTCGTTGTTTCGCCCCACGGGGCGAGATCAACAAGAGGAAAACCTGCTGGACGTGGGCGTCGGCGTCGAATTGATGCCCGAGCACGCCCGGCCGGATCATCAGGCGCTGGGATCGCAATTACACAACCGGATCGATACCGCCCTAGACCGGTTGTCGGACCGCCAGCGGCAGGTGTTTCTGCTCAGAGAGTGGCAAGGTTTCAACGTGCGAGAGACGGCAAAGATTTTAGGTTGCTCGGCGGGAAGCGTGAAACAACATCATTTCCGCGCAATACGAACATTGCGCGTGGAACTTGACGAGGTGTGGAACAATGACTGAGATTGACAAATCAACCGCTGATCTCTTGGATCGGCTACGGGCGGGATTACTGGACGATCAGCCGGACCTGAAAGCACGAGCGGAACAGGCCATCGCCAACAACCCGGCCATGCAACACGGACATGAGGTAGTGCGGCACACCATTCGCCATCTCGATGAGTCGGCGGACGATGCGGTAGCGATCAACAATCAGTTACGACTGCGGCGGCGCGAGGTATTGAGTGGCAACGTGCGCCGGTCCGCGCCGCGCAGGGCGCCGCGGCTGGTGCTGGGCGCGGCGGCGACTGTGGTGTTGGCGGTGGCGATTGGCTGGTTCACGCTGCCGGCGTTGAACCAGCTGCCTAACCTGGTCTCCGGCGCGGATCGCAAGGATATCTCCGATCTCGCGGACAACCTGGATTTTTACGTGTGGCTCGAAACCCGTGGGCAGGGCCCTGGTAAATCCCGCAACGGCACCTAATCCATGAGTGTGGGTCACCGTAGAATTAAGACTTCGATCATGATCACCGCGGCGGTGGTGGCGGCCTTGTTGTCGGGCACCGCAGAGCAAGCAGTGGCGGACAAAAACCGGCGCTCCCAGGACCGGCCTCCCATATGGAACGAACTCGGCCCCAACGAGCGCGGCTTCCTGGAACATCACTCGGAACGCTGGCATACCTACCCACCCTCTATCCGCCAGCGGTTGCGCGGTCAGGCGCGGCGATTAATGGAAATGGATGCAGCGCAACTGGAGCGGCTGCGGCAGCAAAGGCGCGAGTTCCGGCGGCTCCCGCCGCAGCGCCAGCAGACGTTGTGCCAGCAGTTCAAACGGGAACGCGGTTATCTCCCCCCGCACTGTCTTCCCGCTCGCTAGTCAATCGATGGCCGCCTCCCGCAGGCGCTGCGCCGCGTCTTCCGGGCTCACCGTATTGACGAAGAATCCCGATCCCAGCTCGAAGCCCGTCGGGATACTGGTACGCGGACACACCTCTAAATGCCAATGATAGCTGTGATGACAGCGGTCACTTCCCGGTTCATCGGGCAGTGAGTGCAAGAAATAGTTGTATTGAACGCCCCCTAATACGGCATCCAGCCTTGCCATGGTACGGCGCAACACACGGGCAAAATCCGCCATATCGTCTGTTGTCGCATGCAAAAAATCCGCCTCGTGAATCAGGGGCAGGATATGCAACTCCCACTCATAGCGGCTGGCGAATGGCTTGATAGCGATAAATCGTTCACCTCTTTCCACGACATACTGACCGACATCGATGCGGCGTGTGACCTCGCCGGATTCACGGTCATAAATCGTGGCTTCGAAGGTGAGCGCCTCATCGACCAGTGCGCAGAAGATGCAGCGTCCGTGTTTGCGGTAAAACGCGAGGCTGTCCTCGACCTCACGATACACGTGCTCTGGAACCACCGGGGTCGCAATCAACTGACTGTGCGTATGCGGAATACTGCCGCCTGCTGCCGGTCCGTAGTTCTTGAACACCAGCACATAACGCAAGCGGCTGTCGGCTTGATACAGCTGCTGCATACGTTGACGATAGGCATCGAACAACAAGGCGATATGCGCCGGCGACATCTGGTGCAGGGCGATGCCGTGATTATCGTGATCGATGATCACTTCATGCCGCCCGTACCCGTCGATGGTCTGCTGCAGACCAAGCGACAGACCTTGACCCTCTTTGTCATCCCCCAAGACTGGATATAAATTCTCAACGATGCGGATCTTCCATCCGTCTGCATCGGTGTGACTAGTGATATCAGGGGGCGTCATATGCTCATTGCCGCGGCAAAACGGACAGGTCTCGACATAGGACCGGTCATCCCGGTGCGCCGGCTCCTCCGCCTTTTTGGGCCGCATGCCGCGGGCGGTGGCGACCAACACGGATTCACTGGGTACCACCGGATTGATACGGATTTCGCGCAAGATCTCGCTGCTTCGGGTCACGTCCACTTCCCCTTGAACATCGAGCGTACCATCCTCGGACCGGCGTGGAATTAAAATTGATTGATTCGGCGATAAATTCGCAATCCGGCGCTCACATGCCAAGCATGTGGGACACCAACCCATCCGCCAGCTTGGGTTCGAACCAGGTGGATTTCGGCGGCATGATCTCACCGGCATCGGCGACCGCGATGAGCGCTGACAACGGCGTTGGGTGGATCGAGAACGCCACCGCCATCTCGCCGCTATCGACGCGTCGTTGGAGTTCACCGAGTCCCCTTACCCCGCCGACAGATTCGATGCGTGGGTCGCGCCTTACGTCTTCAATGCCGAGCAACGGTTGAATCAGGTGGTCATTCAATATACTGATATCCAAACGCATGAATGGGTCATCCTCCTGCAGCCATTCGTCCGCCGCGCGCAGGTGATACCACCGTCCGGCTACGTACATACCGAACTCCCCGGGCGCGGCCGGACGCACCGGCTGGTTCTGTTCGCTGACCGAAAACCGCCGTGCGACTTGTTCGACAAACACCTGCGGCGATACCCCGCTCAAATCCTTTATCAACCGGTTGTAGTCCAATATCTGCATCTCCGACGCCGGGAACAAAACCGCAAGAAATTGATTGGCGGCCTCGTCCTGGTGGCCGCGGCGCGCCGCGACCCGCGCCGCGGCCGCGGAACGATGGTGGCCGTCGGCGATATAAAAGGCCGGCATCTGTGCAAAGACTTGGCTCGCGGCGGCCATTGCCTCAGCGTCGTCCACGACCCACAGCGTATGTTTGACGTCATCGAGCACCAAGGCATCGTAGACCGGTGCCGCTTGGCTCTGCTTCGTGATTAGTTGCTGGGCGTGTCGATCATCCGCATAGACCAACAGCACGGGACCGGTCTGGGCGTTGAGGGCCTCCATGTGATGAACCCGGTCGTCTTCCTTGTCGGGCCGGGTCAATTCGTGCTTGCGAATGTGATTAGCCTCGTAGTCGGCCACCGAAACGGTGACCACGATCCCGGTTTGCACATGGTCGGCGCGCTGTAAACGGTACAGGTAAAAACACGGCAGCGCATCCTGCCGCAGCAGTCCGTCGCGAATCAGTCGTTGAAGGTTCTCCGCTCCCTTGGCGTATACCATGGGGTCGTAGGCCGAGATGTCTCCGGGCAGATCGATTTCCGGTTTCGAGACGTGAAGAAAATTGTCCGGCGCATCCGCCGTCAACGCACGCGCCTCTTTGGTAGTCAGCACATCATAGGGCGGCGCGATGATCCTTTGCGCGGATTCAACCGCAGGCCGTAGACCACGAAAAGGCCTGATTAAGGGCATCGATTATTCGTATATGTTCCAATGAAGCGCGCCATTCAATACAACAAACGCGCCGCCGTCAAATTGAATGAACGAAACTGCGTACGCGCGGTATTTGTGGGCGCGTATGCTATGTTTACAGAACCGATTCGGACTCAACGCACAAAAAACGATCATGCACAACGGAATCGTCATCGTTGCTGGCCTCGCCGGGTTGATGTTCGCGCATCCGGCGGTATCCGGCGAGTGGCGGACGAAGCTTCAGACCGGCCCCAAGATGACCGTCGGCATCAAGGTCTGGGATTCCCAGGGCGAAATGACCTGGAGCCACAACGCCTCACCTCAGGACCCCACACTCGGCGACCCCACTTCCCGGCTTACCTACCAGGATATCGATAGTACCGTGGCTGAAATCACGGGTCACATCGAATTGCCGCAACGATTTTATCTGGAGTTGGTGTGGGGTTCGGGAGACATCGACGAAGGCACGCTGGTAGACGAAGATTTTTTGAGCGCGTTCGGCGCTCAGTTCTTCGGTACCACCCAATCCGGTGAGCACCTGTTCTCCCAGACCGTGAGCGATGTAAACGATACCGATCTGCATTATTACAGCTTAAAGCTCGGCCGTAATGTATTCGATCGCGAAGACAGAAGCGGAGGTATCGGCTTGTTCGGTCAGCTACAGTTCTGGTCCGAGCAAACCCGCGCGGTGGGAATCCGGCAATCGGTGTGCACATCTCCGAATGTCTTGTGTGCACCTGCCGGATTCGTGGACTTTAACAATACCACCGTAATTGAAAACGATGTCGATTGGCGTTCGCTGTTTATCGGTGTCGATGGTTATTATCGCTTCAACAACAAACTCACCGTCTCCGGCACCCTCGCCTACTCACCGTTGACCAAGGTCGAGAATGAAGATATTCACTTCCTACGCACCGATCTCGCTCGGAACCCAAGCTTCAAGCTCGACGGTGAGGGCGAGACACTCAACGCGGAAGTAAATCTCAGTTATCACTTCACGCCAAACTTTGCCGGACATGCCGGGCTGCGCTACTGGAAGGCCAAGATTGACAACGAGGCAGCCGGCTGGTCGGCGTTTCCCGCTGGCGGTGGCCAGGAGTTTGCCGATCTCAACGAGTTGGAAAGTAAACGTAAGGGCGTGACCCTCGGTGCCTCCTACACCTTCGGCGGTCAGCAGAAACTCGATAAGTAGCCGGGAATTCGCAGTGCGCGCTTCAGCTCGCCGCGCGCAATGCCGCGATGCGCTCGTCCAAGGGTGGATGCGACATGAACAGGCGCTTCAAGCCTTGACCCACGCCGCCGGAGATGCCGAATGCGGCCAGCTGATCCGGCAACGCAGGTTCGTGGGCCTGCTTGAGCCGCTCCAAAGCGCCGATCATGCTCTCCCGACCGGCGAGCTTTGCACCCCCGGCGTCGGCGCGGAACTCGCGTTGGCGGCTGAACCACATGACGATGGTCGAGGCGAGTATCCCGAGCACCACCTGAGCGACGATGCTGGTGATCCAGAAACCAGGACCGTGTCCACGTTCGTTGCGGAATACGACGCGATCCACGACTTGACCGATGATCCGCGATAAAAAGAAGACGAACGTGTTCACCACGCCTTGTATTAGCGCCAGGGTAACCATATCGCCGTTGGCAACATGTGAGATTTCATGAGCCAGTACCGCCTCGGCCTCCTCGCGGGTCATCGACTGCAACAATCCGCTGCTCACCGCGACCAACGCGTCATTGCGCTTGGCGCCGGTGGCAAAGGCATTGACTTGGGGTGAATCGAAGATCGCCACCTCCGGCATGCCGATCTCCGCGGCCTCCGCCTGCCGTCTGACGGTGTCCACCAGCCAGGTTTCAGTGGCGTTGGCAGGTTGTTCGATCACCTGGGCGCCCATCATCCGTTTCGCGCTCATCTTCGACATCAGCAACGATATGAACGAACCACCCATGCCCAATATGGCGGAAAATATGAGCAATGACTGATAATTCAGCCCGCCCTGATTGAGATAAGGCTCCAGGCCCAGGACCTTGATCGCGATGCTCAGCACCAACAGGATCGCGATATTGGTGGAAATGAATAGAAAGATGCGTTTCATAGCGGCTCACCGACACTTAAGCGACAGGCATAATATGTGTATAAAGTCCGATCAGTTCAAGGTGAGTTACAAAAGTTTTAGGAATCCGGCGCCATGAAAGACAAGATCAAGCAAATTCGCCAGGTCCATGCCCAGTTCATCCACGGCGTGGTGCGGGCGGTGCACAATCCCGATGACCGTCAAGAACTGGAACAAGCCCTGGCAGTAGCGGAGGCGAACGGATGGACCGAGGCGGTACACGCGGTGCGCCTGATCCTCGATGGACGCCGCGACACCGGTATCCTCACCGAACTCGACGCGGAGGATCACGCCATTGTCAGCGGGATTCTCGAGGGCCTGCAGAATCCCGCGACGCTGCCGGACGTGAACGCCAAGGCGGACGGATCCGTGGCAGCGCCGGGGCTGGCGAGCATGATCGCCATGGCCAGCCGAGGCAATGTGCAGGCGCTCCAGGCGTTGGGCGTGATGGGCGAGCAGATGACTGCGTTCGGGGGCGAGATGGCGCACATCGCGGGGCGCTTCCGGCAGTTGCTCGACGGCGAGCGCGACCAAGACAAACTTACCGAGGGAATGAGCGCCAAGAGCCGGTCGCTGATGCTGTCCATACTCGATGAGCTAGCCAAGCTCGACCATCATTAAACGGGACTGACGACTCGGTAACTCACACATGCCGTCAGCGCCCCGCCTGGTCGCCGAGTGGGAACCGCAAACCGGGGTGTTGCTCGTGTGGCCCCACGCCGATACCGACTGGCGGCCACTCCTCGATCAGGTGGAACCGGTCTACGTCAACCTCACCGCTGCCATTGCCCGCTACCAGACGGTCATGATCTGTTGCCGTGACCACGCGCACCGCGACCACATCGAATCCCTGATCGCAGAGCGTGTGCCGGCAACCGATCGCATTGCCTTCGCGATGACGGCCTTCAACGACACCTGGATTCGCGACTACGGCCCATTGAGCATCGCCCGCAACGGCGCGCGCGAACTGCTCAAGTTCACCTTCAACGGGTGGGGCAAGCGTTTCGATGCCGCGTTCGACGACCGGGTCGCGACGCGCCTCAAGGACCAACACGTGTTCGGCGATACCCCGATGACAGTGGTCGATGATTGGGTCTTGGAAGGCGGCAGCATCGACACCGATGGCGAAGGCACGGTGCTCACCACCGTGTCGTGTTTGACCGCTAACAACCGTAATGTCAACGGCGGCCGACACAACGTTGAACAGCGCTTGCAGCACACCGTCGGCGCCCAACGGGTATTGTGGTTGGCGAATGGCTACTTGGCCGGCGACGATACCGACGGTCACATCGATAACTTGGCGCGGTTTTGTGATGCATCCACCGTGTGCCATGTCACCTGCCGGGACGAGAGCGATGAGCATTTTGCGTCGCTGCGGGCGATGGCGGAACAACTGCGTGGTTTCCGGCGGCCGGACAATGGATGTTACCGGTTGATTCCGCTGCCGCTGCCACGGCCAATTCACAATGCGGGCGGACACCGATTACCCGCCAGTTATGCAAATTTTCTTATTATCAACGGTGCAGTCGTCGTGCCGGTATTCGACGATCCGGCCGATGAAGTCGCCATGGCGGCACTACGGCCTTGTTTTCCCGGCCGGGCACTGATTCCCATCTATGCCCGGCCCCTGATCCAACAAGCGGGCGGCCTCCACTGCGCCGCGCTGCAGGTGTCCGCCGGCATTCCACTACTGGGTGCGTAGTACAATGGTGCAATGACACAATCAACCGGCGTCGGCGAATCTGGCACACTCACCATCGGCGTGGTGCAACACGCCTGCGGCGCGGACCGCGAACAGAACCTGGCCCGCGCGGTGGCGGGCATTGAGGACGCCGCCGATCGTGGCGCTGAACTGGTGCTGCTGCAAGAGCTGCACAATTACGCGTATTTCTGCCACACCGAAGACCCCGGCAATTTCGATCTCGCGGAACCGGTTCCCGGCCCGACCACTAAGGCCCTGGGCAACGCCGCCCGGCGCGCGGGCGCCTGTGTCGTGGGGTCGGTGTTTGAGCGGCGTACCGCGGGGATCTATCACAACACCGCGGTCGTGCTGGAACGCGATGGAACAGTGGCCGGGACCTACCGCAAGATGCATGTTCCCGACGACCCGGGTTATCAGGAGAAATTTTATTTTACGCCCGGCGATCAGGGTTTTACCCCCATCGACACCTCGGTCGGACGGCTGGGGGTGTTGGTGTGTTGGGACCAGTGGTATCCGGAGGCGGCGCGCTTGATGGCGTTGGCGGGGGCGGAATTACTGCTGTTTCCCTCGGCCATCGGCTGGGATCCCGATGATGACAGCGCCGAGCGGCAGCGACAACTCGAAAGCTGGATCACCATCCAGCGTAGCCATGCCATCGCCAACGGCCTGCCGGTGGTTTGCTGCAACCGGGTCGGTGACGAGAAGATATCCGGCCGCGGGTCGTCTGTCAGGTTTTGGGGCACGAGTTTTGTGTGCGGGCCCCAAGGCGAAATGCTGTGGCAGGCAGAGGCGGACCGTTCTACGGTCGGCGTGGTGACGATTGATCGTCATCGTTCGGAACGGGTGCGTCGCATCTGGCCGTTCCTGCGCGACCGGCGCATCGACAGCTACGGTGACATCGGCAGACGGTTTTCAGATTGAACGCGGCACCGAGAAATAAAGATCTCCGATTCCGGCCGGCGTTTCGCAGTGAGCGCCGAATCATCGCCCAGTTGTACAGCACCGCATCGGACGGCGTGGCCGATTACATCTGGACCCAACTCGCCGGACCCGGCGAGGACATACTCGACGCCGGTGCACGCCGTTATGCCCATAATGACTCCCAGTTTAGTTACAAAAATTGCACGATGGCCGAACTCAACGGCGAGGTCGCCGGTATGATGGTCGCTTACCCCATGGAGGACGCTCCGCAGCCGGCACCGGACATGGATCCGGTGCTGAGGCCGTACGCAATACTCGAGCAACCCGGCAGTTACTACATCTGCGGCGTCGCCGTTCTCCCACCGTGCCGCAACCTCGGCGTGGGATCGCGATTTATCGACATCGCGCAGCGAGACGCGCTCACCCGAAACCTCATGCAACTCAGTCTCATCGTATTCGAGCACAACGCCGACGCCAAGCGCCTGTATGACCGCAACGGATTCTATGAAATTGCCCGCCAACCGGTGGTGCCTCACCCGTTGATTCACCACACCGGGGATGCGCTGCTGATGGTCAAGGACTTGTGACCGACACAAACATCCGCTGTACGTGGGCGGGCAACGACCCGCTATACATCGCCTATCACGATCAGGAGTGGGGGGTACCGGTCCATGACGACCACCTGCTGTTTGAATTCTTGATCTTAGAGGGCGCGCAGGCAGGATTGAGCTGGATCACGATCTTGAGAAAGCGGGCCAACTACCGGCGCGCGTTTGACGATTTCGATCCGGTAAAGGTGGCGCGCTATCGGCAACGTGAGATGACTGCGCTGCTCAACAACGACGGTATCGTACGCAACCGACTCAAGATTGCAGCGGCAGTGAACAACGCGCAACGATTCCTTGAAGTGCAGGCGGAATTCGATAGCTTTGATCGTTACCTGTGGGGATTTGTGGACAACCGTCCGGTGCAGAACAATTGGCGGCGGGCGAGTCAGATTCCGGCCACGACCCCGCAGTCCGATGCTCTGAGCAAGGACATGAAAAAACGGGGATTCAAATACGTGGGCAGTACTATCTGTTATGCGTTCATGCAAGCGGTGGGTTTGGTGAACGACCACATTACGAGCTGCTTACGTCACCGGCCGGTGGCCCGGCTGCGGTGATCGATGCGACACGCAGTTAACCCGCAATAGCAGGATAAACCATTGAATCACGGGTATCATTAAGGCATGGTGCCAACATTATTGGATGAATGATTCGCGCGATTAAGAAATTCTTCGACAGCCAGGTGGCGGCGCCGGACAGCGGCCCTTCGGAGCATCAGCTACAACTCGCTGCCGCCGCGTTGTTGTTCGAAGTCAGCAGATCCGATTTTTCCACGGATGATTCCGAACGGGCGAAGATCCGTGACCTGGTGCAAACGCAATTCAATCTCGTGGATGATGAAACCGAAACTCTGATGCATCTCGCCGAACAACAGGCAAAACATGCCACCAGCTTGTACGGCTTCACCTCGTTGATCAACGATCAATGGTCATTGGAGCAAAAGATTGGATTGGTCGAGTTTATGTGGCGTGTCGCCTATGCCGATGAACACCTCGACGCGCACGAGTTGCATCTAATGCGCAAGATCGGCTCGCTGCTTTATATTCCCCATCAGCAGTTTGTCGCTGCCAAGATTCGCGCCAAGCAACAAGGCTCCGACAAGTGACAAACAAAAAATAGGGGTCGGAGTTAGGGACTTCGACCCCATTGCTGTTCCGCAACCAAGATGTGTAAAGACGTGGCGGGTTCATGCTGCTTCCAAAAGATGTCATCCTGAGGTGCGTGGCGCCGCTTGTGCTGCGCGTAGTTCCCCTGCTGTGCGGGGACAAGGTGGGGACAGGCGCAGTGAAGGATCTCACCCGGTCAAGGATTACCTCCTCCATCTAACACGGTGAGATGCCTCGCGATGCTCGGCACGACCAGCTACAGGTCGGATTCTTCGCTGTCGCTCAGAATGACATAGCGGGTTGTCATCCCCGGGCGCTGTTGTTTCTAGTCATCCTGATTCGTTAGCCGGTGAGGTGACGTGCTACAGCGGCCAGGGATCATGCCGCCAGGCGATGATGACGATGTAGACGAATAGCAACAGTGCAATGATCCAGGCCACGGCTCTGACCGATTTTCGCTTGCCATGCCGGATCGCAATCATCCCCATCCCGATATAAAGCACCAGGACAACGACCTTGGCCGTCAACCAGGTGTGCACGAAGGGATATTGTTGAATGATCAACGTCAGCGCGACGGCGCTCAACAGCAGGACGGTATCGATGACATGCGGCGCGACTCTTACCCAGCGCCGATTCAGCCGTGGCGAATCGATCAGCATCCACACGCCGCGGATGAAAAACAGCGCACCGCTCAAGGCAACGGCGATGACATGTAAGTATTTCAGCGAGTTATAAAACGCAGCCATATTCCCATGTCGCACATCGGTGAGCTATGCCCGTGGCGGCCTGATGCCCCGCGTAGTGCCCGAAAGGCACTCGGCAATTGAACCTACCGGCCCCGTAGAACCGATGCGCGCATAAGCGCCGGCAAGGTGTCTAGACGCGAAAGACTATAACGCCAAGGTATTCATATCCGGCAGGCTAGGATCAAAATGGGATATCGTCGTCGAAATCTCCCGACGTCTCGCTTTTGTCCGCGGGTGCGGATTCGGCGGCGGGGGTCTGTTTGAACTCATCGCTGGATGCCGGCGCCTGGGTGCTGCCACGGCCACCCAGCATCGTCATCTCGTTGGCGACGATCTCCGTGGTATAGCGATCCTGGCCCTGCTGATCCTGCCATTTACGGGTCTGCAGCCGGCCCTCGACATAGACCTGGGATCCCTTTTTGAGATATTCCCCGGCGATCTCTGCCAGCTTGCCGAAAAACACCACTCGATGCCACTCGGTTCGTTCTTGAGTCTCGCCGCTCTGCCGGTCCTTCCAGCTG
>CAMYNX010000108.1 GCA_947259875.1 uncultured Gammaproteobacteria bacterium | reverse complement strand
TGCGGCGCGGCTGAAAGCTGCAGTCCAGGAAACCGAGACCATTGCACGTTCTGGCGGCGATGAATTTGTCTTATTGCTGCCGAAGATCTCCGGTGAGCAAGACGCAATTCACACTGCGGTAAACATTAGTAACGCCCTGAAAGCGTCGTTTGACCTCGGTCAATCCAAACTCGATGTACAGGCGAGCATCGGCATCGCTTTGTTTCCGGAGCACGGCAGCAGCGCGGAAGACCTCTTGCAACGTGCTGAGGTCGCAATGTATAGCGCTAAACAGGAGAAATCGGGATATACGATCTACGAAGATAAGCAAGAAAAAAATAGCCCGCGTCGGGTAACGCTTGTCGGTGAATTACGGCAAGCGCTGGAGCGGGACGAACTGTTACTTCAATACCAGCCAAAAGTCGATGTTAAAAGCAACCAGGTCACCGAAGTAGAGGTTCTCAGTCGCTGGCGTCATCCCCGTCACGGCGTTATTCCGCCGGAGGAATTCATTCCGCTGGCAGAACGCACTGGATTGATCAAGATCGTCACCGCGTGGGTGTTGAAACAGGCGTTGAATCAACTTGGCGAGTGGTCGCGCGCCGGAATCGAGCTTGGTGTTTCGGTAAATATTTCGACACAAGATCTGCATGATCAAGAGTTGTATGATCGGGTCACCGGCCTGCTGGCGGCCAACCGTCTTGACGCCTCCCAGTTGGTGTTGGAAATTACGGAGACCAGTATCATGATCGATAAAGAGCGCGCTACGAACATGCTCGAACGTCTGGCCAGTAGTGGTATCCGAATCTCCATCGACGACTTTGGTACCGGATACTCGTCGCTGGCTCATTTGAGTGTGCTGCCGGTAAAAGAGATAAAAATCGACAAGTCGTTCGTGATCGATATGAAGGACAATCCTAAACATGCGAACATTGTTCATGCGATCATTGATCTTGGTCATAATTTGAACATGAAGGTCGTTGGTGAGGGTGTAGAGACCGAATATGCCTACCGGGAATTGCAGAGACTGCAGTGCGATAGCCTGCAGGGTGAATATCTGAGTAAGCCGCTTGTGGCTGACGAACTAGCTGAATGGGTGCTGGACACATCGCGCACGCAAAAGGTTCAAAGCGTTTGAAAGACATCAATATGCGTAAGTATGTTGGTACTTTGGTAGCCGGTATCGTCACTCTTCTAATCGGCTGTACGGACAACGGTTCCAGCACCATGGACCGTGGCGACCATGTGTGGAAGGCGCAGACGGACGCCCTGGACAAGGCCAATCAAGTAGAACAAGTACAGCACAGCGCGGCACGAAAACGTCGCGAGCGGATGGAACAAAGTCAATAAATAACAACGCGCGCGGCGTCTGTTGCACCCTATCGTTCACTTCGGATTGGCGCGCATCGCATCTTGCCGTGCACGGACCTGGTCCGACTATTTCTTGGGCCCTTATCTCGAAACCTTGTGCCCGGATAACCCCTCAATATCCGTAGTTCTCCGCTTACGCCTAAATGAGCTCACGGTCGGCCTATAAGCCGGCCTGTCCGGTAAACAGCGTCGATACCAGTTTGTCGACCGGGGCAAAATCGTCGCTCAATATCGGTATGCGATCAAGCGGTGTTCCGGCGGTATCCAGCATCGCGGTGACTCGATACCAGATCCGGGGCTCGCCGCGCCGGGCCTCAACTAGGTCCGGAGCTGGAAATCGATCGCTGGCGGAGACTACGTATGTGAGACGAGTCGGCACATTGGGTGGCCGTTCTAACCAAACATGGACGTGCCGAAATTGAGTCTTGAGTGTTTTCAAAATGGCTTTGACCAGCCGCGCGTCCGGAAACACATCCACCACGTTTAAAAGGTACAACCCACGTTGAGTCAGACGGGATTTGACCAACTGATGATACTCGACGGTGGTAAGGTGATACGGGATTGCCAAATCATGGAAGACATCTGTAATCACGACATCGAAGCGTTCGTTCGCCAGTGATTTCAATGTAACACGGGCATCGGCGTGGATGATTCGAATGTTCTGCGAATCAAAAAATAAGCTAGAGCGTGCAATCGCCGTCACCGTTGGATCAAGTTCGCTGACTGTAATATCAGCGTCTTGATAACGGTAGCGCAACGCTCGTGGATGGGTATAGCCACCGCCGCCGGCGAAGAAATAACGCAGCGACGCAGCGTTGGGCAGGTGAAGATGAACGATTTCATCCATCGCCTGCACATACGGCACCCACAGATTATCTGGGGAATCTTTCACATTGGTGCTGTGATTCATGTGGTCGAGAATCAGTGACCGCGCGGTAACTTCACCGCGAAAATCATGTTCATCAATTACTCGCAAACAGTAGTAGTTGCTCTCTCGATCGCAGGGATTCACAAAGCCCTGCACTTTGTGGGTGGCAATGAACAACGCACCGAAAACGAGCGCCGCGCCGATCATAATCGGAGCCCTGGGACGAAGTTGTCGAAGATATGGGATGGCTAAGATTGCAAGTGCTGCCGATGTGCCCATGACAATATTTTTGGTGCCGATGGTTTGCACGAGCCAGTAACCGGTGACGAAGGTGCCTGCAATGCTTCCTAAAGCCGCGAGCGCGTGCATACGCCCCACTACGCGGCCGGTGCGGGAGTCGAGTTTGAGTGCTATCGTGGTCAGCAGGGGCGTTACAATGCCCAGCAAGATAGCCGGTACAAAGAACAACGCGAGCACGTAGATAAAACTTGCGCTCAGCAAACTCAACTCGACGGACTGCAACGGGCGTGCGATAAGCATCAATAGCGACAAGATACCAAAACAGGCGATGGCGCTGACCGCCAATGTAACGCCCACGGTCAATTCACCAGCGCCGCGGTCCGCGATACGGCCGCCCGCCCAGTTACCCAAGGAGAGTCCCGCGAGGATGACACCGATAATAGATGTCCACGTGTATAAGGACACGCCGACGTAGGGCGCTAGTAGGCGGCCGGCAACGATTTCCAGGACCAGAAGAAATGCGGAACTCAAAAACACCGTTGAGCCGTACCAAAATAAAGTACCGGTCGATCGGTTGGGATGGAGACGCATGTGGCGGTGAATATTGCAATTAGACGATTGCGAATTATTGTATACGGATGTATCGACGAATGTCTCGGTAGCAGACAAATTGTCAAAAAGACGACAATTCACTCATATTGAGCGGCATCGCAAAGTCGAGGATCTTTGACTCGCCCGCAAATTGCACCGAGGATCCCGGATGATGGCGAAGGGATCGGGCGGCTGGTTCCCCTGCGGTGCGGGGACAAGCCCCCTGCGGTGCGGGGACAAGCCCCCTGCGGTGCGGGGACAAGCCCCCTGCGGTGCGGGGACAAGCGCCGCGCTGGAACGAAATGCATAGCCGTAGCTATGGTTTGAGTGAAGCGCAAGTGCAGGCGTTCGCGACCGAGCCAGGGCCGGGATAGGCGCATCCTCGGGCACAAAGTGTTAGATCAGACATATATGGAGTTCCTTATTCCAAACAGAGCGTTAGCTCTTCTTTTGGACGTCTTGGTGCAATATGCGGGCTAATCACGCTCACCTCATCAAAGACGAGATCACCGGAGTCGTGTTATTTATGACTGCGATTTGGGCGGTATTTATATTGGATCATGTAATACCGCTTCAACAATACGGTTTAGAACCGCGCAGGTTATCGGGCCTGAGCGGCATTGCCGCGATGCCATTCCTACACGGTGGTTTGAATCATCTGGTGAGTAACACTGTTCCGTTGCTGGTGTTGTTGATGTTGTTGGCGGGATCGCGTGCCCGTTCCTGGTTGATTGTGCTAACCATTGTTTTGCTTAGCGGTGGCCTGTTATGGGTATTCGGAAGGCCCGCGCTGCATGTCGGTGCCAGTGCCTTGATATTTGGTCTTGCCGCGTTCCTGCTGGTGTCCGGTGTGTTAGAACGCCGGTTCCTGCCCCTGGCAATCTCGGTCTTAGTGGGTCTGTTGTACGGTTCAACGTTGCTATGGGGAATCCTGCCAACCGTCAAAGGGGTGTCGTGGGACGGTCATTTGTGCGGCATGATCGCGGGAATACTAACTGCTGCGTGGTTAAAACCGAGGTCTCAATTATGAGCTACCCATCTTTGGAATCGATGTTGTCATTGTCTTTGGAGCCGCAGGTTGACTGGAGCACAATCGAGGAGTTGGCCAGTGACGTGTACGAGGGGTTAGATGTTGCCGCAAAGGTGCTCGAGCGCGGGGCAGCGCAGCCGGCCCGTCAACCGGCGGTGGAAAAAGTGCGTAACGCACTGTCGTCGTTTCATATTCTCAGATTGGCGTTGGCCAGTTATCTGCAGGATTATGAGAATTGGGGCGACGACTGGAAACATTACGCCGAGCGGTATGTGCCCGCGGAGCATAAGGTGCGGCTGATTATCGAGCGCGCCAACAGTCAAGATTGATGACGGCAATTGAGAGTCGACAATGACATTGATGGCGGAGCGGTTGCTATGAGCCTATTGGGGAAGTTTCCCGGTCTGGGAACCACTGGTTCCGGGGTCAAGGGCCGGCTTATTTAAAGAACAATGAATTTATACGTAACGGTGGAAGCAAGCGTCTTTGTTTAAGGTATTGTTTATACGGGCGCGGCCAGTTGCTAGAATACGCCCGCTTCACCATGTGGCACATATATCAATAAGCCGTGGGAAGTCATTTCCGCTTGACAACAATCGGTTGGCGCTTGGGTGTGACGCAAGCGCGCTGCTCGGGAGGTTTTGATGTTGTTTCGTAAATTTTTGACGTTGGTCCTAGTTGCTGTTGGTATCGGTTCGACGTCTTTGGTAAACGCGCAGATTGTCGCGTTGGTCGATACCGGAACCAACGCCAGTGTAAATGTCGTATTCGGCTTCGATTTCTTTGCAAATTCACCGGCTGGTTTTGATGCAACGACAGGTCAGCACGGTACAACGTCCTCATTGATTATCAATAAAATGGCGCCTGGAATTGGTATTGGAAACTACAAAGTGACCGACGGCGCATTCAGCACCACACAAGCTGCAACGGATGCCGCGATCTTATCTGCAGCCGCCAACCCGGAAGTCGTGAGTATTTCTTTGAGCGAGGGGGCCGATGGTGTGTCGGACACCATCGACGATGCCTCCGGTGCGGCCAAACTTATTGCCATGCGGGCCGGTAACGGCGCGGACGTTAACCCCAATGCCATGTCCGTCGCATCGTTCAATCTGCCTGGTGTCGTGATCGTCGGTGGTACCGATGGTGTGGGTGGACTGTTGACGACGAGCAATCGGGCGGGGGTGACCGCAGAACGCTACTTGGCGACCTTGGGAGTGACTGACTTTTCAGCGGTGCAGGGGACGTCCTTCGCAGCCGCCCGGCTGGCGGCCATCGCCACCGAAGTGCATCGCCAGTTTCCGTTCCTTAGAGGAGAAGAATTGGCGCAAGTGATGTTCGCTACCGCTATAGACTTTGGTGATCCGGGCACGGACTCCGAATATGGCCGGGGGGTGGTGTTCGACGCCGCTCAGGTCATCAACAGCCCGGCCGGGCCAACGTCGGTTGCTACTGGCGACAGTTCCGGTGGTGGGGGTTCCAGTATGGCATTGCCGGCACTATTAGTCGCGGCGGCGGTAGGCGGGGCGCTGCTTTACAAACCGGAGGAAGAACTCAAGAAAACCTTGATTTTGGACTCTTACGGTCGGCCCTACGTGATCGATCTCACTACGCTGGCCACGATCAATGATCATAAGCCTACGGTTTCGGAATTGTTAGCCGGCATCGATGAACGTTTCAACGGCCACCGCTTTTCGCTTGGAAACGACATGGACCTGGATGTGTATTACACGACAGTTGATACGATGTTGTTTGACGTGGAGCGTCACTTTGCAATACCAGAAGATTCTGCGTTCGCAGATCAATCCCTCGATTGGTCTTGGTCCGTGCGTGGCGGTGGCAGCGAGGGTTTCAACTATCAAATTGAGTCGAATACCAATCCCGATTATAACTTTGGCTCGGTTCGTTCGATGCAACGGCAACCCGACGTATCGCCGGTATCATTTCTGTCTGGACAGACCTTCTCTACCCCTTATCTTGGCTTCTCTCATCGATCGGATAGTGTGCGCCTGGGCATTGCCGGCGACACAGGATTCAACATGAATTTCGGCCTGGTCTCGACACACGAGGATTCTGAGTACGGCGAGGACAGCTCGGCGGCGGTTATCGAAGGTTCGTACAAGTTCGACGATCTGGGTGAGTTGAACGTGCAACTCGGGCAGATGGAAGAATCCGGCAGTCTGTTCGGCGGATCGTCGGGGGGTGCGTTCGGCGTCGCCGATAGCACCACGTATTCCCTGAACCTGACCGGTGCCTTGCATGTATCCAAGGATATATCGCTGATCGGTAATTACGGTCTGGGTTACAGCCGTGTGGACGGTGCGCGTTACAGTCTACTTCACAACTTCTCTGATATTCGCACCAATTGGTATGGCCTTGGCTTGGTGGCGAACAACATATTTGGTGAGCGTGATCAGATCGGCGTTGCGTTCTCACAACCGCTGCGCGTCAGTGACGGTGAAGTCGATGTGCACATACCCTACGCGCGGGATTTCGACGGCAATATCTATAAACACGTAGACAGAATCGGATTGGAGCCAAACGGTGTTGAGCGTACCGTGGAAACTTACTATCGATTTCGATTGGGTAAGAATGCCCTAGTCGGTGCACATCTCATGGTGCAGGATCAACCGAATCACCTAAAAGATGCCAATACCGAAGTAACGTTTCTGACCACCATGAAGTTGCGTTTCTAGTTCCAGCTTTGACCGTCCAGCCGCCCGACCCGCGCTTGTCCCCGCACAGCAGGGGAACTACGCGCAGCACAAGTCCCCTCGCCATCATCCGGGATCGTTGGCGCGATCTGCGGCCCAGCTAGAAAGGTTTCTGCATCTGGTCCGGTGGCGAACGATGGCTCTCAACCCGATAGCTAGTCATGTCTTTGTCTAACTTTCTTCGCATCGGGTCACTGCCGCGGAGTCGCAATATAAGACCAGTGGGCAGCACTATTAGATAAAAAACGATGCCCAGAATAAGCCTGGTTACCACCGCATTGATCACCAGGCCGATTTTCATCCATAGGATATAAACCGGCTTCAGGCTATCCGGTGCGGCGAAGGCCCACCCTAGGAACACGGCTCCAACGAACCACGGCCACCATGGAAAGTCGTAACTGAACAGCCATGGCAGCAGCAAACCGAACAGAACGGCAATAATCGCGCCGAAGGTAAGTCCGAAATTGCGCAAACCAGAACGGTCAAGTTCGGGTATCTGTGTCATCAGTCCAACTCGAATTCCTGCTTCCATGAATCGTCCTTTTCCCAAGCAGGTTGGTCGTTTTTAGAGAGCAAAAAGTTTTCGATCACCAAGTAATCCATTTCGGTGCGCATAAAGCATCGGTAAGCGTCTTCAGGAGTGCACACGATCGGTTCCCCGCGAACATTGAAGGATGTATTCACCAGTACCGGACAGCCAGTAAATTGGTCGAACGCTCTGAGCAAAGCGTGAAAACGAGGATTGGTATGCTCGTGGACGGTTTGGATTCTAGCTGAATAATCCACGTGAGTGATCGCCGGGAGTTCTGATCGAGGAACTTTGAGCTTCTCGATACCGAATAGTTGTCTTGTTTGTTCTGATGGGTCCAAACGAAGCTCTTGTCTTAGCGGGGCGACTAACAACATATACGGGCTCGGGCAGTCGAGTTCGAAATAATCCGCAACCCGCTCCGCTAGAATCGCCGGGGCGAAGGGCCGAAACGACTCCCGATACTTGATCTTCAGATTCATGACAGATTGCATCTTCGGGCTACGGGGATCGCCAATTATGGACCGTCCGCCTAAGGCTCTTGGACCAAATTCCATTGGACCCTGAAACCAACCGACAACCTGTTCATCGGCGAGCACCGCCGCCAGCCGCTGGAACAGCGGATCATCCGGGAGTTCTACGTAGTTAGCGTGAAACTCGTCCAGCTGTCGACGTATCTGTTCATTGGAATAGCGCGGACCCAGGTAGGCACCGCGCATCGCATCATCGTCGCTCACATGGCGGGGTTGATCGTTGAATTGAAACCAACCGGCGAGGGCGGCGCCAATAGCGCCGCCTGCGTCACCAGCGGCGGGTTGGATCCAGATATCCCGATAGGGACCCTCTCGTAACAGGCGGCCGTTGGCAACACAGTTCAGGGCGACACCTCCGGCAAGGCATAGTTGATCTATTTTCAACTCACGATGGACGGTAGTCCCGAGACGCAGTACTACCTCTTCGGTGATCTCTTGTATCGAGGCGGCGATATCCATTTCCCGCTGCGTGATGTCAGATTCTGGTTCGCGAGGCGGTCCATCGAACAGTTGTGCAAACCGGTCGTTGGTCATGGTGAGACCAGTGGCGTAATTGAAATAATCCATGTTGAGACGAAAACTCCCGTCTTCCTTGAGGTCCAACAGATTGTCACGGATTAGCTTTGCGTACTTTGGTTCACCATATGGTGCCAGCCCCATCAATTTGTACTCACCGGAATTGACCTTGAATCCGGTATAGTAGGTAAACGCCGAGTACAAAAGCCCCAGTGAATGAGGGAAATCGATTTCCCATTGTGCTTGAAGGGTGTTGTCTTCACCCAGCCACACGGAGGTTGTCGCCCACTCGCCAACGCCATCCATGCACAAAATGGCAGCGCGCCGGTAGGGACTCGGAAAGAACGCAGAAGCGGCATGAGATTGATGATGCTCGGCGAATAGAAGGGGCGGAAGCGCTGCGGTTTTAATGCCACCGATTTGCGCAAGTTCCTTTCTCAATAAGGACTTGAGAAAAAGTTTCTCGTTGAGCCACACCGGCATTGCCGCGAGAAACGACTGAAAGCCCCTTGGCGCATAAGCCACATAGGTCTCGAGCAACCGTTCAAATTTTATCAACGGCTTGTCATAGAAAACGACCTCATCGAGCTCGGCGATACTCAAGCCAGTGTCATTAAGGCATGATTGGATCGCATGAACAGGAAAACGTGAGTCGTGTTTTTTTCTTGTATAGCGCTCCTCTTGAGCTGCATATTCGATGCGGCCATCGCGAATAAGAGCGGCTGCACTGTCGTGGTAATAGGCTGAGATGCCAAGGATATTCATGCAACTAACGATAACAAAACGTTGTTCTGAGGGACGGCTTGCGAGCCATGAGTGTGAGTGTTAATTTCGCCGCACCCCAAATTGGCGCGTCATCATCACTAATTCGTAACAATTATGCAACTCCAGGTTCTCACGGCGCGGACATTGCCCTTACCGACGGAGGCGTTTGCCGCATGGTGCATTCACTAACAGTGCTTGCCCAAGAGGCGGAGGTCCTGTTTGTTGTGCACGGAATACCTAAGTTTCCGTAGATGATCTATTATGCACAAAGAAATATGCAACTGATTGATAGCTTTGAATATGCAAAACGCTGGTTGAAAAGCAGCGATACTAAGGTGTGGAAAGGAATTGTAATTGACAGATTTGAGTCTTATAAATTCGAAAGATTAGAGGTTGACAAATAGCTTCCCTACGGTAACGGCCATCGCCACAAAGCATATGTTCTTATACAACACCAAAACCCAACGCAAGGAAGAATTTTTTCCTCAAGATCCAAGCAGAGTGACGATGTATGTGTGTGGTCCCACCGTATACGGCTACGCGCACATCGGTAACGCTCGGCCAGCGGTCATATTCGATGTGTTGGCGCGGCTCCTGCGCCGGGAATTCCCAAGGGTCGTTTACGTCCGCAACATTACCGACATAGACGATAAGATCAATGCGGCGGCTATGGCACAGGGCATATCCATTGCTGACATCACGAGTACCTACACACAGGCATACCATGACGACTTGGAGGCATTGGGTGTCTTGGCGCCTGACGTTGAGCCGCGGGTGACGAACCACATCCCCCAAATCATTGAAATGATAGATTCGCTTTTACAAGCCGGTCACGCATATGAGGCGCAGGATCACGTATTGTTTGATGTGTCCTCATTTAACGATTACGGAGAGTTGTCGCATCGCAACCGGGCAGACATGCTGGCCGGAGCACGCGTGGAGATCGCGCCCTACAAACGCGATCCGGCGGATTTCGTGTTATGGAAGCCTTCCAGCGAAGATCTTCCCGGATGGGATAGCCCATGGGGACGAGGTAGGCCAGGTTGGCACATTGAATGTTCTACTATGGCGGAAGCACATTTGGGAGACACCATCGACATCCACGGCGGCGGACGGGATCTGATTTTTCCACATCACGAGAACGAAAATGCACAAAGTGTCTGTGCCCACAATGGCATCTCTTTTTGCCGCTATTGGGTTCACAATGGGCTTATTACCGTTGAGAGCGAGAAAATGGCCAAGTCGGTGGGAAACATTTTGTTGGTCCGCGACCTGTTGAAACAAGCGCCCGGCGAAGCGATACGCCTGGCGCTGTTGAATGCCCACTATCGTGGACCGCTGGATTGGACCGAGGAGGGTGTAATGCAAGCGCGGCGCAGTTTGGATCGTTTGTATCAAGCGCTGCGTGATATGCATGACGTTCCAGTAGTTGATAGTTCACAGCGCAAAATACCGGATACATTTCTAAACTGTTTGCGCGATGATTTGAATACGCCTAAGGCGTTGGCGATTTTGTTTGGATTGGCTCGCGAAGCGCATACTGCCGCGGACAAGGCGCAGAAATCGCGGATTAAGAACGAAATGTTGGCGGCCGGCGATTTGCTCGGTTTATTGCAGCAAGACCCCGAGGTGTGGTTTGGCGGTGCGGATGCCGGTTTGGACACTGCGCACATCGAACATTTGATCAAACAGCGTGAAGCTGCGCGCATGTCCAAGGATTTCGAGAAGGCGGATCGTATACGGGATATGCTTCTTGAACAGGGTGTGATCCTGGAAGATGTGGCAGACGGCACGCGCTGGCGGGTGGCTAGCTAATGTCGGATCAGCGGCGCGTTATCTATGTTCACGGGACCAAATGACTATGGGTGAGGTAGCGATGTGTGACGAAATCACCCAAGCGCAACAGGAATTGGTGAGTGAGTTCGGTTTGTTCGATGATTGGATGGGTCGTTATGAGTACCTCATCGACTTGGGGCGAAACCTCCCGGAATTTCCCAGCGAATGGAAGACCGCAGAGAACAAAATCCACGGCTGCCAGTCGCAAGTTTGGTTGCGCACGCAGATGCAGAACGGGTGTTTGCACATCGACGGTACCAGCGATGCGGCAATCGTATCCGGCTTGATTGCGGTTTTGCTGCGGGTTTTTAGCGATCGTAAACCGGAGGACGTTCTGGCCACCAAGCCTGACTTCATCGCAAGCATTGGATTCGATCAACATCTCAGTCCAACACGAAGCAATGGTCTGCACGCGATGCTCGAGGCGATTTATCGGCGTGCGCGCGAAGCCGCCGGTAGTCATTAGCGTGAAAGCATGACGGTAATTACCCGGTTCCCACCCAGCCCCACCGGTTATCTGCACATAGGTAGTGCCCGTACCGCATTGTTTTCCTGGTTGTATGCACGCAAGCACGGCGGCAGATTTGTGTTGCGCATAGAGGACACGGATCGAGAACGCTCCAGCGAAGAATCGGTGCAGGAGATATTGGATGGCATGAGTTGGTTGGGCCTGGACTACGATGAAGGTCCTTACTTTCAGACGCAGCGCATGAACCGATACCAGGAAGTAATCGATCAATTGCTTGACGCCGGCAAGGCATATCATTGCTACTGTACCAGGGAAGAACTTGATGAGATGCGCGAACAGCAACGGGCGCGGGGTGACAAGCCCAGATACGACGGCCGCTGCCGGCACCGCAGCCAGCCGCCGCAAGACATACCCCCGGTAGTGCGGTTCAAGAACCCGCTGGACGGAAACGTCGTGATTGACGACCTTGTTAAGGGCCGTATAACAATCAGCAATAATGAGCTCGATGATCTCATTATCGCTCGATCCGATGGCACGCCAACTTATAATTTCACCGTGGTTGTCGATGATATGGATATGCAGATCACCCACGTTATCCGCGGCGACGATCACGTCAATAATACGCCTCGACAGATAAATATTCTCAAAGCGCTGGGCGTCGAGCCGCCTAGATATGCCCACGTACCAATGATTCTTGGCGAGGACGGCAAACGCCTGTCTAAGCGTCATGGTGCGGTGAGCGTCATGCAATATCGCGACGACGGCTATCTCCCGCAGGCATTGGTAAATTACCTGATGCGCTTGGGCTGGTCTCATGGTGATCAGGAAATTTTCACGCGACAAGAGATGATCGATTTGTTTGATATCAGTAGTGTTCAGCGTGGATCGGCGGTGTTCAATCCGGAAAAACTGTTGTGGCTCAACTACGAATATATCAAGGCGGGGAAGGTGGATGAATTACGAGATCATGCCCGCTGGCATTTCGAAAATGCCGGGATCAACATTGACGAGCAGGCTAACTGGGAGGAGGTATTTCGTGTTAACCAGCAGCGATCGAAAACTTTACTCGAGTTGGTTGATCGCAGTCTGTTTTTCTTCCGCGAAATTGACGGTTATGATGCCAAGTCGGTGAACAAACATTTCAAGGGCCAAGCGGGTGAGATTCTGGTTGAATTACGGGGGCAATTAGAGCACGTTCGATCGGATTGGGGAAAATAGCCCAGCCGCTGCGGATTGCGGTTGCCGGGGTTGCGGTTTCACCCCCGATCGATGAAACCTTGGCGATCCTCGGTAAGGAGAAAGTCTTGCGCCGCATCGATGCAGCAGTGGAATACATCAACACAATGATGTAGCGGATGTCTTGCACAATCGCGGTTGGCGCGCCCGACTCCGGGTATCAATCGTTCGGTCTGTCAGTCACGGTCCAACTCCCATGTACGCTTCGTCATCGTGAGACGATTTTTTGTCATCCCGACCAGCGCGGCGCGGTCTGTCCTGTCCGTATTTCAAGAAACACACCTCCGTTCGGTTCAGTGACAAAGCTTACCCTATGATGTTGAAGTGCTCTTGTTTGTTACCATCCTGAAGCGTTCTGTTGACCTGTTATCCCGAGGCGTCAAGCTGCTTGTCCTGGCGCAGTTCCCTTGCTGTTCCCCCGCTGTGCGGGGACAAGCACTGCGGCTTCGCGCAGGACCAGCACTGCGATTTCGCGCAGGACCAGCACTGCGATTTCGCGCAGCACAAGCGCCGGGAGGGATCTCACCGTGTTGAACTCGCGATCATAATTAACCACGGTAAGATTTCTCTCTGCGTTCGGATTGACAACCCTTGATTGTCATCCTGAGGCGCATCGCACCGAAGCATCTTGCCCGTTCCGATTGACCGGCGGCGTTAAACGCGGTGCGATTCTTCGCTGACACTCAAGTGACAACTTGAGGAAGTGTCAATCTTAGGCGTTATTCGCCATCTCGAAACAAGATGCAGGTTCGCGACCATGGATATTTCTTTGCTGCGGTGTGGGGGGATTTGCGTGTATTGCCAAGTTCACGGGGGCGCCACGGCGCGCGAATTGAGGCAGTTCGTCGCTGGAAAAGTCAACAGCTTTGTCTAAACTTAAGTGAAGAAAGGGTTCAAGGGGTGTTTGTTGGGAACGGCTTACGTTCCCGAGAATACACGCGAAATACATTTCGCCTCGCTGCATTGGCAGTTAGGGTGGGTGGGCTTGCTGAGCCTTTCTGTTGGAGTACTTTATGAGCGATAAACGGTGCGAGGGTGGGCGTTGGCAACGCCGCGAGATACGCCACAAGCTTGGCGTGTGGGGCGGGTTCACACTCATAGAAATGACTTTGACAGTCACTATTGCCGGGGTCTTGCTAGGGCTCGGCGTGCCCGCTTTCAATAACTTTATCGCGCGCACCAGTCAGTCGCGCGCGCTCGAAGACGTGTATACCACGATGAGCATCGCCCGCAACACGGCGATGGTGACGGGAACGCCTGTGGTGGTGTGCCCGAGTGCCGACGGTACCGCATGCGGGGGTAACTGGGATGAAAACTGGCTCGCGTTTCGCGACTGCAACGATGATGGCGCCTACGACTCCAGCGCGACGACTCCGGGTTGCGACGACGATAATGATGGCACGACCGAGCCGGAACCTCGGGTTTCCAATATTCCATTCCCCACTGATTTAACGCTCTCCGTGGAGGATGCCAGCAACAATGTTCCGAGTACTTTACGTTTTTCACCCACAGGCCGGGTTACGAGTATCGCGGGCAATGATCCGGTGACCGTCACTATCACCAACCGGGAAGCGGAGAACAAGGAAATAGATCTGTGTAGTAATGGCCGTACCTATTTCATCGATCCTGACGGTTCCACAACTACTGGATGTTGAGCAGCGCTGATGAAGAATATCAATACGCCGAGGCTCCCGACAACGCAAAAAGGTGTCGGTTTGATCGAAGCCATGGTGACAATGTTTGTCTTGAGTATCGGACTTCTCGGTATGGCGTTCGCCGAAACCTGGAGTCTGCGCTATGGCCAAGACGCCTATATGCGCACGCAGGCCACATTTATCGCTTACGAACTCATCGATAAAATACGAGTACATAATATTCCGGCCGATAACGGCGGCTCCAGTCTCTATACCCAAACGCGCGCTTCGGGCAATGTTGGTGCTTGTGTTTCTACCGTTGCCTCCGTGGATAACGCCCGTAACTGTTTCTACGATGCCTTGGATGATCTTCCCAGTGGCAACGCCGAAATTACTACCGACGGTAAGGATTACAATATCACTATCGTCTGGCTCGACCGTGAAGCGGCACAAAACCCGAGCGTAGACACACAAGCGGAGTGCGAGGCCGCCGGGCGCGTGTGGTCATCGACGTTAACTTGGCCGGCTACCGATAATCCAAGCCCCAATCCAGCCGTCTGTCTACAGGCAAAGACTTGGGTGGCAAGAATATGAGCCGCTTTGAGCAACGGCACCGGCAGATGGGATTTAGCATGGTAGAGCTGCTCGTCGGCCTTACCATTTCTATGTTCCTGCTCGGTGGCGTGATATTTACAGTGGTAAGCGGCTCGCAGAACTATTCGGTTCTGAGCGACATGTCGCGGTTGCAGGAAAACGGTAGATTGGCCATGGAGTTTCTCGCCCGCGAGCTGCGCATGGCGGGATACTACGGTTGCTACGAAGGAAAAGTCGCCAACGATCTAAACGTCGCTAGCGGCGATTTATATGATCCCAGCGCAGACATTGAAGGACTCGATAGCACCGGCAGCGCATGGCAGCCCTCCGGTAACACCGCTATCGTGAGTGACGTTGCCAGTGGCACGGACGCTATCACCTTGCGCTATGCGAACCCTTCACAGGTGGCTGCGGTGGAGGCGGCGATGGCCACACCGAACGATAGCCTAAACGCCGCTCAATCCGCGAATGACTTTCAATTCCAACAGGGCAACATCGTAGTCGCAGCCAGCTGCGATTCGGTAGATGTGTTTCGGGTCACCGCCGATCCCACCACCAGCAACGTGCTGCAACACAGCGCTGCGTCGCAAGGTTCGGGACCATCGAACGTGTCCGCCGCCCTCAATGGCGTATACGAACCCGGGGCCGAGATTCGTGGATATCGCGGTGTGCGCTACTTTATTAAAACGGGTGGGAATAACGTTGGCGCGCTGTTCCGCCGTTCCGTTGACATCAACGGAATTACCGACGAGGAAGAACTGGTTGAAGGTGTGGAGAACATGCAGTTTCTCTATGGCGAAGACGACGATGGCGATAACGACGCCGACAGCTATAAGAGCGCAGCGACGGTTGGCAATTGGGATCGCGTGGTCAGCGTGCGCGTGGCGCTGCTGCTGCGCACCGTGGACGAATACGGCACCAATAGCGATGTCGACAGCAAGACCTATCAGTTGCTGGACGTGACCGTGGATCCTGACGATCTGCGTGTGCGTCGTCAGGTTTACACCGCCACCATTATGGTGAGGAACCGTGTATGAGTAGCAAGGACACAACCCATCCCGTTTCGCCTCCAAGCAGTCAGCACGGCGCAGCATTAGCGGTGACCATGGTGATGCTCGTCATGCTGGTAATACTCGGTGTCTCGGCGATACGTACCTCTTCACTGCAGGAACGCATGGCGGGCGGCAGTGAACGGTTGGCGACCACCTTTCAAGGTGCGGAGAGCGGCATCACTGTGGCCCTCGAGGACGTCACCGGCGACAACACCCTGCTGACAGTGGCCAATACGAAGGACAATTCCGTGACACTGGACTACAAGATCGTGGACGGAAAGGTGTGCGAGGTAACCGACTCCGCCTGCCTATCCGGGCTCACCGCCTGCGGGCTACAGCCTGGATAACAATTCGCAATTGACGAATTACAACTTTTTGGCGCGTAGCATCGGCCGGCACGGGTCTTCGCGCGCCGAACATTATCAAGGTATTGCCAAACTGGGGCCCAAGGGGTCGTAGGGCAAATCAATCTGAGGACACGCAACACGATGACGATAAAACAACTGATCACCGGCCTCGCCATGTCCCTGCTGCTAAGCCTGAGCATTGCCGGCTACGCAGAACCCATCGTGGTCCAACATGAGGAAAGCATCGAAGGGGCTAGTGTGCGGCTATACGTCAGCAACCGAGGCGTGGGTTCAGCAATCGTTTACCCGTGTGAACAATGTGCCTCGCTGCATTTGAAGGTTACCCCCAAAAGCCGGGCGTTTGTGAACAACGAGCCGGTTCCGATTTCGTCTTTAGGCAGCCTACACGACAAGTTGGTGATGGTTTTCTATCAAAAGAAAAGCTGGGTACTCAACCGCATTGCGGTGATCGAGAACTGATATGTTGTGTGAAAGGCCGGGTGGACTCCATCGGAATAATTTACCGGCGCGGCGCCGGCAGTGAGATTGGGAGTTATCATGAACGCAGTAAACAGTCGAACACTTTCTAAGGTGAAACAGATCACGTTGGGGGTCGTCCTGGGTGCTATCGCAGCGACACCGATCCTGGCGGATGACACCGAGATCTTCGTCGGCTTGGCCGGCAACCAGACGTCCGCCAAGCCGAATGTGCTGTTCATCCTCGATACCTCGGGCAGCATGAGCACGCAAGTCACCCTGACCGAGTCCTATGACCCAAATACGACCTATACCGGCTCGTGCGATCCTGCCCTGACCTATTGGGATAAGGACGGCGACACACCCGATTGCAATCAAGAGGAGTATTTCTACGCCAGCCAGTTCCGTTGTGCGGCGGGGACCTCGGCATTGAACACCACCCCCGGTTATTACACCAACCGCATTGCCCGTTGGGACAGCGGGGATGATGAGTGGCGGAAACTCGACAAGGACAAGAATAATCCGCCGCATGTGGAATGCCAGGCCGACCAGGGGGTGCATGGGCAAACCGACGCGAGCACCGCGACGTATATCGGCAAGGACAACGACGGACCCTGGACCAGCAACGTGAACGACGCGGAAAGCTGGAATGACACTGGGGAGGTGTACACGTTGTACAACGGCAATTACCTCAATTGGTTTTACAACCACCAGGTGACCCAGTTGGGGACGCGCATGGATATTATGAAGAACGTCACCAAGGACCTGATCGATTCGGTGAGCGGCATCAACATCGCGCTGATGCGGTTTGACACCAATGGCACCCTGCCCGGTGGCGGCAGCGGCACACCGGGGGGCGCGGTGGTGTATCCGATGACCGATATCGACGCGACCGGCACGCGCACCGCCGCCAAGGCG
>CAMYNX010000107.1 GCA_947259875.1 uncultured Gammaproteobacteria bacterium | reverse complement strand
TCGTCGTTTGGTTCATTGCGGTTCTTCCTGTTTCTCCGTTTCAACGGATCGGGTCTATAGAATGCCTTCTCGCTTCAACTGCGTTGCAAGAACCTCGATTTGAACATCGAGGTCCAGCACATCATTTTGTAGAAGTCTACGATGTTGCTCGTCGAAAACCTCCTCAATCGTCATTAACACATTACGAAAATTCGCTTCCAATTCATTGGACTGCGTTTTTTTGTGGGTGTTTGCGTAACCTTCCGTCACCTTTCGCGCACCTTCAAGATAAGTGTTCAGAAACTTACGTGCGCGACGCAGATCCCGTGGATCATCCTCAATTACCGAAAGCACCTTTCTCGCCGAAGCTACGATGCGTGACAGCCGGTCCTTCAGCTCCTGATTGTGGATATGGTGGCGGGCCGATTCGATTTTGCGAACCCGTTGTTCCGCTTCCTCCAATGCCGCCACCACTTCTGCCGTCGTATAACCATAGCTGGCCTTTGCAACCTTCTCTTTTCGCGGATCCGTGCCATAGGCGAGGACGCAGCCCACTGCTGCCCCGATACCGAAACATATCGCCACCAGAAAACCGTGATCGGCGCCAATCTTTGCGGCCAGCATGACGGCAATGCCAACGATGACCGAGGCGACGAGTTTGAGCGGTAATTTTGGGGCTATGGCAACTTTCTTGGCGTGATAAGCGCGTTCCGCTTGTAGGCCCTTGCGCAACGTCAATGCCCCGATCAGAATCAATATTGCCGCCGATGCGTTTCCCAACACACCAGAAAAGTCGCCGCGGCCCAACGACACCGCAACCGCCATGAATAATGGAATCGGAAAAATGAACAGGAGCGATCCACTAAGGGAAACGCCCCCTGGGGTCTTCGTCACCCGTTGCCCACTTTTGAAGGATTCGCTGCTTGTCTGCTCGTTCATGTCTTAGTTACGGCGGAGCGGTTGATCATCGAAAGTGGTTGGGACGGATTTAGTGCCATCGGCGTCCGCAATCCAACTAAACCAAAAGGACTGGCAACTCGCCAAGCCCGCGGTAATGACGAGCAGGAATATTCCCAACGTTTTGCGCAGGATTACCTTGGATTGCAATCCCCAACCTCCCGGATCAGCGCTACAAAAAGGGTTTGTAGCTTAGGTCTGTTGTCCCAGGATTACAAGACTATTGACACTAATTCACAACCAATGTGCGTCGCAATTCAAATCGCAAGTGTGCTGATAAATTCCGGCACCAATTTGCCGGCCGGCCCGTATTTCTTTTCCGCAAACGCCGATTCAACTGCAGATGGTTCAAGATTAAGTTCCACTGTGTGAGCGCCTACAGCGGCGGCCGCGTCAACGAAACCCGCCGCGGGGTATACGTTTCCTGAGGTCCCAATGGCGACAAAAAGATCGCAGTCTTTGAGGGCATCGTAGATCTCCTCCATACGCAGGGGCATCTCACCGAACCACACGACATGCGGCCGTATTCCCCCGGTGCGATGACAACTCGCACAGGTATCCGTGATTTTGAGTGCTTGGCTGGCGGTCCCGATATCACCACAGTAGTCACAGCGCTTCTTTAATAGCTCTCCATGCATATGTATCGCGTTTTTCGAGCCCGCTCTTTCATGGAGATCATCAATATTCTGGGTCACGAGCCAGAACTCACCGCGGAACCTCGCTTCGAGTTCAGCTAACGCAAGGTGTGCGCGATTGGGCTGAACCGTTCCCGATAACAGCTGTTTACGCCTGCCATTATAAAAACGGTGGACCAGGTCTGGATTGACAGCAAACCCCTGTGGCGAAGCAACCTCTTCAACCCGGTAGTTCTCCCACAAGCCGTCCAGTGCGCGAAATGTGGCTATGCCGGACTCGGCGGAAACACCGGCCCCGGTCAGGACGACGATTGACTTATGTTGTTGCCGCGACAAGGATCTGTTTAGCCCGCATATTGCACCAAGGATCCCGGATGATGGCGACCGGACTCGTGCTGCGCGAAGTCGTAGAGTCGAGCGGCGGGACGCCTTGGTGCAATATGCGGGTCAGTTGGCGAAGGTCCGAGTCGCGATTCAATCTGTACCTCTGACTGCGTGTCCGTCACTCATCTTTGTGGGGGTCTTAACGTCAGGGCGAGCCACCGTGGACGCGATTTAGGGAATCTGCCAAACTCGTGGAGTTAGCAGAAAGGACGCGGTCTATTAAAAGAAAAATTGACTTGCGTCGAGATCATACTGTTCCGGCTCAACAATTTTCGTGATTATGCGTGGCGTCTTGGCTGGAACTAAGTATTGCGCTGCCAAGTCAATGGCCTGCGGTTGTGACATCTTTTCACCGCTCGGATCAACCAGAATCATGACTCGTGGTTTTAATTGTTGTACCCGGTTTCGACTCACTACTACACCGATCTCGCCGCTGTTCAATTCCACAAAACTTCCGACCGGAAAGATACCGATACACTGGATAAACTGCTCGACCAGCCCGCCAGGAAATGTTTTGTCACGTTCTTCGTACAACTCCATCAATGCTTGAAAAGACGTTTTAGCTTTCCGATAAGGACGCTCTGATGTCATTGCCTCGTAGGAATCCACCAGTCCGGCGATGGCCGCCAACGTGTCGATTTGCGAGCGGGAAAACTTACGCGGATATCCAGAACCATCGAATCGCTCATGATGCGACGCCACAATGTTCGCCACCTTATTTGAAACATCTTCCATGGAATTAACCAACAATACGGAGATATCTACATGCGTCTTTAGCGCTTCTCGCTCTTTTCTGTTTAGCTCCCCTACTTTGGACAATAGCTCTTGCGGCAGTTTTACCTTACCCAAATCTTGTAACAAAGCCGCAACACCCAGGGTCTCGAGATCTTTCTTCGGTAAACCCAAGAATCGGCCCAAAGTGAGCGCCATCACACACACTGATATCGCATGTGAGTACGATGCCGCATCGCGATGCTTTAATCGCACCAACCACGCCGTTGCCGCTGGATTCCTGAGCACACTTTCTACCAGAGAATTAACGACATTTTTTACCGCCTTCGTATCGGTAACATTACCGGCTTGGATATCCTGAATGACCTTATCGTAAACCGCACGGCTATCCTCCAGTATCTCCTGCGCCCGATTGAGTTCCTCTTCTACGGTGACCTGTTCAGGATAAAAATCCTGCAGCGGCAATGCATCTGCGGTTTTTTTTACCAGACCGCCCAGTTCAGTCAGATTGTGCTCCTCAGAAAGGTATCTTGCGGCACCGACCCCAAGTTCGGGATCTATATACACATAGCGACAAAGCTCCTGGAGCCTGACAATTTCATCGACAGTGGTGATCGTAAACCCTTGCAGATCGAAGGGCGACTCGAAAGGAACCGATTCCCACGGACGGTCGAGCTCAACGACATACATGCCAAGCTTTAGATCATTAATTGATACTTTATTTTTCATTCACCAGAGCAACGCCAGCTTCTAAATATATTATCACCGATCAAGATAAAATCGACCGCCGTGAAGTCGGAATTAATCACCCCTTGGCTCGCACAACCCCCGGATCACAGTTGCTAATCGAGAAGTTTCTCCAATTCGTCCGCGGGTACCGGCGATGAGAAGTATATACCTTGGGCAAAGTCACATCCCATGTCCACGAGTAACTTTTCAGCCTTTTCCGTTTCGACGCCCTCGGCAGTGACCGTTAAATTATAATTATGCCCCAAATCTATAACAGTGCGCACCAGCGCGATGTCACTTTCGCTGCGTTCCATCTTAATCACAAAATCTTTTTCGATCTTTAACTCATTAACTGGCATTTGTTGCAGGTAGTTGAGAGAAGAGTACCCGCTGCCAAAATCGTCAATCGACAGGCCGACTCCGATTTCAGACAAGCGCCTTAGAATTCCAATTGTACGCTTTTGGTCCTGCATCATCGTTGTCTCAGTTATCTCCAGCATGAGCTGTGAGGGATGCACGCGCCAAGTCCGGAGGGTTCGCTGTATCAATTCAGGAAAATCCCCCTCGTCAAGGTCATATGCTGAGAGATTAACCGATACGACCACAGGCTTGCCGTTCACGCGCCACTCCGAGCATTGCCGCAACGCAGAATTTAAAGCCCATGAAGTGATAGACGTAATGATGCCGGTCTCTTCGGCGACTGGAATGAACTCCGCGGGACTGATCATTCCATGCGTGGCATGCGTCCAGCGACACAGAGCCTCCACACCCGTTATTGCCCGACTCGATAATTCATATTTGGGCTGAAAATATAGCTCCAGGTCGTTATTGGATACGGCACGTCGAAGTTCACGTGCAAACTCCACCGGTTGAATGTTACCCGGTGTGAGTACTTTTTTGTAAAGCTCGAATGGAGATTTCGAAGTATTAGCGCGATACCTGGCTATTGTGGCTTGGCGCAGTAGCTCGCCGTCGCTGTTGGCAGTGTCCGGATATAACGCGATGCCGATGCTGGCCCGCACGTCCATGGGTTCACTGTCGCGTACAATAATTAAATCCTCAAAGGAAGAACTGATCTTGTGTGCCGCCAGAATCGCATGGTCTTCGTGCAGTATCGACGGCAGGAGAATGGCAAACTCGTCATCACCAATACGAAAAAGCAAGTCTCCCTGTCGAAGCGCACTGCGCAAACGGTACACGACCTCGTCAAGCACCGCGTCCCCGACATCGAATCCGGAGGACAGATTGATCTCCCGAAATTCATTTATATCGATGCATATGAAAGCCAACGACAAACTGCCCTGTGCGCTGCCCTCTATCAACTCAGACAGCGCTTTCGTCATACCGATCCGGTCTATTGGGAGTGGTGACGCTGGGATTTCTTCGTCAGGCGCTACCGCATCTGTCGGTGGACTTATTGCTTTCAGATCTGGCCTCGTGTTAACCATAGTTCCTACATACGGTACGATTATATAAACAACTCCCGGGAGTCGATATGGTAGTCCTTGGGGTCAACGATCTTTGAGATCATCCTAGGCATTCTGCCTGGCAGCACGAATTGTGCGGACAAATCCAAGGTCTGCGGATGCGGCAGTTTGTTACCCTTCGGATCGGTCAATATCATTACACGGGGTTTAAGTTGGACGACTTGATTGCGTTGCACGACTACCGAGATCTCACCCGTGTTTAGTTTCACGAAGCCGCCAACGGGAAATATTCCAATACACTGGATAAACTGTTCAATCAAGCCGCCGGCGTGGGCACGGTCCCTTTCATCATACAGCTCCATCAATGCCTCGAATCCGGTTTTGGCCCTTCGATAGGGGCGGTTTGCTGTCATCGCCTCATAGGTATCTACCAGACCTGCAATCGAACCAAGGGGATTGATCTCCGACCGTGCCAGACCTCTTGGGTAACCGGTACCATCAAAACGCTCGTGGTGCGCAGCGGTCACTGTAATGATATCGCTTGATATGTCTTCCATCGAACGGATCACACTTATAGATTTATCCACATGCAGTTTGATCAGCTCGAATTCTCTCTTGTCAAGTCTTTCCACCTTTGAAAACAAGTAGGGTGGAATGCTCAGCTTGCCGATATCCTGAAGTAGCGTTGCGATGCCGAGCACATTGAGTTGCTTTTTGGAGAGTCCCAGATAACGCGCCAAGGTCAATCCAAGGACACACACCGATATCGAATGTGAATACGCCGTTTCGTCCTGTTTTTTTAGCCGAACCAACCAGGATGCAGCCGAAGCGTTGCGCAACACGCTTTCAACCAACGTGCCTACCACGTTTTTGACGGTATTGGTATCCACCGCGTTACCCGATTCGATATCGCGAAGAACCTGATCATAAACTCGACGCGTATCATTGAGGATTTCCTTGGCGCGTACTATCTCCGTTTCGATCGGCTCCTTCTCGGGGTAATACTCGTCCAACGGCGCCGCGGCAGCCGTTTCCTGGATTATATTAATTGCAGAATTGAACTGGTGTTCGTCCGACAAATATCTCGTTGCACCGACCCCTAGATTGGGATCGATGTAAACGTAGCGACATAACTTTTGGACTTTTAGGAGTTCCTCAACGTTTTGGATCGTGAAGCCCTGGAGTTCAAAGGGCGATTCAAACGGTGCTGCCTCCCAGCTACGATCGAGCTCAGCAACGTACATCCCCAACGTCAGGTCATCCGTTGATACCTTGCGCTTCATAATTGAGCAGACTGTGGCCCACCTGATGCTGTGCTTATATAGTATTGACCATGAAACCCGTCTCAGCCAGTAATTGTCAGGGTTCTTGCTCCTTTAGGTGGGTTTTTCCAGGCCTAATAAGGCCTCCATCTCCACAAGTAATTCGCGCCGACAGATACCGGCCTGCAGATAGACCGCCTGGGCGGGAGCGCCGAGACGACCCTCGACAATCTGGCGCACCGTCCCGAGATCGCCGGAATTACGCAGATACACGCGCAGCTGTCTAACTACACCTAGCCCCGGTGTTGCCATCCCGATTGATTGGGCGACATGGGCTATTAACTCCTCTATGTTGCGCAGAATCTCCTCGGCCTGGGCGCGGGCATCCCCCCGATGCTGTGATTCGTGTCCAACAATGCTCGCCGTGCCGGATATGAACAAGGTGTGTTCACGGTTCCATCGCACCAAGGTTGCGCGGGCAAACAGCGGGCTTTTGGGTCCATACTTTTGCGGATAATGATATGCGCTGACCTGCCGGGGATTTTCGTAATGATACGGCGAACTTCGGCTGGCTAGAAACACTATCTGCAAATCCGTCCCTGAGGTTCCCAGGACACTCGTTGCTGGCAGATTAGGTATCAATTGTTCGTAAAACGTCTCGAACGCGTGGTGCCTGGCGCGACAGAAGCGACGGTAACATTCCATACCCTCGATAGCGTCGCCGATCCGAGGCAGATAATTCCACACACGCATCAAGTGCGCGTATCCCTGAGATTGCAACAGCTCGAGCATTGCGTCGTACCGACGTTGTATCTGTGTCTCGAGCGACTCGCCGGTGGCTGGGAGCGTAAAATGCGTGTAGCCAAACAGCACTTGATCATTGTTGCCAAACCGGATGTCGGCTTGCTGCCGATACTCAACGGGTGTTGGGCTTAACCAAATCTCTTTGACGGGAGGCCCCAACAGTTGCTGGGTAGGGACACACACGAGTGGATAGTCAAAATCTTCACGGTGGGTTATGGTTGGCGTGGATGCGAAACGAATTTCGCCCAACACGTATCTGCCATATTGTTCTGAGGCGGAGTCATCGGCATCTGGAGCATAGATCAACCGAAGGGGGGCACAATCTCCCCCCTGTTCATCGTTAGCAGAACGCAGTTTGCTGGCTTTGGATGTCATCGGCTAATGTGCATATCGTGAAATTTGCGGATCAGCGGTCCAATACTTTTCCGGTATAAAAGCCCTAAGCATTAATATCACGCTACAGTTACCCTAACGCCGCACACATAATCTCGCAATATCATGTGCGGGTCCCAACGCATTCGAAATTAACCGGAAACAAACGGCATCATACGCAAAGCACATCGTAACCGGAACTAGCCTGCATATTGCACCAAGGATCCCGCAAAGACCGGACGACGGCAGCACCTGTAAGCCTCTGTAGGGTAGCCTCGGTAAAACCCCGGGGCAATATGGTCCAGGCACAGAACTTTCGCCCTCGATCAGATTCAAATCAACTGTATGGTGGACAAGGGGATTCCATGACCGCAATCTATTGCTGTATCTTAGCGCTCGCAACGCTGGTGATGACCTCCCACGCTTGGGGAGATCCGGCATCGCCTTCGAACTACTATCAGGTTATTACCGATGTTACCCACACCTTTGACGAAGGATTTGAGCCCGAATTCGGATATGCAGTGTATATCCATTATGATGGCGCCGATGTCCTTTTTGACACCGGCGCCACACCCAAGACCCTAGAACATAATCTAAGGGCAGCTGCGATCGACCCAAGATCGATCGATATATTAGTTGTATCTCACAATCACCCTGATCACATCGGTGGAATCTCGTATATGCGAAAATCAAATCCTGCGGTCAAAGTTTATGCGCCACCAGCGCAACCAGTCGACGGTGACCCGGTAGAGCGAGTCTCGGATGTATATGAGATTTCACCGAATCTACTCGTGCTCAGGACCCATACTAATATCCCTACGGTAGGGATTAGCGATGAGTTATCCATGCTCATCAAGACTGCGCAAGGCCCTTACGTATTAACGGCTTGCTCACATACCGGGGTCGCGAAAATTATGGCGAAGGCGGCTGCGGTTGCCGGGCGTGAGATATTCCACTACACCGGCGGCGCGAGACTGAAATTTAGAGGAGTACGAGATACTGAAAAAGTCGCCGACGAACTGAATCGGTTACGGGTATCACAAGTCAGCCCGGGTCACTGCAGTATTGATCACGCGGTCACCAAAACCATGAGACAGCGGTTTAATGGTCGCGTAATTAGCTCTGCATTGGGACAAAAAATCCCACTCCATACGCCGGAAAACTAAAGCAAGTGATTAGTTTTCCAAAAGGTACGCAAACGCGATCTGTGTTGTCAGCGCCGAGCCCACGATCTGGTTTGAGAACGGCCGGAATCTTCCTAATTGACGCACAGCTTTAGAAGCTGCGCGATCCAATAAACGAGAACCTGAGGGCTCCACAACAGCGACATTCGTGATTTCACCGTCACGACGAATCGTAATGCCGACCACGACGCGTCCCTCACGCCCCTCGCGCCGAGCCTGTTCGGGGTAAAATTTCTTTCCCGCTATCGCAGCATGTAGGTCTGCTAAATATCTTTTTTCTTGCTCTTTTTTACTTGGCGTCAGCCATGACGTTGACGCCACCCGCCGCGATACCGATATATCGCCATCGGGGCCGGGTATCCCCGCCTGCCAGGAACTGATTTCCCTCCCGGATTTCGACGGTGCGGGCGGTATAACCGCAGTGTCCCTAGTCGATTCTTTTTGACCGATGGACCGGGACCGGGACCGGGACCGGGGTTTGTCAATCGGCACATCCGACATCTTCTCAACCTGCATCGATTTTGGCTTCATTGGCTGGGTTTTTTCGAGGCGACCTTCTTCAATCACTCGTGGCGTATCGGACTTGAGGGACACCACTTTCACGGTGAGTATCGAGGACATCGAGTGCTGCGGTGACGCTCCCCAGTAAGGAGAAACCATCCAAAACAAAAAATTAAACAATGCTAGATGCGCCACTAACGAGAGCAGCATACTGGGCAACAGACGAGATGACATCCCGAGTCTTCTCACGTCCGATAACGCGAGAGAGTTAGGTGCCACAACCACGGTAATCGGAACGAGTAGTCGGTACGAGATCGCGCAGGCGCCTCAAGTTCTTATCTTGGCCGCGCGCCTCCGTGCGTGTAACACCGGCTCCGTGTACCCGTTGGCTTCCTCCCGTCCTTTGAATAACAGAATTAACGCACCTTGAAATGCCGCGCTATCGTAGCCATTAGCCATGTCGTGGTAATTCGTGTCGCCGTGGTTCTGCCGGTCCACCACAATCGCCATTTTTTTCATGGTCTCCAAGATCTGGTCCTCTGTAACCATCCCGTGGTACAACCAGTTCGCGATATGCTGACTGGAGATCCGCAACGTGGCGCGGTCTTCCATAAGCGCAACATCATGGATATCCGGCACCTTGGAACAACCAATACCCTGATCAATCCAGCGTACCACATAGCCGAGTATACTTTGCGTGTTGTTATCCAATTCCTTCTGAATCTCGTCATCCGTCAATGACCGTTCTCGCAACAACGGCGGGGTCAAGATGTCATCGAGGCTGGCCCGTTCGCGGCTTGCCAACTCGTGCTGCCGCTCGAACACGTTTTCTTTGTGGTAGTGGATCCCATGGAGCGTCGCGGCAGTGGGCGAGGGTACCCAGGCGGTGTTGGCCCCGGCTTGGGGGTGAGCGATTTTCGTCTCAACCATGGCCTTCATTTCGTCCGGCGCCGCCCACATACCTTTACCGATTTGTGCACGGCCCGGTAAACCGCACTCGATACCAATGTCCACATTCCAGTCTTCGTAAGCAAGGATCCATGGAGCGTTTTTGATATCGAGCTTGGGCAGCATAGGCCCTGCTTCCATGGCGGTATGTATCTCATCGCCGGTACGATCCAGAAAACCAGTATTAATGAAGATTACGCGTTCTTTGGCGGCACGGATACATTCTTTGAGATTCACCGTGGTGCGCCGCTCTTCATCCATGATGCCGATCTTGATCGTGTTACGGACAAGCCCCAGCGCATCTTCCACTCGGCTGAATAGTTCCACGGTTGCGCCGACTTCCTCGGGACCATGCAGTTTTGGTTTTACGATATAGATACTGCCTTTGTGGCTGTTACGATACTTGCCGTTTCCGTTGAGGTCGTGAATGGCAGTGAGCACCGACACCATGGCATCTAGGAATCCCTCTGGGATCTCGTCGCCGTCCACAGTGATCACCGCATCGGTGTACATATGCAGACCAACATTACGAATCAGCAGCAGACTGCGTCCGGGTAAGGTGATCGTACTGCCGTTCGGATTGGTAAATTCCCGGTCAGGTTTTAATCGGCGATCTACACGCTCGTCGCCTTTATTGAATTCAGCCTTGAGGTCGCCCTTCATAATGCCAAGCCAGTTGCGGTAAGCGCACACCTTGTCGTCAACATCTACCGCTGAAATCGCGTCTTCGAGATCCTGGATTGTGGTCAGCGCCGATTCGATCAAAATATCCTTGATTCCGGCGGGATCGTCGTTCCCGATGACGTCGTTTCGATCGATCTGTATTTCGATATGCAGGCCATGGTTTTGCAGCAAGACGCTGCTTAGCTGTCCATCAACCTCCCGATAGCCGGCAAACTTCGCACTGTCGGCCAGGCTCGTTTGCGTACCGTCTTTCAGAACAATGACGAGTTGTTTGCGCCCACCCAGATCGGTCAACTCGAATTCAGTGGCGTCGCTGTATCGACCCTTGGCGAGCCCTACCGCCTCGTCCAGGAAAGCCTTCGCGTACTCAACGACCTTGCGACCGCGTACCGGATTATAGGCGCCTCCCTTATCGGCGCCTCCGGAATCGTCGATCACGTTGGTACCGTACAATGCATCGTAAAGGCTGCCCCAACGCGCGTTGGCCGCATTCAATGCGTACCGTGCATTGTCCAGCGGCACCACCAACTGCGGACCGGCCATCTTAGCGATCTCGTCGTCCACGTTTTCGACATCGATTGTGAACTCTGGTCCTTCCGGAATCACATAGCCGATTGCCGATAGAAATTGTTTTTGCGCCTCGACATCCAAAGCTTGGCCCTTTCGCGCCAGGTGCCAGTTGTCGATTTCCGTCTGCAGCGCGTCTCGCTTTGCGAGCAGTTGGCGGTTGTTGGGACCCAAATCACGGACTATGTCGCCCAGAGATGACCAAAAGGCGTCGGGTTGGATACCGGAACCGGGGGCGATCTCGTTCGCGATCAGGTCATGGAGTGGTGCGGCAACCCGCAACCCGCCGAGATCAATATACAGCACGTCTTTTTTCTCGCTCATCCTACTTTTTCGTTATAGTATGATGGTGCACTGCAACAATAGCACACCCTGTTGCTGCACCGCAACAATTTGCGCTCCCGACACCAGCGCACTGTGGTTAATCTTCGACTTTAGCTACTGTTGGTTAGACCGGCGTGCAGCCGGAAAGTCCCCCCGCCGGCGTTGTTTTCGACGCGTACCCACACGCACCCCTAATCTCAACTCCAAGCGCGCATCAACTTGCCGTCCTGCGAGCGGTAGTAGGGTACCCACGCGACGCCGAGCAAATGAACATGCACGTCCGTCGTTTTGGGTTTGATTGTAATCTCGTCCAGCGCTTCGGCTTGCGCATCGAACGTGGATTCGAGATCCGCTAATTCATTTTCGAACTCCTGATTAAGTTCTTGGAGTTGTTTGCTAACTGCCTTCGCCGTTTCTTGCGCACGCTCGACATCACCGCTTTCCTTGCTCAACCTACCCGCGCGTTTTACCGCCGACCCGACCCGGGTCGCGGTGGTCGTCGACACCCTCTTGCGCCCCAAAAAGGCACCTAGAACCGCCGCGCCAACCGCAATCGCGGTGTCCAACTTAGTCTGCTTCGATTGTGCCTCCTCGGTTTCGATACGTTGTTGCGCGCGCATCAATCGGTTCTCCAGAGTTGTGACCTTTTTATCGTATTTTTTGCGCAGCTTTCCAGTCGCAATATCACGCTGTTCATGCGCCAACACCTGAAGCCGAGCACGGAAATCGCCCTCCGACTCGTCGGCTTTGGATAACGCCTTGAAGGTTGGACTTTTATACAACGCCAACGCATGGGCATTACGGACCCAATTTATAAACAACTTCTTCCAGTTACCATAGTTCTTCTCATTCATCGCTACCGTCGCGATCTCCCCGTACACTGCCTCTTCAACACCGGACCGCTCGAGTTGGTCAGGATCCAGTTCTACGACCTCCCCATCCTCCCAGTCCACGGGTACCGGATCATCCACGATCTCGGTCAACGCGACGATGCGGCGTTCGGTATTGACTTTATACCGTGCGCTCGAATAACCCGCATCAGCAGCCCCCATCAGCTGGGCATGATAAATCAAGCTCGCGTCATCCTTGCTCCTGCGCAGAACGGGTAAGTAATACTGCGCCACCGACGGCGGGAGAATCGGTGGATTGGATTGACCACCTGCCAGCTTCGCTGGTTCTGACGGCGAAGGTTCCGGCTCCGTTACCACGGCGGCAGTGCGGCCGGCCATAATGTTTTTGATCTGGTCGCGCGTTAGCGGTCCCGATAGATACGACATCACCCACCGGGTACTGAACACAGCGGACGCGGTCTCGTGGAC
>CAMYNX010000106.1 GCA_947259875.1 uncultured Gammaproteobacteria bacterium | reverse complement strand
GGCATTGCGCGCGGCCCTGTGGGTGGCCGAGCAGGACAACGGACTATTCGACATGCAAGATGTGTTGGGATTACGCTGAGTTGCCATTGAATGGAGGACCCTTGTCCCCTACAATTGATTGTTTAATGAGATCGCAACTTCAGAACGAATCCTACACGGGAGAAACCATACGGGTTTCTCCCTTTTTTTGGGTCCTGACGTCGCCGAGTCCGAACCGGCCGGTGGCGTGACACGGCGTGTAACACAACAACCGGGGGTCTGGTGGCCAACACCGCGTTACTAGCGCTTGAGGACGGTACGGTCTTCAAAGGACAATCCATCGGTGTCTCCGGGCAGACCATCGGTGAGGTGGTATTCAATACCGCAATGACCGGTTACCAGGAAATCCTCACCGACCCGTCCTACGCCAAACAGATCGTTACATTGACCTACCCCCATATCGGTAATACCGGCACCAATCCTCAAGATGTCGAATCAGCGGGTATCTATGCGGCTGGTTTGGTGATTCGTGATCTGCCACGGCGGGTGAGTAACTGGCGATCGACCCAGTCGTTGAGTGAATACCTCAGCGCTCACAACGTCGTGGCGATCGCGGATATTGACACCCGCAAACTGACCCGGTTGCTGCGCGAGAAAGGCGCACAAAATGGGTCGATCGTGGCTGGCGAGAATATCGATGATGCGCAGGCGGTAGCGGCTGCCCGCGCATTTCCCGGCTTGATGGGCATGGACCTCGCGCGTGAGGTGACCACCGCTCAGCCTTATGTTTGGAGCAAAGGCGGTTGGGAATGGGAGCAGAACGCCTATCGGGACGCATCGACTGCGCGTTTCAACGTTGTCGCCTACGATTTCGGGGTCAAACAGAACATATTGAGAATGCTGGTGGATCGAGGTTGTGCCGTTCAAGTGGTCCCCGCAACTACCAGCGCAGAACAGGCCTTGGCCCAACACCCCAATGGTGTGTTTCTGTCCAACGGACCGGGCGATCCGGAACCTTGCGATTACGCTATCGCGGCGATCCGTGACATTCTAGAGGCCAATATGCCGGTGTTTGGAATTTGCCTCGGCCATCAATTGTTGGCGTTGGCATCCGGCGCCAAGACCATGAAGATGAAATTCGGACATCACGGCGCCAACCATCCAGTGCAGGACCTGAAGACCGGTCAGGTGTTCATCACCAGCCAAAATCATGGTTTCGCCGTGGACGCTGAGAGCCTGCCGGATCTTCTCAAAGTCACGCACACATCGCTCTTTGACGGGTCAATCCAAGGTGTGGCCCGCACTGACAGACCGGCATTCTCGTTTCAAGGTCACCCCGAGGCGAGTCCGGGTCCGCATGACATCGCACTGTTGTTCGATCGCTTCGTGGAGCTGATGGCGGCGCACCGAGGGGTGGATACAGGAACAGCGAAGGCGCTGGGTTCACATGCCTAAGCGCACGGATATCAAGAGCATATTGATTGTTGGCGCCGGTCCGATTGTGATTGGACAGGCCTGCGAGTTCGATTACTCTGGCGTGCAGGCCTGCAAGGCATTAAAGGAAGAGGGATATCGGGTGGTCCTGGTGAACTCGAATCCAGCCACCATTATGACCGATCCCGGATTTGCCGACGCCACCTACATCGAGCCGATCCACTGGCGCACGGTTGCCAAGATCATCGAACGCGAGCGCCCGGACGCCCTGTTGCCGACCATGGGGGGGCAAACCGGGCTGAACTGCGCCCTCGATCTTGCGCGGCAAGGCACACTCGAGGAATTCGCGGTCGAGTTAATCGGCGCCAGCCGTGAGGCCATCGACAAGGCGGAAGACCGGGAATTGTTCAAACAAGCCATGCATCGCATCGGACTGGAGACTGTGCATGGAGCATCGGCCCACAGCATGGAAGAGGCGTTTCAGGTCCAGGCCATGGTCGGTTACCCGGCAATCATCCGTCCGTCATTCACGCTTGGCGGCACCGGTGGGGGCATCGCATACAACAAAGATGAGTTTTTAGAAATTTGTGAGCGAGGCCTGGAGGCATCGCCGACCAATGAATTGCTTATCGAGGAATGCATCGTCGGTTGGAAGGAATTTGAAATGGAGGTGGTGCGGGATCATAACGATAACTGCATTATCGTTTGCTCTATTGAGAATGTTGATCCCATGGGGCTGCATACTGGCGACTCGATCACCGTCGCCCCGGCGCAGACTCTGACCGACAAGGAATATCAAACTATGCGCGACGCGAGTATCGCGGTGTTACGCGAGATCGGTGTCGATACCGGTGGGTCAAACGTACAGTTTGCGGTGAATCCGAACAATGGGCGGATGGTCATTGTCGAGATGAATCCCCGCGTCTCACGTTCTTCGGCGCTGGCCTCCAAGGCTACTGGGTTCCCAATCGCGAAAGTGGCGGCCAAGCTGGCGGTGGGATATACGCTTGATGAATTGCGCAACGAAATTACTGGCGGTGCGACGCCGGCGTCATTCGAACCCACCATCGATTATGTAGTGACAAAAATACCAAGATTCGATTTTGAAAAGTTTCCACAGGCCAATAGCGTGCTCACTACACAAATGAAATCCGTGGGTGAGGTAATGGCGATTGGGCGCACATTTCAAGAATCGATACAAAAAGCGATTCGAGGTCTGGAGATCGGCACCTATGGTTTCGAACCGCAACTCGACAGCGATGAACGGAGCAGCGCTGAAGACGTACTCGTGCAGGCACTGCGTGTCCCGGGGCGTGATATCAAGCCCGGCGCTCAAGTTGATCGCGATCGGTTGTGGCAATGGAAGCGCAAAGGCTTTTCTGATCGGTATTTGGCGGCGCTGCTGGGCATCAATGAGCAAGCGTTCCGCGCCCTGCGTCATGGTCAAGGCGTGCGTCCAGTTTACAAACGAGTGGATTCTTGTGCAGCGGAATTTGCCACCGCTACCGCATACATGTACTCAACCTATGATGAAGAGTGTGAGTCAGAGGTGGAAGACAAAGAGAAGATTATCGTTCTCGGCGGTGGACCGAACCGTATCGGCCAGGGAATCGAGTTTGATTATTGTTGCGTGCACGCATCGATGGCGCTACGTGAAGATGGTTATCAGACCATCATGGTGAACTGTAATCCGGAGACGGTGTCCACCGACTATGACACGTCGGATCGACTGTATTTTGAGCCACTGACACTGGAGGATGTCCTCGAAGTTGTAGCCAAAGAGAACCCCTCCGGAGTAATCGTGCAATACGGTGGGCAAACACCTTTAAAACTCGCCCGTGATCTCAAAGCAGCCGGCGCGCCGATCATTGGCACGTCGCCGGAAGCAATCCATCAGGCCGAAGACCGGGAACACTTCCAAAAATTACTTCAGGAACTTGGGTTATTACAGCCGCCCAACCGCACTGCCACCAGCGCTACACAAGCGCTGCAGTTGGCCGAAGAGATAGGTTACCCGATGGTGGTCCGGCCATCCTATGTGCTTGGCGGCCGCGCGATGGAGATTGTCCACGGCCGGGATGATCTGGAGCGCTATATGCGCATGGCGATCGACGTCTCGAACGAATCCCCAGTGTTACTCGATCATTTCTTGAGTGACGCCACGGAGGTTGACGTCGACGCGGTCTGTGACGGCGAGACGGTAATCGTCGGGGGCATCATGGAACACATCGAAGAAGCCGGCGTGCACTCGGGAGATTCAGCGTGTTCGCTACCGCCGTTCAGCCTGTCACCGGCCATTCAGGAGGCGTTGCGCAATCAGACTCGGAAGATGGCGTTGGCGTTGAATGTGGTGGGATTAATGAACGTTCAGTTTGCCGTTAAGGGAGAAGAGATTTATGTTTTGGAGGTCAATCCTCGCGCTTCCCGGACTGTGCCTTTCGTCTCCAAAGCGACGTCACGGCCGCTGGCGAAGATTTCGGCACGCTGTATGGTCGGCAAGTCCTTGGCTTCGCAGGGGGTGACCAAAGAGATTGTGCCCGATTACTATTCCGTAAAAGAAGCGGTATTTCCGTTTCTTAAATTCCCAGGGGTGGATACCATACTCGGACCGGAAATGAAAAGTACCGGCGAGGTGATGGGCATCGGTAAGAATTTTGGTGAGGCGTTTGACAAGTCACAGCGCGCTGCGGGCGCGGAAATTCCCAAAGCTGGAAGAGCGTTAATCTCGGTGAAAAAGAATGATCAACAGGCCGTGGTCGAGATCGCCCGATATCTTGCCGATAACGATTTTGAGTTGATCGCAACCAGCGGTACTGCGATGATTTTAGCTGATGCAGGTCTGACGGTACGGACAGTCAACAAGGTAAAAGAAGGCCGCCCCCATGTGGTCGATATCATAAAGAATAGAGAGATAGATTTAATCGTGAATACCACCGAGGGCAAACAAAGCCTCAAGGATTCCTACGCTATCAGACGTGAGGCGCTGCAACACAAGGTCACTTATTTCACCACCCTGGCTGCCGCGCGGGCTGCTTGCGCTGCGCACAGCGTGTTGGGTGTAGAAACTGTGAATCGGTTGCAGGATTTACATCAGCAAATAGCAGTATGAAACGCGTACTCCTGACCGCCGCCGGGGCGGACAAACTGCAAGACGAGTTAAAACGGCTGAAGTCCATCGAGCGCCCGCGGGTGATACAGGCCATTGCTGAGGCCAGATCGCACGGCGATCTGTCGGAAAATGCCGAGTATGAAGCTGCCAGAAATCAGCAGGGCTTCATCGAGGGTCGAATTGCTGAATTAGAGGTTTATTTGGCCACGGCGGAGGTGATTGATCCGGCCCGTTTGAACGTCGCCGACACCGTCGTCTTTGGTACGTACGTCGATTTATACGATATTCATAACGACGAGCGGGTCACCTATCAGATTGTGGGCGACCTGGAAGCGGATCTGGACAATGCGCAAATATCATTTAGTTCCCCCATTGGACGTGCGTTGATAGGTAAACACGAAGGTGAGGAAGTCGAAGTCAGCACACCTGGTGGCGTCCGCGTATACGAAATCCTCAATATACACTGTAGTTAATCAGGTCTTCTTTCTTTGGCTGGGCTTCGGACACCACTGGAACGCATCCTTATTACGTTCTGGGTTGGTGCGATTTGGGTCGTGGGTTATGTGGTTGCACCCACACTATTTGCGATGTTGGAGCGTAGCGTGGCTGGCGACGTTGCCGGCCGTTTATTTAGCTATGTGAGCATGATCGGATTCATTTGCGGGGGGTTATTGTTATGTTTTGCGTTGTTACTCGATCGCCCGCTAGGCTGGCTGCGTTGTTGGAACATCTGGATATTGGCCGCCATGCTGACGATTACTATATTCAGCGAATATGTGGTATCGCCCCAGTTAGCCGAATTGAGGCTCGCTGCCGGCGGTGAGTTGATCCCCAATACACCGTTGCAGCGGCGTTTTGCCAAGCTGCACGGGGTCTCCGGTACCTTGTTTGTCGTCAACAGCTTGTTGGCGCTGGTGCTGCTGGTTCGTTCCGGGGGATCCGGTGGCGAACACGAATTAACGCCGCATCCACGAGATAATAAAAACTAGAGCAGGGCAATCAGTGTAGCACCCGGACCTCGTCAATCTGTGCGATCGGAACGCGGAATGTGGCGGAACCACCCACCAGTTCCTGGGTCAGCACCAGGGCATCTTGACTCACAACGCTCAGATAAGCGTGGTGCAGTTTGCCGTCCACGGTGCGAATCTTGAGCAGTCTGTTGACATGTTGATCCAACTCCGCAACCGGGGTCGGTTTATACGTGTCGAGTATAACTTTGGGTTTATCCTCTTGTTCCGGCTGCTCTTCCTCGACGGCGATCACCATCAATTCTTGGATATTTTTTCCCGCGATATTCACATCTAAACTGAGCCACTCCAGCAATTGGCGAGGGTTCAGCGTCAACAGCGTCATCAGGTCAACTGGGTCCAAAGGATTGGCGCTGATGGTGACGTTGCCCGAGTCGGTAACATATTTGCGATAGGCGGTTAACAGTTCATCGCTCAGCGCAAATCCACGGTCCGCGGCATAGGATCTTACCTGATCAAGATGCCGATCCACGAACTCGGCGTTCGTGACACCGGTAAGTTTGGCGCAGTATTTATTTCGGCGTTCGTTGAATGACAAGTCCTCGATATTGATTGAGAAATCCTTGAGTTGGGGAATTTGCAACGTTAACTGCCCCCGTGAGGTTGGTGCCTGGCTGCGGGGAATGGATATGTCGAAGGCCAAGGATGTGGCATCCCTAACTTGAAACTTGACGAACAAATCTACTGATTCTTTTGCTCGATTGGCTCCGTAATTAAAATTGGTGTCCACTGAAAGTTTTTCATAACCCATCGCTATCAGATCAGTGGGGCTGAAGTGTTCGCGGTCACCGCATGCCATCGCGTCGAACGGTGTGCCAAACAGATTCGTCTTCTGGTCGTTGGCCATCAGTGACGCAATTTCTCCGTTCAGATCAATAGAGATTCGATTGAGCGAGACTTGCAGTCTTTGCGGCAAGCCCTCGTTAAAATCCGCTTTCCCCAACTCATAAAGGTCTCTAATTCCCGCAGGATGGACAAGCGCCGACCCGATGCGAATTGTATCGGTCACCAAATGGGGCTCGATGGTGATGCCAGTGACGCCGAACGGTTCATTGAGCGGAGCACGAATATCTTTGTACTTTATCGTGGCCACTGGAGCCGCTGCTTTTTTTATGTCTTCCATGTGGCTGTAAATCGAATACCACAAGTATCCCTTCACGCCGGCGTAAGCCAGGACCGGTAACAAAACCGCCAAAATCAACAGCTTTCGCAAGGCACCTCTCCCAATAGATTAATCTCTCTGATTATAGCCTGTGAATAGTGAACTGGTGGGATGTCGCCTCGAAATTATCCGGTGAGGGTGGGTGCCCGGCAGATGATCGGAAACTGCGCTCGATGAATTGAACCCGATTGTCCTGGTCCACGAGGATAACGGTGGAGCTTCGGGTTCCGTAGTCCCGGCTGCTGATGAATGGGGGTGACAGTACACGTTCCAGTTCATCGCCGACACCGGTATCCGGTAAGCCAGTCACCGCCATGTGTTGATTGCTGAGCAACAAAAATAAGCTTTGGGTGTTCAAATCGCCGTCTCGTGCCAATATCTCCATAAACCGGTTTTTGCCTTCCGTGAGTTTCGGCCAGGGTGAGTCGAGTAGATGGTTGCTGAGACCATACACGCCGTCACTGAATACCTGCGGGTCGCCACCGCGGTTCGAGTAATAAATAGCTTGAGCAGGATCGGCGACAATCAAGTTAAAACCCGCGTACCGGTCGGCTCGGTGATGTATTTTGTCGATGTAGTGTTCCGCAGCAACCTCACCGACCAGATAATCTCGAATCAAGTGTCCCCGAGAACTGCTATGTTGCTTTGCGCTAACCTCGCGATAGTTGGTCACGGCGGCCCAACGGCCGTCGCGGGTAATACCCAACCAAGTGCCGCCCTGCTCGAGGTCACGGCCGCCCAGTACATGCGGCGTGGCGGCCCAAAATCGGGCTGTTTCCGTTGGACGCCGGTAGTACTCGTCGCGGTTCGCGGCTATCACTAGCCGGTAGCTGGGGTGATGATTGGCGGCGAAAAATAACAGGCACATGACCCGCGGTATTACTATGGCAGTTTGATAATGGGCTCGTCCCCGGCGCGATAGATCACGCAGATACGGCCAACTAATTGCACTAAGTCAGTGCGGGACCGATCGCAAATTTGCGTGGCCAAGTTTCGCCGCTCATCACGGCCGGATACTGGTAATTTGATTTTCAGCAGCTCGTGATGTTGCAAGGCAGAGTCGATTTCCTGTAAGACGTTGTTACTCAAACCGGCAGCGCCCACGGTTACGGACACTTTACAATGATGCGCGAGGCCGCGTAGAAAATGTTTTTGTTTGCCCGTTAAAGGCATGGGCTGACGACATATCTTGTTACCGTAAACACGATAGTGAAGGCAAAAAAGCGCAAACGCAATTACTGGTTGCAGCGCCATGCACGAGATGCTTACGTGCGTAAGGCGCGAGCGGATGGATATCGCTCACGTGCGGTCTACAAGTTGATCGAGATTGACCGGCGCGATCGTTTGTTGCGCCCGGGCTTGACGGTAGTGGAATTCGGTGCGGCACCTGGCAGTTGGTCCCAGTATGTCTGGGAACGGATAAGCCCGGGTGGCACTTTGATAGCGGTGGATATTCAGGAGATGACACCGATTGCGGGGGTCACATTGGTGCGCGGCGATATTGCCGATTCAGAAGTGATACAACGGATTATTGAGCAAAACGGCGGCCGTGGCCGTGCCGATCTTGTAATCTCGGATATGGCCCCCAATATAACTGGAATACGCGCGCTCGATCAGTCCCGGGCGTTGGCCCTTCTGGAGGACAGTTTGGCGGTGGCGATCGCCGTGTTGGTACCCGGCGGCCATTTTCTGGTCAAACTGTTCGAGGGCGAAGGCGTGAGCGGGTTTCGCCAGCGCTGTGCACTATACTTTAGCAAATGTGTGATTCGTAAGCCTGCCGCCTCCCGGGCGAAAAGCCGTGAAATGTATCTGTTTGCGAACGGTTTTATTGGCGATACTGGCGGTAAAGCTGTTGTACACGGGGCTAAACCGTAGCAGAATGCAAGCGGGAACCATCGAATACTTGATCTGGTCAACCATATATCCGATCTAGGCAATCGACTTCATATTTATTAGTACACACTGAATCTTAAGGTGGCAGTTTGAACAACCTCACCAAAAACCTGATTTTATGGTTAGTGATCGCCATGGTGTTAATGGCGGTCTTTAACAACTTCGCTCCCCGCGAAACGTCGCGCAGCCAGAAGATTGAATATTCGACCTTTCTTCAGGAAGTCAAAGAAGGGCGCATAAAACGCGTCACTATCGAGGGCAAGAATATCTATGCAGAGACCTCGTCAGGACAATCTTTGATGACCTATGCGCCTGACGATCGCGGTTTGGTTGGGGATCTCATCGAAAGCGGTGTGCAGATTGAAGCCCGACCGGAAGAGTCACCTTCTATCTTTACACAGATCCTGGTTCACTGGTTCCCGCTGCTGTTGATCATTGGTGTATGGATCTACTTGATGCGACAGATGCAAGGCGGCGGTGGCCGGGGCGCGCTGAGTTTCGGTAAGAGCCGGGCGCGTATGCTCACAGAGGAAACCAATAAGATTACCTTTGAGGACGTCGCCGGTGTTGAGGAGGCAAAGGAGGAGGTCGGGGAGCTGGTCGAGTTTCTTCGGGATCCATCCAAGTTTCAAAAGCTCGGAGGACGCATTCCGCGCGGGGTCCTCATGACCGGAAGCCCCGGTACCGGAAAGACCTTACTAGCGAGGGCAATTGCCGGCGAGGCCAAAGTGCCGTTTTTCTCGATCTCGGGTTCTGATTTCGTCGAAATGTTCGTGGGTGTGGGTGCCTCCCGGGTACGGGACATGTTCGAACAGGCGAAAAAGCACGCGCCATGCATCATTTTCATAGACGAGATCGATGCGGTCGGACGACAGCGCGGTGCCGGTTTGGGTGGCGGGCATGATGAACGGGAACAGACCTTAAACCAGTTGTTGGTGGAGATGGACGGTTTTGAGGGTAACGAGGGTGTCATCGTGATCGCGGCGACCAACCGACCGGACGTGCTTGATCCGGCCCTGTTACGGCCTGGGCGGTTTGACCGGCAGGTGCACGTTCCATTGCCCGATATCCGTGGCCGTGAGCAGATCCTCAAGGTGCATATGCGCAAAGTGCCGGTGGCGGACAATGTTGACGCAAACGTCATTGCCCGCGGTACGCCGGGCTTCTCTGGCGCCGATTTGGCCAACCTGGTGAACGAAGCCGCATTGTTCGCGGCGCGTGCCGGCAAGAAGCTGGTTAACATGGAAGACTTCGAAAAGGCCAAGGACAAGGTGATTATGGGCGTCGAACGCCGCTCCATCGTGATGCCCGAACACGAACGTCTGAATACCGCCTATCACGAATCCGGTCATACCGTGGTTGCCAAGGTACTGGAAAATACCGATCCCGTGCACAAGGTCACCATTATTCCGCGCGGCCGCGCACTGGGCGTCACCATGCAGTTGCCGGAAGAAGACCGTTACAGCCACGATCGGGGATATCTGCTTGCGAGGATAGCGGTGTTGATGGGTGGCCGGATAGCGGAAGAGTTATTCATGAAACAGATGACGACCGGCGCTTCCAACGATTTCGAGCAAGCTACCGAGCTAGCCCACAAGATGGTGGCGCGTTGGGGAATGAGTGATGATATGGGTCCGCGCGTGTATGGCGATAACGAAGCCGAAGTATTTCTGGGCCGTGACATGGTGACCCACCGTAATCTGAGTGAGACCACTGCCCAGAAAATTGATGCTGAGATCACCCGTATAATTGATGAGCAATATGGCCGTGCGCGCAAGATCCTCGAAGACAATCATGGCAAGGTTGAGGTAATGGCCAAATCGTTGATGGAGTGGGAAACCCTGGAGTCTGACCAAATCGACGACATCATGGCTGGCAAAGAGCCCAAGCCACCTCAGGATCTAGGTGGTACTCCAAGTCCGCCAGCGGATAAGGATAAACAACAAAACCGACCTGAGGTTAAGCCGCGACTCGATGAGCCGGCCGGCGACCAACCCTGATCGTCCTATCTCATCGCTGAACTGCGGCGGCCGCACGCTGGATCTGCGGCGCGCAGCAATCATGGGGGTATTGAACGTTACCCCCGATTCCTTCTCTGACGGCGGCAAGTTCATGAATGTGGCAGCCGCGCTACGGCATGCCGAGCAAATGGTTGCCGAGGGCGCGGATATCATCGATGTCGGGGGCGAGTCGACCCGGCCTGGGGCACAACAGATCAGTGTGCAACAAGAGCTAGACCGGGTTATCCCGGTCATTGAAGCGCTGCACGCTGCGGTAACAGTGCCCGTCTCCATTGATACCTCAAAGCCGGATGTCATGCGTCACGCGACGGCAGCGGGCGCCGGCCTGATCAATGATGTCTATGGATTACGTAGAAAGGGCGCGCTTGCGGCTGCGGCGGCGTCCGGCGTGCCCGTTTGCGTCATGCATATGCAGGGTGAGCCGCACACCATGCAACAGTCGCCGACCTATGATAACGTCGTGACGGATGTGATCGCGTTTCTATCGGCAAGGCGTGATGCATGTGTTGAGGCGGGTATTCCGCCTGCATCGGTTATCGTTGATCCGGGCTTCGGGTTTGGTAAAACCGTGGCGCATAATCTAGCGTTACTGCGCAATCTTACTGCTCTGACCGCGTTGGGTGCGCCGATACTGGTGGGGCTGTCGCGCAAATCCATGATAGGCAGTTTGCTCGATTTACCAGTCGATGAACGAATCGCAGCTAGTGTTGCCTTGGCGCTTCATGCGGTGCAACATGGGGCCAATATCGTCCGTGTCCACGACGTCAAGATAACCCGGGATGCGGTACGCATGATGGAGATCGTCAACCAGCACGATTGATGGTTTTTTGCGCAACAACTTGGCAAAATACACAGCTACTATAATTACAAGGGACTAAGTCTCTGAGTTCCAAACTATCTTGGATCACGCATCAGAAAAACGATATTTCGGTACCGACGGCGTGCGTGGGCGCGTAGGCGAGGAGCCCATCACCCCGGAAACAGTGTTGAAGCTCGGATGGGCGGCGGGACGCGTGTTGGGTGGTGGCACGGTCACGGACGGCAAGGTCATTATTGGAAAAGACACACGGATCTCGGGTTATCTTCTGGAATCCGCGTTGGAAGCCGGGTTGTCAGCAGCGGGGGTCGACATCTCCTTGTTGGGCCCGATGCCGACACCGGCGATAGCCTATCTCACGTGCACCGCAAGGGCGCTGGCGGGGATCGTTATCAGTGCGTCACATAACGAATACGACGACAACGGGATTAAATTCTTTTCCCCCGACGGTGAAAAGCTGCCGGACGAGGTGGAATTGGAGATTGAACGTCTCATGCGGCAACCCATGACGATCGTTCCTTCGGCGCAACTCGGTAAGGCAGAGCGGTTTCCGGATGCAGCGGGTCGATATATCGAATTCTGCAAGAGTGCGATTCCCCACAAGCTTACGTTGAACGGCTTGACGATTGCGGTCGACTGTGCCCATGGCGCCGCTTATCACGTAGCGCCAAACGTGTTTGCGGAGTTAGGGGCTGAGGTAATCCCGATCGCTAATCGGCCGGATGGATTTAATATCAACCGCGATTGCGGGTCTACTCATCCACAGATGCTCACGAACAAGGTGCGTGAGTTGGGCGCCGACATTGGCGTGGCGCTTGACGGTGACGGTGACCGGGTACTTTTGGTGGATCATAATGGTGAGTTGGTAGACGGTGATCAGATCTTGTACATCTTGGCGACGTCGAGACAAGCGGTGGGCCAATTGAATGGTGGTGTGGTCGGTACCTTGATGACGAATCTGGGATTGGAGCAAGCTTTCGCGCGCTATCAGATTCCGTTTCGTCGCGCACCGGTGGGCGACCGCTACGTGTTGCGCCTGCTCAAGCAAGAGGACTGGGATTTGGGGGGTGAATCCTCAGGTCATATTATTTGTCTAGATAAGAGCACCACCGGCGACGGAATAATCGCGGCGCTTCAGGTGCTGCAGGCGATGGTGGAGCGCCAGCAATCATTGGCCGAGTTGAAACATGGGATGGAAGTATTTCCCCAGACCATGATTAACGTGCGCGTGCCTGGAGAATCCGCGCCCAGGCACCTTAATATTGAGCACTGCCAGACCATTCAGGCTGCGGTGCGTGCGGCGGAGAGCAAACTGGTGAGCAATGGACGTGTCCTCCTGCGCCCGTCGGGGACTGAGCCGGTTATCCGGGTGATGGTCGAGGGCAACGATCCAGAGCAAGTAGCGCTGATCGGTCAAGAACTGGCCGATGTAGTCAGGTCCGCGGCGGTTTCCGACGAGCTACGAGCTACCGCTGTTTAAGGCGCGAAACGCTGAGAATACAAGGTCATCACGGGGTTAGCTCATTGCTTTATAAGGCCGTGAACGGTAACATCGCGCGCTTTTCAAGCACCGTAAACACAAACTCAAGCCGCCGATTCCTAATCAATAGCGAGAGAAAACCACCATGCGTCGCCCTATAGTTGCCGGAAATTGGAAAATGCACGGAACGCAATCGGAAGCTGCGACGCTGATCGATGGAATACTGGCAGGGCTCGACACCATCGAAAACGCCGAAGTAGTAGTGTGTCCGCCGTTTACATTGATTTCTTTCGTGGCCAAGGTCTTGAACAGCAGTGGCATCGGTCATGGTGCCCAGAATCTCAATGTAAATGATGTCGGCGCCTATACCGGCGAGGTGTCAGGTCCGATGTTGCAGGATTTGGGATGCACCTATGTGATAGTCGGTCATTCGGAGCGGCGTGCTTTGTATGGCGAGAACGATGACATCGTCGCCGACAAATTCCGCGCCGCTCAGCAGCATGGTTTGGTGCCGATACTCTGCGTTGGCGAGGCCCTGGAACAACGTGAAAAGAATCAAACTGAAAAGGTGATAACAAGGCAACTCGATGCAGTCATTGACATCGTTGGCATCGAAGGATTTAGTCAAGCCGTGATTGCATACGAGCCGATATGGGCGATTGGTACCGGAATGACCGCGACTCCCGAACAAGCCCAGGACGTGCATCGTTTTATACGTGAGAAATTAAGTGGCCTCGACAGTACCATTGCGGCAAACCTGCGTCTGCAATACGGAGGCAGTGTTAAGGGGGCAAACGCGCAAGGATTGTTTAATCAACCCGACATTGATGGCGGCCTGATCGGCGGCGCATCACTGCAAGCCGATGAGTTTCTTAACATCTGTCGGGCTGCGTGAGTAGATAGATATGGCCAACATCTTGCTTGTCATTCATGTTCTGACCGCGATCTCGATCGTGGTGTTGGTGTTGTTACAACAGGGACGCGGTGCGGATATGGGTGCCGCGTTTGGTGGTGGTTCGCAGACCCTATTCGGAGCGCGCGGCTCGGCGACTTTCTTGAGCAAGATCACGACCTGGTTGGCAGCGGTATTCTTTTTTACCAGTCTGGGGCTGGCCTATGTTTATACCGGCGCGATAGAGTCACGCAGTGTGACCGAACAAACCGTCCCGCAGACACAGCCCGAACCGGCGCCGAGTGAGCAGGGCCAAGAAATTCCAGCGACGCCGGGGCAAGCAGGTCAAGATACGCAGGGCGACGTGCCGTCGGTACCGCAACCCCGCGAGTCCGGGGGGGAAGGCGCAAATGCTGGTGCCGAATCGGGCGATCCGCCGAAGTCACAGTAACGGGCCGAAGTGGTGGAATTGGTAGACACGCCGTCTTGAGGGGGCGGTGGCGCGAGCCGTGCCGGTTCGAGTCCGGCCTTCGGCACCATTGTTAAGGAATACAGTCCAATGATTCATGATCCCCCACAGACCGAAACATCCGGGGTGCGCTGCACGTCGGATGTCAAAATTTGATCAACGTCCCGGGCCGTGCGTAAACAATCCGACGGAACGGCCCATGGCTGGCGGCGGGGACGCGGCATGCGGGCACTAGCTTTCTTGACTTGCCGTGGAGCTGCACCTAGACTCTGGTGCGGTCTTTGTCTGCGTGTGGTCGGGCACACCACCTTGAACCATCTGCGCGCGACTTGTCTCACGCCGTGTTCACAGTCAGTTGGGACCAGAGCGCGTCTCACCAGGGGGCGTAACGGAAGACGCATGTCTCGAATTTCGAAGTTGAGAGCGTAATGCTACAGAACTACGTCCCGATTCTGATATTCCTTGGTATCGGCGCGCTGGTTGGTATCGGGGCCATCGCGTTCAGCCGGGTTGTCGCCCCTAGTAAGCCTACGCCCGAAAAAGGGTCGCCCTACGAATGTGGCTTCGAGGCATTCGAAGATTCGCGCATGAAATTCGATGTGCGCTATTACCTAGTCGCTATTCTATTCATAATATTCGATCTTGAGATCGCATTTCTGTTTCCGTGGGCCGTGGTGCTCGAGGAAATCGGAATGTTCGGGTTTCTGTCGATGATGTTGTTTCTCGGGATATTGGTGGTCGGATTCATATATGAATGGGTAAAGGGTGCTTTGGAGTGGGAGTAGAGCGTGTCGATCGAAGGAATACTTGAACAAGGTTGGGTCACCACGACCGCAGACAAATTGATCAACTGGACGCGAACCAGTTCGATGTGGCCGGTGACTTTCGGCCTTGCGTGTTGCGCGGTCGAAATGATGCATGCCGGGGCAGCACGGTATGATCTAGATCGATTCGGAATCATGTTTCGTCCCAGCCCGCGGCAATCGGACGTGATGATTGTCGCCGGCACCCTCGTCAACAAAATGGCACCGGCGTTGCGTAAGGTCTACGATCAAATGCCGGAACCAAAGTGGGTGATCTCCATGGGATCGTGTGCCAACGGCGGGGGATACTATCACTATTCTTATGCCGTGGTTCGTGGTTGTGATCGCATCATCCCGGTGGATGTGTATGTACCGGGGTGCCCACCCACAGCTGAGGCGTTGTTATACGGTATTCTTCAACTTCAAAAGAAGATACGCCGTACCAACACGATTGCTCGTTAGCGGA
>CAMYNX010000105.1 GCA_947259875.1 uncultured Gammaproteobacteria bacterium | reverse complement strand
CCGGCGTTTGACGACGCGGTCAAGGCGCGCGAGGATCAGGTGCGGTTGAGGAATGAGGCCGAGGCCTACGCCAACGACATTATACCGCGCGCGCGCGGACGGGCCGCGCGGGCGATTCAAGAGGCGCAGGCGTATAAGGCGAGCGTGATTGCACGCGCCGAAGGTGAGGCATCGCGATTCAGTCAAGTGCTAACCGAATACCAAAAAGCGCCGGACATTACCCGCGATCGAATGTACTTGGAGACTATGGAAGAGGTGCTCAGCAACTCGAGCAAGCTGATGATCGATCAGTCCGGTGGAAACAATGTCATTTACTTGCCGCTGGATCAATTGATGCGCCAGCGGGGCGCGGGTGCGCCGTCGGGATTGACTTCGGATAGCAACATCGGCGGTGTAGAAGACGCTGTCGGGGCGGGAGTAGATCGGAGTCGGGACTCACGCAGCCGTATCGGTATCCGGCAAAGGAGGGGACAAGAATGAATGCGAAACTTCTAGCTGGATTAATTTTGGTGTTCCTCGTTGTGGCCGGCGCGTCGTCGGCGATCTACACCGTGGATCAGCGTGAGAAGGCGATCGTATTTCGCTTCGGGGAGATCATCGAATCGAACGACGAACCGGGCATACACTTCAAGATACCGTTCATCGAAGACGTACAGAAGTATGACGCCCGCATCCAAACCATGGATGCCGCGCCGGAGCGCTACCTGACGATTGAAAAGAAGAACCTGGTGGTTGACTCGTTTGTTAAATGGCGGATCCGTGATGTCGCCAAGTACTACGTAACAGTAAGCGGGTTGTTGTCCAGCGCCAGGGCGCGGCTCGCGCAGCGCGTCAATGACAGCTTGCGTGAGGAATTCGGTAAGCGCACGGTGCAGGAGGTCATCTCCGGCGATCGCGGCAAGATCATGAATATTGTGCAGCTAGCGACGGATGAACAAGCGCGTGAGATCGGCGTCGAGGTCGTGGACGTAAGACTGAAACGCGTTGACTGGGATCCGGAGATTAGTGAGCGGGTCTACAAGCGCATGGACGCGGAGCGCTCGCGGGTCGCCAAGGAACTGCGCGCACAGGGTGCCGAAGAAGCCGAGAAGATTCGCGCCGATGCGGAACGGCAAAGAGAGATTACGCTGGCCAATGCGTTTCGTGAGGCGGAACAGGTACGTGGCGAAGGCGATGCAACGGCAACCGCGGTGTATGCCGATGCGTTTGGCCGCGACTCCGAATTCTATACCCTGTATCGCAGCCTGAATGCTTACAAAGAGACATTTCAGACCGAAAAAGACCTGCTCGTAATCGAGCCAGACTCAGAATTTTTTAAGTACTTTAAGAAGGCGCGACCAGAATAAAATCAGCATTGCCGGCTCAGGCTCTGTTATTCCATGATTGAATGGCAAGATTTGCTGGCGGCGCTCGCGCTGGTTTTGGTGTTCGAGGGGATCATGCCGTTTCTCAACCCGAGTGGATTGCGCAGAATGTTAGCGATTATTGATGGGTTGACTGACAGGCAGTTGCGGATATTTGGCGCCGTTAGCATGGCTGCCGGTATTATCCTCCTGTCTTTCATAAAACATTAATCAAGCGTTGTGACCGATGGGCGGTTATTGAACCGGTAGACGAAGAATGGCCAAGCGAGTCGTGCTGATTGGAACCCAATGGGGGGACGAAGGAAAAGGGAAAGTCGTTGACCTGCTCACCGATCGTGCTGATGCGGTGGTGCGATTTCAGGGTGGGCACAATGCCGGTCATACATTGGTCATCGATGGAAATAAGACCATACTTCATCTCATTCCATCAGGAATTCTGCGTGACAACGTCATGTGCCTGATCGGAAATGGAGTGGTCCTGTCGCCGTCGGCACTGTGGCGGGAGATTCAAGAAATTGAAAGCGGCGGTGTCGATGTACTTGGGCGCGTGCGTGTCAGTGAGGCATGTCCGCTGATACTCCCTTATCACATCGCCCTCGATGTCGCGAGAGAAAAGGCGCGGCACAAAAAGGCGATCGGCACCACCGGGCGGGGAATCGGCCCGGCCTACGAAGACAAAGCGGCACGCCGCGGTTTGCGTTTTGGTGATCTGATCGAATCTGCGCAGTTCGCCGACCAGCTTGGCGATATCATGGATTATCACAACTTTGCGCTTAAGCACTACTACCAAACTGACACCGTATCTTATGAATCGGTACTGAGCGAATGCCTGGAATTCAAGGAGCGGTTGGCGCCGCTGCTGGCGGATGTGTCGGCATTGCTGGAGCAGTACATCAAGGCCGACAAGTCGGTGATGTTCGAGGGTGCCCAGGGGATGTTGTTGGATATCGATCATGGGACCTACCCCTATGTCACGTCATCGAACACCACCGCAGCGGCAGCGTCGTCGGGCAGCGGCATCGGGCCTTTATCTATCGATTACGTGTTGGGAGTGGCCAAGGCATACACCACCCGCGTTGGGGGCGGACCATTTCCCACCGAGCTGAATGATGATATCGGCCGCCATCTGGGCGAGCGTGGACAAGAGTTTGGCGCCACCACCGGGCGTGCCCGCCGCTGTGGTTGGTTTGACGCCGTGGCAATGCGTCGCGCGCGTCAGGTAAACGGTTTGTCCGGGCTATGCTTGACCAAACTGGATGTGTTGGACGGCTTGCAGACCATAAAGATCTGTACTGCCTATAAGCGCGGCGATCAAACATTGACTTTGCCACCTAGCGGCGCGGCGGCGATCGAACAGTGCACACCGGTCTATGAGGAACTAACCGGCTGGCAAGAATCGACTTCCGGCGCGCGCCGGATGCAGGACCTGCCGGCGCCGGCGAGAGACTACATCGCCAGGATCGAGGCACTAATCGAGGTCAGTGTCGATCTCATCTCCACCGGTGCTGATCGTGATGACACCATCTGCCTGCGGCATCCGTTCGATTGAATACGGCTGTGCACACTGATTGGGAATTCCGGAATTCCGAGGAATTCCGGGGACAGTTTACTTGTCTGTGGATAAGTCGGATAGTTGATTTAGTGAACTGATCTTTGCTGGTGTCGTCGGTGATAGGTGAATAGTCCGTCGGCGAATTTATGCACAGATAAATAAACTTTCCCGGTAACCCGCGAACTGTTCCGACCGCAAATCACAGAAGCGTTGATTTGTCCTTGTGGCCAGACCATTTCGGCAACTCATCGACAATATCCATCACCCGCATGCCGTAGAAGATGTGACAGCTCGGCCTGAATGCTTCCGGCACCTGTGGCGGCGTACCGAAATCGAAAAGCGTGGGAAAGGCCAGCCACATGTTTCGTCCTTCATCAGCAATCAAGGTACCGCACAACGCGCAGACCACCTTGCAGGGCGTCAGTCTTTCATGGCGGTTGAGGCTGCTGTTATAGAACCGTAAATGCTCAACCCCAGCGGAGAACCTGACATCGCCTTTGTGGAAAATCGCGGCCCACTGCATGGGGGCGCCGTGCAGCACCTGGCAATCGCCGCAATGACAAACCTTGGCGTCAATCGGATCGGCGCGGACTTCGTATCGCACCGAACCGCAATGGCAGCGAGCTCGATACTTCACGATGAAACTCGCATCTTCAGGTGACGAATAGGCTGAGCCAAAGTTCAAATAACTTTACTCCGTGGGCTAGTTCACTTCCCCTGTTGTGCTGGAGAAAAAGAATATCACATAAGAATTCCGGGGACAGTTTACTTAATTGTGGAAATTCTCTGACCCGGTTTTACAGGATAAAGATCCCAACAATTTAGTACTCCGTTCGCCAACGAGCGTGGCTTATGTGGACGAGCATTGGTGGGCTGATGACTTGACCTATACACATAAAAGATGTATTTTAGGTGTATACGTTTTTACGGAGAATTACGCATGGCGAGAACAAATATTGAGCTGGATGATAATTTAGTTCGGCAAGGGTTGAAGCTTACTAAACTCAAGACCAAGAAGGATCTGGTGCACTATGCGTTGCAGGAACTTGTACAACGGAAGAAACGTAAAGGTTTGCTTGAACTGGAAGGCAAGGTGGACTGGGAAGGGTCGTTGGATCGCATGCGAGCGAGTCGTGTATGATTCTGGTCGATACGAGTGTCTGGATAGACTTTCTTAAGGGAAGCCGGTCGATTCACAGAAAACTGTTACACTCCCTTCTGGAAGAAGAACAAGACATTTGCCTCACGGAAATCATTGTTACCGAAATTCTTCAGGGGATCAGCTCCGACGTCGAGCGCAAGAAGATGGGCAATTTCCTCAAGGAGTTTCAGATCTTTTCCCTCAAGGGGATGCCCTCTTTTCTCCATGCGGCAAAGATCTACAGGCAATGCAGAAAAACTGGATATACGATTAGAAGTACGATTGACTGCCTGATCGCCGTTGTGGCCCTGGAAAACAGGCTCGCGTTGCTCACAAAGGATAGAGATTTTGAATGGATTACAAAGGTCGAGCCCCTTGTTTTAGTAGAGGTATGAGTCTCTAGCGTATATTTCTGCATGATGACGTTTCCCGATGGAAGTCCGTATCACTGCAAGCAGCGAAACGGCAAACCGAACGTGAAGTAACGTGCTCGGATACAACGAAGACTCGTCAGGCGCTAGTTAGGTTGATAGTTGGACGAATCGTATTCGAACCAATTTTTAAAGCAGGACGTAAAACCTACGCGTTGCGGGGGCAGACGAACGTAGGCCTGTTACTATATAACGGTGGTACCGAGGAGAGGACTTGAACCTCCACGGGGTTGCCCCCACTAGCACCTGAAGCTAGCGCGTCTACCAATTCCGCCACCTCGGCATAAGTGTCACAGGAAAAATCGGGCGGAAGACTCTAACCAGCGACGCTGATGATGTCAACGAAGAGAAAACCAGCTACCCAAACGCCCACCCGTGGGGCGATTCTTAAATACCTGGGCCAACGTAACCAGCCGCTCACCGAGGCCGCACTGTTTCGCGCGTTCGCGCTGCGACAGGCGAAGGATAAGAAAACACTCAGGGAATTGCTTAGCCAAATGGAACGCGATGGGGTGCTGATCAAGAACCGCAAGGGACGCTATGCACTGCCATCACACATGGATATGATCCAGGGCCGTGTGAGCGGACATCCCGATGGTTACGGTTTTCTGATTCCCGACCATGGCGGCCCGGACCTTTATTTATCATCGCGCGAGATGCGCAATGTCCTGCACGGCGACCGGGTGGTGGCGCGGGTCGCCCGCGTTGACCGCCGTGGACGCTTGGAGGGGACCATCGTCGCGGTCACAGAGCGCGTCAATAACCAGGTAGTGGGGCGTTACGTCCTCGAAAACGGCATCGGATTGTTGATCCCCGATGACCAGCGTCTCAGTCAAGACATCCTCATCCCCCCGGACCACGCCGGGGCGGCCAAAAATCACGAGATCGTGGTGGCGGAGATCGTGCGCCAACCCAACGCGAAGATCCAGCCCGTGGGGCAGATCGTCGAAGTGCTCGGCGAGCATATGGCGCCGGGCATGGAGATCGAGATCGCCATGCGCAAGTACGATCTACCGCATCGTTGGTCGGATGCAGTCTCTGGTGAACTTGCACAGGTAGAGGATGAGATTACGGCCGATCTGACCGGGCGTGCGGATCTTCGTGACTTGCCGCTGGTGACCATTGACGGGGAGGACGCCCGGGATTTTGACGACGCGGTGTATTGCGATAAAACCCATGACGGCTGGCGTTTAGTGGTCGCCATTGCCGATGTCTCACACTACGTCGGCTCGGATAGCGCCCTGGATCACGATGCCAGACAGCGGGGCAACTCGGTTTACTTTCCCGAGCAGGTAATCCCGATGCTGCCGGAGAAGCTCTCCAATGACCTGTGTTCTTTGAATCCCAACGTTGATCGTTTGTGCTTTGCCTGCGAGGTGCACGTCGATGCGCAGGGGAACCTGGGCGAGTATCGTTTTTTCGAAGCGATCATGCAATCCCAGGCGCGTCTCACCTACACCGAGGTGGCAGCGATCCTGGTGGACAAAACACCCGCGGTCGTCGATAAGTATCGCAACCTCATTGATGAGCTCGAACAACTATATGCGTTGTCCCAGGCCCTGCGGGAACGCCGCATGCGGGATGGCACTATCGACCTCGATATTCCAGAGACAAAGATTGTGTTCGATGAGCAGCGCAAGATCGAACGGATCGAACCCCTGGAAAGGAATGACGCCCACAAGCTCATCGAGGACTGCATGTTGGCGGCCAATGTATGCGCTGCGGATATACTGTTGGCACGCAGTGCACCAGGCTTATATCGTGTGCACGACAAACCGGACCCGCTCAAGATCGAGGACATCAAGAAGTTCTTAACGGAGTTTGGCCTGACCTTGGGCGGCGGCAGCCATCCGCGGCCTGGCGACTATCACGCGGTGGTTGCGCAGTGTGCCGGTGCTCCTCATGATCATATTGTGCAGACCGCGCTGTTGCGCAGCCTGAAGCAAGCGACATATTCAACACAAAATAGCGGCCATTTTGCCCTCGGCTTCGATCGCTATGCGCATTTCACATCCCCCATCCGCCGCTATCCGGATTTATGGGTACACCGCATCATCAAGCAGCTGCTCGATGGGGTGGGGTTCGACGGGTCCGAGGACGAGCCGGACTTGGAGTTGGAGCGGATTGCCGATCATTGTTCCGTGACCGAGCGGCGGGCCGACGAGGCCACCCGCGATGTTGTGCAATGGCTGAAAGCGGAATACATGCTCGATCGTATCGGCGAGCAGTTCGCCGGGGTGATTTCCGGGGTCACCGATTTTGGCATCTTCGTTGAATTATCGGAGGTCTATGTAGAAGGTTTGGTGCATGTGACCGGGCTGGGAAATGACTATTTTCATTTCGACCCCGCCCGGCACCGATTGGCGGGAGAACGCAGCGGCGTGACCTATAGCTTAGGCGATCCGGTAGAGGTCAAGGTGGTGCGCGTCGATCTCGACTCGGCAAAGATCGATTTTGAGTTGGCCGACCAGACGGCCAAGCGCAAGACACGGCGGCGCAGACGGCGCTGAAACCAATGGCGCGACTCGTCATCTACGGGATTCACACGATCAACGCGGTGCTGCGCCGATATCCCGACCGCATCGTGCAAATCTGGCGCGATGATAAGCGCAAGGATGCGCGGCTGGTTGACCTGGAAACGAAGACGCGTCAACTGGATCTCACGGTCAGCGGCTGCGATGCGCACAAGCTTGATGCGCTCACCGGATGTGACCATCACCAAGGTGTCGCGGCCGAGGTTCGCTCCTTATCCATACAGGACGAGCAAGGCCTGACGCCGTTCGTCCAGCAACTCGAGCATCCCGCATTGTTGTTGTTATTGGATGGTATACAGGACCCCCACAACCTCGGTGCGTGCCTGCGTTCCGCCGATGCGGCGGGGGTGGACGCGGTCATCCTTCCCAAGGACCGGGCGTGTCCGGTGAACGCCACCGTGTATAAGGTGGCCTCGGGGGCGGCGGGGTTGATCCCGGTGTTCCGCATCACGAATCTCGCTCGCGCGATGCAGCGTCTGCAAGCGGAAGGGATTTGGTTGCTGGGCGCGACGGCGGACGGACCACGCTCGTTGTATGAGGCCCGACTTGACGGCCCCTTGGGTCTGGTTCTTGGTGGTGAGGGCCGCGGATTGCGACGCTTGACCCGCGAGCGGTGCGACGAACTCGTAAGCATACCCATGCGCGGGTTCGTATCCAGCTTGAATGTCTCGGTCGCGGCCGGGGTGTGTCTATTCGAGGCCCGGCGGCAACGCAACGATTCCGGTTAGCGTACGCTAACTAAGTCAAAGTATTTCTCGTTTGCCGTGCCACTGTTGGTAGGTCAAGCCGGTGCGGTAGCCGCGGTTGGCGACATACTCCAATATCCGTCCCAACCGATACACGTGGACCACCGATGCGATGCGCATCACCTCGTGCCCGCCCTCATCGAAAAATACCAGGGTCGGGGCATAAAAAAGCCCCAGCTCCTTACTCCAGTCGACCACCGACAGCTTGCGTCCATCGGGGGTGAAGATCGGCTCCTTGGACCACATGTCCACCTGAATGACATCGAATTGCCGCAACTGAGTGCGTACCTGAGGATCGGAAAGGGGCTGGGTGTGCAACACATCACACGCGTGGCAGTCGCGCTGCTCGAAAAACACCATCAACGGGCGCTGTGCCGCGATCCGTGACCGATCCAGCATGTAGGGAGGGCGAAGAAAGAATTCTTGCTCGTTGAGGTCACCGATCTCAAACTTTGGCGGTGGGTCGGCGCGTGCCAGGTAATCTCGAAAGCTTTCCTTTTTATAATGTGCATCGGCGACATACTCGAGTGCGGCGCGGAATTTATACGGCGGGTAATAGCCGCGCAAGCGCAACGCCAGTTTGGCGTCCTGATTATAGAACAGCAGCGACGGGGTGAAATTGGTGCCGTGGAGGTTGGCAAAATCGTGTTCGCTGTGCGCGTCGCCGCCAAAGTCGGTGAGCTCTCGGCTGCCCCACAGATCGAGTTCAATAACATCGAAATGGCGTTGCGTGTACTCGGCGATATCCGTGGCCCCGAAATTAACCTTGATCAACGCCTCGCAATAGGGACAGTTTTCCTGGCCAATGTAGACAATGACGCCCCGTTTGCCGGCTTGTTTGGCCTCCGCCAGATCCTCGCGCAGATCCAAAAAGCTGGCTTTGAACCAGGGGGGATGTTCGATGTACCGCTCTTTGGGCCGGTCATCGAAACTGATCGGATCGGTCTCGCCGGCATAGGTGGCCCCAGTCAACACTGCCAGGAGCGTCGTAACCATAGCGGCTATTAGTTTCATTGCCGTCGGCGTGCGCCGCATAGCAAACACATTATGTCCGCGGGGTACCCTCATCGGCTCCATTATCCCGAAATGGGCGTTGTGATTCATCCGTTATATCACCGGTTGCGGCAACGGCCTGCAAGGCGGCGCGGGCCGCGGATTAGCGGGTGGCGGATCGGCATCGCCGCCCATCGCTACCCCGCCCCGATCACCGGGCGAGATGGTATAGTCGGGCGGCGCTGAACTATGGTGCAAACCCCGATGAACCAAGATCGCGAACACGAAACCCAGCGACTGGCGAGGCTCGCGCAGGACGCGCTGCGCGCGCGGCATATTATGTGCACGGCGGCGGAGTCTTGCACCGGCGGCTGGATCGCCCAGGTATTGACCTCGATCTCCGGGAGCTCGGAGTGGTTCGAGCGCGGTTTTGTGGTCTACAGCAATGCTGCCAAAATCGAATTGCTCGGCGTCCCACAGGCGGTGCTGGATGCCGACGGCGCGGTCAGCGAGCCGGCCGCGTGTGCCATGGCGCTCGGGGCACTGGCGCACAGCAATGCCCAGGCCGCGATGGCGGTGACCGGAGTTGCCGGACCCACTGGCGGCACCGCGGAAAAACCGGTGGGCACGGTATGCTTTGGCTGGGCCTTGGGTCCGACACAAGTGGACGCAACGACTCAACGCCTGCGTGGTGATCGGTCCGAGATCCGCTGGGCGGCGGTGTGTCATGCCATCGAAGGGCTGTGTGACCGCCTGCGCGTTGCTTGACGCCGGTGAGCGCGGATACCGAGCGTTTGTTTTTGGCACTGTGGCCGGAGGAGGGGGTTCGCCGGCAGCTCGCCGACCTGGTGAGTGCCTGCCATGCGCAGGTACGGGGCCGGCCGGTGGCGCCGGAAAAGCTACACATTACCCTGGCGTTCCTCGGAGAGCTGCCACAGACCGCAGCGGAGGCGGTGTCGGCGTGTGTGGACGGGTTGCCCATCTTGAACACGCAACTGTGTCTCGACCGCTTGGGCTACTGGCCACGCAACGGCATCGTGTGGGCCGGCAGCCGTGAGGTCGACCCTGCGCTTGGGTCGTTTGCCGCGGATCTGCGCGGCGGCCTGGCGCGCTTGGGATTCCGCGTTGAACGGCGGGAGTTCAGCCCCCATGTCACCTTATTACGCCGTGTGCGGCAGCGCCCGCGGCTGCCCAGCCCGAGGATAGACTGGCCGGTGACCGGTATCGCGCTGGTGCGCTCGCAGCTCGAGCCGACGGGATCGCGCTACCAGGTGGTGCGATGCTGGGGAGAGTAGCCCGCATATTGCACCAAGGCACCCCGCCCTGGTTTGGTCTCGAACGCCTGGACTTGCGCTTCATTCAGAAAACGGGGGTCAGAGTCAGGACACCTTTGACTCTGACCCCCGTTTTCTACTTCGCGCCAGCGCGGCGCTTGTCCCCGCACAGCAGGGGAACCAGCCGCCCGATCCCCGCGCCATCACCGCGATCCTTGGTGCAATATGCGCGCTAGGCTGCATACCCCCGTTGTGAAATAATCAACCCGTTGTGATGAGACAAATCCACCCTTTACACGGAGATTAGGAATGGACGAAAACAAACAGAAAGCGCTACAGGCGGCACTCAGCCAGATCGAGCGGCAGTTCGGCAAGGGCTCGGTCATGCGTTTGGGTGAGGCCGATATAGAAAAGGATGTCGAGGTAGTGCCAACGGGCTCGCTGGGACTCGATATCGCTTTGGGTATCGGTGGCCTGCCGCGAGGCCGGGTGGTGGAAGTCTATGGTCCGGAATCCTCGGGCAAAACCACGCTCGCATTGTCGGCCATCGCCCAGGCGCAAAAGCTTGGCGGGGCGGCGGCGTTTATCGATGCCGAACACGCGCTGGATCCGGCCTACGCCGGCCGTCTCGGGGTTCAGGTAGAGGACTTGCTGGTGTCGCAACCGGATACCGGCGAACAGGCGCTGGAAATCACCGACATGCTGGTGCGCTCCGCTGCGGTGGACGTGGTGGTCATCGATTCGGTGGCCGCATTGACGCCCAAGGCGGAGATCGAGGGTGAGATGGGCGATTCCCATATGGGGCTGCAGGCGCGCTTGATGTCGCAGGCGCTGCGGAAACTCACCGCTAACATCAAGCGTTCCAATACGCTGGTGATCTTTATCAACCAGATTCGCATGAAGATCGGCGTGATGTTCGGCAACCCCGAGACTACAACTGGCGGTAACGCACTCAAATTTTACTCATCGGTGCGACTCGATATTCGACGTATCGGTGCGATCAAGAAAGGCGATGAGATACTGGGCAACCAGACCCGCGTAAAGGTGGTGAAAAACAAGGTGGCGCCGCCGTTCAAACAGTGCGAGTTTGACATCCTGTACAACGAGGGCATCTCCCGCGAGGGTGAACTCATCGATTTAGGAGTGGACGCCGAGGTCATCGACAAGTCCGGGGCTTGGTACAGTTATAACGGCGATCGCATCGGTCAGGGCCGGGACAATGTGCGTCAGTATTTGAAAGAACACCCGGAAACCGCAGACGAGATCCAATCCGCCATACGTACCGCAAAGGGCATTGGCGGTACGCAGGCTGTTGAGGCACCGTTACAGCCGACTCAAGTTGAGGTGTAGCCCGCATTTCTCACCAGGCGGCGCCAACTCCAATGCCAAGGGATACTTACGGCGATGTACCGTATTAACGAATTACGCAGTGTAAAGGCAGTCACGCCTATCCCGGTTCTGGCTGGTCCCCGCACACCTGCGCTTGGCCTTCACTCGACCCATAGCGCGCTATGGGTCTTGCTCCAGGCGCGGCGCGCAGCTGCACGAGTCCTCCGCCAGCATCCGGGATCCTGGTAAGAAATGCGAGCTGGCGGCGCAAGCTCGAAACAAGACCCGCGGCACCACGCGTTATCGGAAGCGATGCGCATGTTGGCGCGGCGCGAGCACGGCGAGCAAGAACTACTCGAGAAACTGGTTGCCAAAGGATTCGAGCGGGAGATTGCCGCCAAGGCCGTCTCCGAGCTGAAAACCAAGGACCTGGTTTCCGATCGCCGTTTCGTCGAGGTGTTGGTGGACAACCGTATCCGGAGGGGTTATGGCCCGCTTCGGATTAGGCATGAATTGCAACAACGCGGCATCGACCAGGCATTGATCGAGGATACGGTGGATGTGAATGACCCCATGTGGCTGACGCAGTTACGCCAAGTGTGGTTGAAGAAGTTTGGAGACGGTACGCCGGACAACTACCGGGAATGGGCGCGGCAAGCCCGTTTCTTGCAGGGTCGTGGCTATAGCGCCGAGCAGATAAAGACAGTAGTGCCGCAAGTGCGATAGATAAATGAAGACCGCAGAAATACGCCAAGGCTTTTTGGACTTTTTCGTTCGCAACGGGCATCAGCTCGTTGCGAGCAGTTCGCTGGTGCCGCATAACGACCCGACATTGCTGTTTACCAATGCGGGTATGGTGCCGTTCAAGGATGTATTTCTCGGGCTCGAAAAGCGCCCCTACAACCGTGCGACCTCGGCGCAACGGTGCGTACGCGCGGGCGGAAAACACAACGACCTGGAGAATGTCGGTTACACCGCGCGGCATCATACGTTCTTCGAAATGATGGGCAACTTCAGCTTTGGTGACTACTTTAAACGCGAGGCGATCCAGTATGCATGGGAGTATCTCACCGTCGACGTGGGCCTGCCCGGCGACAGGTTGTGGGTGACGGTTTTCGATGACGATGATGAGGCCGCCGACATCTGGCTCAAGGAGATCGGCGTCCCCAAGTCACGGTTTGCGCGCATCGGCGCCCACGCAAATTTCTGGGCCATGGGCGACACCGGGCCTTGTGGACCCTGCAGCGAGGTGTTCTATGACCACGGACCGGATGTCGAGGGTGGACCACCGGGTTCCCCAGACGAAGAGGGCGACCGCTACGTGGAGATCTGGAATCTGGTGTTCATGCAGTTCAACCGCGACGCCGAAGGCAACATGACTCCATTACCCAAGCCCTCGGTGGACACCGGGCTGGGACTGGAAAGATTGGCCACCGTGTTACAGGGGGTGCACAGTAATTACGATATCGATTTGTTCAAGAAT
>CAMYNX010000104.1 GCA_947259875.1 uncultured Gammaproteobacteria bacterium | reverse complement strand
ATCGCCAATGGTGGGGACCTTCTATGCTGCGCCCAAACCAGGCGCAAAGCCATTTGTCCAAGTGGGTGGCAAAGTACAGGTGGGGGATACGTTATGCGTAATCGAGGCGATGAAGATTTTCAATCAGATCGAGGCCGATAAGTCGGGGACCATCGTTGCGATGCTTAAGGAAAATGGCGACCCGGTGGAATACGGTGAAACTCTATTCATTCTCAACTGATATTTAAGCCTGCATATTGCACCAAGTCGGCGACGAGGAAGGGTAACGGATTGATCACAAGCGATAATTCCAATAAACGGCAAAGCGACATTTTGTGTTCGGGTATTGACCTGTACCGGTGCCGGTTCGGTCGTGATCAGTTGGGCTTACGCTTCACGCAACAAAAAAATAATGGGCGGGGTCACGAGCCTCGCCCCCATTGCCTACTCGCCCCAACGCCGCATTCAGCCGCCCGACCCTGCGACTCCGCGCAGCACAAGTTCTCTCGCCATCGTCGCGGATGCTTGGCGCAAGATGCGGGTTAGCCTTCACACGGCAGTCATTTCCCGAAGATGATCGATAAGCTAGTGATCGCCAACCGGGGGGAAATTGCCCTGCGGATTCAACGCGCCTGTCGCGAGCTGGGAATTCGCACCGTGGCGGTGCACTCCGAAGCCGACCGTGACGCAAAGTATGTGCGACTCGCCGATGAGTCGGTGTGCATTGGCCCCCCTGCGGCGTCGGAAAGTTATCTCAACATCCCTGCGGTAATCGCCGCCGCGGAAGTAACCGATGCAGGTGCGATTCACCCAGGGTATGGTTTTCTGGCTGAGAACGCCGATTTCGCGGAACGAGTCGAGCAAAGTGGATTTATTTTTGTTGGACCGCGGGCGGAGACCATCCGGCTCATGGGCGACAAGATCGCAGCCATCCGCGCCATGAAACAAGCCGGTGTACCCTGTGTGCCGGGTTCGGATGGACCCTTGGTTGAGGAAGACGGCGAGAACCTGGACGTCGCCAACCAGATCGGCTATCCGGTGATTATTAAAGCGGCTGGGGGTGGTGGCGGAAAAGGCATGCGCGTCGTGCACACCGAGGCGACGCTGCGCAATGCTATCTCCCTAACGCGGGCGGAAGCGGATGCTTCGTTCAACAATAGCATGGTTTACCTGGAGAAGTACCTCGAGCGGCCGCGTCACATAGAGGTCCAAGTCATGGCTGACCAACATGGCAGTGCGGTATACGTAGGGGAGCGCGATTGTTCTATGCAGCGTCGGCATCAGAAGGTGCTAGAAGAAGCGCCGGCACCAGGGATTACCGACGAACAACGCAAGGAAATTGGTACACGATGTGTCGAGGCGTGCAAGAAATATGACTACCGCGGCGCCGGCACGTTTGAGTTTCTCTACCAAGACGGTGAGTTTTATTTCATGGAAATGAATACCCGGATTCAGGTTGAGCACCCGGTAACGGAAATGGTAACTGGTCTTGATTTGGTGAAAGAGCAATTGAAGATTGCTTTCGGGGAGCGGTTGTCTTTCCGGCAAGATGACATAACGGTTCGCGGTCACTCCATAGAGTGCCGGATTAATGCGGAAGATCCGGACACGTTTCTGCCCTCGCCCGGGCGGATCGTGCAATATCATCAGCCGGGTGGCCCGGGCGTTAGGGTCGACTCACATGTTTACAACAATTATATCGTGCCGCCCTATTACGACTCGCTTATCGCCAAACTAATCGTTCATGGATCGGAGCGCAGCGAAGCGATCGCACGAATGCACAGCGCCCTGTTCGAAATGGTAGTAGACGGTATCAAGACCAATATTCCGCTCCACCGAAGAATATTGAGAGATGGGGGTTTTCAACGTGGAGATATCACCATTCATTATTTAGAACAAACGTTCGTACGCTAGTGTAAGTGTCTTGGCTGCGCATCCGTTACCGTTCCAAGCGCGACCTTGGGGCCCAAATTAGTGACGTACTTCAAGCTTGTGGCGCAATTGCGGTAAGTACGAAGAACGCTGGTGGTGATGATTTTTTTGATGCGGCATCCCCAGAAAACCCTGAATGGACCGAGGTGTACGTCAGCGGATTATTTGCGCATGATGTTGACCCTGAAAGAATTACCGCATCAGTTGTCCAGCAGATCAGTGATAGTGAGACGCAGCTGGTTCGGATAGACGAGTTACCAGAACAAGATTGGATGCAAGCGTGGGCGCGCACCTGTCGACCAATACGGATAACTGACCGTTTGTGGGTTTGCCCTAGCTCGACCAAGCCGCCTGTTCCGGATGCTGTGAACATCATTATTGATCCTGGTCTGGCGTTTGGGACCGGAACACACCCAACCACAAAATTATGCTTGGAATGGCTAGCGAACGCCGATGTATCCGGTACACATGTTGTGGACTATGGCTGCGGCTCGGGGATCCTGGCGATTACCGCCGTTAAGCTGGGCGCGGCCCGCGCGTGGGCGTTTGACATTGACCCCCATGCGTTGACGGCTACCCGGTATAATGCAAAGCGAAACGATGTTGATGACCGGATAACAGTGGTCGCGTCCGATGACGCGAAGGTTGAACGGGCCGAAATCGTTATTGCCAACATCCTGGCGAGTGTGATTGTCTCACTTGAGGCACGTTTAACCGCCCTGGTTTGTCCCCAGGGGACTATACTTTTAACGGGTATCCTAGATTCCCAAGTCGAAGCCGTCTGTAAGGCGTTTCTAGGAAAATTTGAATTCGAGCGCCATCGACGCGAAGATTGGAGTTTGTTGGTGGGCCGTCCAACGGAGCGTTAGACAGTAATATAGCCAACTTAACGCGATGTACGCACGCTGCCCCAGTTGTCAGACAATATTCGAAGTCGGCGATGACATATTGAATGCTCGCGCGGGCATGGTACGTTGTGGAATCTGCCGTGTAGCGTTCAACGCGTCCTGGAATTTGGTTGATCAACTGCCCGGCATTGACCTTCCGCCTGCCTTGGCCCATCCATCGGCTGCAGAATCCGGTGTGATGAGTGCTGACGCGCCAACTACCGATGACACGTCTTTAGAAGCGCAACCCGAACCGGTGATCTCATCTCTGAGCCGGCCACGGAGCCGGTTGAGCCTGAGTCTGTTGCCACGCCTCCCCCGGTCGCTGCGCAGGCATCGGAAGCGGTGAGCGGAGCAATTGAATTCGAATCCATTGACGTGTCTCTAGAAGCGCAACCCGAACCGGTGATCTCTGAGCCGGCCACCCAGCCGGTTGAGCCTGAGTCTGTTGCCGCTCCCCCCCCGGTTGCTGCGCAGGAATCGGAAGCGGTGAGCGGAGCAATTGAATTCGAATCCATTGACGTGTCTCTAGAAGCGCCAGCCGAGCCGGTAATATCTGAGCTGGCCACGGAGCCGGTTGAACCGGAGTCTGTTGGCGCTCCGCCCCCGGTCGCTGCGCAGGGATCGGAAGTGGTGAACGGAGCAATTGAACTCGAATCCGAATCCATTGACGTGTCTCTAGAAGCGCAACCCGAACCGGTGATCTCTGAGCCGGCCACCCAGCCGGTTGAACCGGAGTCTGTTGCCGCTCCGCCCCCAGTCGCTGCGCAGGCATCGGAAGTGGTGAGCGCAGCGATTGAATTCGAACCCATTGACGTGTCTTTAGAAGCGCAACCCGAACCGGTGATATCTGAGCCGGCCACGGAGCCGGTTGAACCGGAGTCTGTTGCCGCTCCGCCCCCGGTCGCTGCGCAGGCATCGGAGGTGGTGAGCGGAGCAATTGAACTATCTCTGAGCCGGCCACGGAGCCGGTTGAGCCTGAGTCTGTTGCCACGCCTCCCCCGGTCGCTGCGCAGGCATCGGAAGCGGTGAGCGGAGCAATTGAACTCGAATCCGAGTCCATAATCAAAGAGGTCGAGCGACTCAACGATGCGCTGTCACGGAAGCAAGAGAACAAGCAGGGGATCGATAACGAAAAAACGACAGACCATAATTTACCCAAGAACGTATTCGGGAAGGATATCACCCCGGATCAAGAGATCGTACTCGAAACCCCAGCCGACGCCTGGCAACTCGTGGGTCCCGATGTGAGACGCGCACAGAGTCCCCGGGACAGTGAACGCATCTCCACTTCAGTGGACAAAATGCGCACAATGCTCAATCCGGTCACCGAGCCCGAGTCAGATACGGAGGAGCGGAATACTGCGGTGCCAGCGGATGAGTCATCGGGCGTCAAAAAACGCGGGCTGCGACGCACAGAATTGCCACCGGAATTGGATCCACTGCATGACGGCGGTATTGAAGTTGCGGCTGGTGCCGCTGAGCAATCGACTTTGTCTGAATTATATTCTGGGTTGGAGGGTGACGCAGCGGCGACGGCACCCAAAAATTCTGCCACTGCGTGGCGCCGGATCGCGTGGTTTGTTGGTATTGTTGGCTTATTACTGGCGACCATGTGGCAGGTCAGGGAGTTTTACCTCAATGACCTAGCGCAGGTCCCCGCGATACGTCCGGTTTTGTCCGAGTTCTGCCAAATTGCGGCTTGTGAGGTGCCACCACGTCGCGAGTCCCGCCGTATAGACCTCGTGGGCACGAATGTGGAGACCCACCCGGCTGTCCCCGGCGCGTTACGCGTGGTCGTCAGTTTGATCAATCGTGCAGATTATTCGCAATTACCTCCATTATTAGAAGTGACGTTGAGCGATAGAACGGGCCGCGTAGTAGGCCGGCGTACTTACACACCGAAGGACTACGTTACGTCTTCCGATGATGCAAATCTTGAGCCAAACGTGGTATCCAACGTTACGCTTGATTTGGCCACGCCCTCTGATAGTGCAGTCGGTTACGAAATACAACTAATACCCGATTAAATCACTTTAGAACTGCCGCAAAACTTTTTTACTAAAATATCCCTGTCAAGTCTTTTCGCTTAAAAACGTCGGGAGTATCATCACTCTTCCCTGCCTTACGGATTCGATACAACTAACAAACTGGCAGCAGGATGGAGCTCGGACCTTATACATTGCCTAATAATCTATTCGTTGCACCGATGGCCGGTGTTACCGATAGACCGTTTCGACAATTGTGTCGGCAACTTGGGGCCGGCCTTGCGGTCTCCGAGATGATATCCGCGAACGCGAAACTGCGACATACCCTCAAGACTCGGCGACGCATGGATCACTTGGGGGAGGTCGAACCCAAGTCAGTTCAGATTGCGGGAGCAGAACCCGCTGTTATGGCGGATGCAGCGCGCTACAACATCGATCACGGCGCACAAATCATCGATATCAACATGGGTTGTCCAGCAAAGAAGGTATGCAAGAAATCCGCGGGTTCAGCGCTACTGGAGGATGAGCGACTGGTTTCAAGGATTCTTGACGCGGTGGTGGGCGCTGTAAGTGTGCCGGTTACATTAAAAATTCGTACCGGTTCCCGACCGGGCCAGCGTAACGGAGTCAATATTGCAAAGATCGCCGAAGCGGCGGGTATTCAAGCCCTCGCGGTGCACGGGCGCACCCGGGTTTGCAAGTATCACGGGCACGCTGAGTACGACACCATTCGCGCAATAAAACACTCGGTATCTATTCCAGTAATCGCCAACGGCGATATCGACGATCCGATCAAAGCCAAGAAAGTATTGGAGTACACCGGTGCCGATGGCGTAATGATCGGTCGGGCAGCCCAAGGCCGGCCGTGGTTGTTCAAGCAAATCGATCACTACCTTCGTACTGGTCAAAGGCTCCCTGATCCGACCTTACCTCAACAACGGGACGTGTTGATGGATCACTTGCGCCGAATACATGAATTCTACGGTGAAGCAGTTGGTGTTCGTGTGGCACGTAAACATATCGGGTGGTATACCGCGCGATTATCCGGACAGCGAGAGTTTCGCAGCGTAATCAATCGTATCGAAGGCAGCCAAAAGCAGTTGAGTCAGACACGACATTTTTTCGACACATTGATAGAGCGACAACGGTTGGCGGCATGAGCAAAACTAGGCAAGATCTCCCCTTATCTAAATGCGTGCAACGTTCGTTGAAAACTTATTTCAAAGATTTAAATGGTGAAGATGCAACCGACCTTTACTCGATGGTTATCGAGGAGATTGAAAAGCCGTTGTTAGAGGTGGTTATGGAGCAAGCGGAAAGCAATCAGACGAAAGCCGCTCAACTCCTGGGCATCAACCGGAACACATTACGGAAAAAGCTCAAGCGCTATGGCCTTGAGTGAGCGGTGTTGTTGATGCGTGCCGCGATAGATTTGTTGCCATAAGCAGGACTGTAATCGTCGTGGGCAACCATGATCACGGTGGGGGCTCTTTCATTCGAGATTCTGGCATGAACCAACCGATTCGACTATGACCTCAGCGGGTGTGACAGCGGTGAAGCGGGCGCTGGTCAGCGTGTCTGACAAGACTGGAATCGTTGAATTCGCTCAACAGTTGAGCGCACGAGGCGTGGAAATCCTATCCACCGGAGGCACTGCCAGCCTCTTGGAGCAGCACCAAATTCCCGTGACCGAGGTATCCAGCCACACTGAGTTCCCTGAGATTATGGATGGCCGGGTCAAAACCCTGCATCCACTGATTCACGGAGGCATCCTCGGCCGTCGCGGTAAAGATGATGGTGTGATGAAAGAGCATGGCATCGCACCTATCGATCTCGTGGCGGTGAATCTCTATCCATTCGAACAGGTGACCGCAGACCCGAACTGCGATTTGGCTACCGCGATCGAAAACGTCGACGTTGGCGGGCCGGCTATGTTGAGGGCGGCGGCGAAAAACCATGACGCGGTGACCGTGATCGTCAATAGTGAGGATTACGATGCAGTAATAAGCGAGTTGGCCGATTATGGTGGAGTAACGTCGTCAACGCGGTTTCGTTTGGCGGTCAAGGCCTTTGCGCACACCGCTGCTTATGATGGCACGATTACCAATTACCTGAGCCGCATCGAACCTGACGACACCCGCGCAAGGTTTCCGCACATTCTCAACCTGCAATTTAGAAAGATCCAAGACATGCGCTACGGAGAAAACCCGCATCAGAATGCCGCCTTCTTTGCCGATTTAAAGCCGGTGCGTCCAAGCCTCGCGCAGTCCGAATTGTTGCAAGGCAAAGCCATGTCTTATAACAATGTCGCTGACACCGATGCGGCATTGGAGTGTGTGCGCTCATTTCGTGACACCGCTTGTGTGATTGTAAAGCACGCGAATCCTTGCGGTGTGGCAATCAGCGACACGCTGTTAGACGCCTATGATCGTGCGTTTAAGACCGATCCGACTTCGGCGTTTGGCGGTATCATTGCCTTCAACCGTGAATTGGATACCGACACCGCGAAGGCCATCATTGACAGGCAGTTTGTCGAAGTAATCGTCGCACCGAAGATACCTGAACAGGTGCGCGCGATTCTATCCGCCAAGAAAAATGTGCGGGTGCTGGAAACCGGGCCACTCGGCGGCGTGTGTGATCCCGGCTGGTTTTATAAACGGGTAATCGGCGGACTGTTGGTCCAAGACCATGATGTGGGTGAAGTGGATCATGGCGATCTCAAAGTAGTGACTGAACGAGCGCCGACGGACAACGAGATGCGTGATCTGTTGTTCGCCTGGAAGGTGGTGAAGTTTGTTAAATCCAATGGCATCGTGTACGCCAAGGAGCAGATGACGATCGGTATCGGGGCCGGTCAAATGAGCCGGGTTTACTCCGCTAAGATCGCCGGAATCAAGGCCGCCGATGAGAACCTGTCGGTTAAAGATTCGGTGATGGCGTCTGATGCATTTTTTCCGTTTCGTGATGGCATCGATGCCGCCGCCGATGCCGGTATCACGGCAGTGATCGAACCCGGTGGTTCAATGCGCGATGATGAGGTGATCGCCGCCGCCGATGAGCGCGGAATGGCGATGGTGTTTACAGGGATGCGGCACTTTCGGCACTAACGCTGTTGCGCACCGCGCCGACCGTCGTGCACATGCAATCGCTTTGACAGCGCGCCACCCAGACCAGCGCTGATCAGCAACGCAAACACCGTGGAAGTAATCACCATATATCCTTTGGTGGGTGCGAGAGTGACGTCGAATACCCGCACCAATGCGGGCTCCAGCAATAGGATTGAGGCGGTGATCAATGCCAGGCGGAGGCGTACGCGAGGGACTCAGGCGACATTCGAATTCAATGGATGCAATCGTTATTTAGAATTGGTAAGCCAAATGGCGGGCGTATTCTACTATCTGGGTAGATGTTTGTGGGGCAGACTTTGTTCAGGGAGCACGGTAAGATTGCCGCCCTTTGAGAAAAAAACCTTAAGAGACGAATTGCGATGGAAGTGTTGATCGTTGGTGGAGGCGGGCGTGAGCATGCGTTGGCATGGAAGGTTGCCCAGTCGCAGCGTGTAGAGAAGGTGTATGTCGCGCCTGGCAACGCCGGCACTGCACGTGAACCCAAGGTCGCAAACGTTGCAGTCGGTGCAGAGGATATCGCGGGATTGGTGGAGTTTGCCGCAGATAAGAAAGTGGACCTCACCATCATTGGGCCGGAAGCACCGTTGGTAGCGGGGGTGGTCGACGCGTTTCGGGCACGGAGTCTAGCCTGTTTAGGGCCCGAACAACGCGCGGCACAGCTAGAGGGATCGAAGTCGTTTACCAAGGACTTTCTTTACCGCCATCATATTCCCACCGCTGACTATGAGACATTTGTCGATTTGGAACAGGCCACCGATTACATCGAAAGCAAAGGTGTGCCAATCGTGGTCAAGGCAGACGGCTTGGCCGCTGGCAAGGGGGTTACGGTTGCGCATACGGTGGAGGAAGCGGTGGCCGCGGCTGCCGAGTGTCTATCAGAAAATAAGTACGGGGACGCGGGCAGCAAGATTGTGGTTGAAGAATGCCTGACAGGTGAGGAAGCGAGCTTTATCTGTATCGTTGACGCCGAGCATGTTTTGCCACTAGCGAGTTCGCAAGATCACAAAGCGCGTGATAATGGTGACACCGGTCCTAACACAGGTGGCATGGGTGCGTACTCACCGGCTCCGGTCGTGACTGATGAGATGCATCAGCGGATCATGCAAGACATCATCGAGCCCACGGTACGCGGTCTGGTGGAAGACGGGGCGCCATATACTGGGTTTCTGTATGCCGGTTTGATGATCGGCGCGGACGGTGTCCCCAGGGTGCTGGAATACAACTGCCGGTTTGGTGACCCAGAAACCCAGCCGATACTCATGCGGTTGCAGTCAGACCTGGTGGCGCTATGCGAAGCCGCGCTCCAAGGGCGCCTGCACGAGGTACAAGCACAGTGGGATTCACGCGCCGCACTGGGCGTGGTCATGGCCGCTGGCGGTTACCCAGCAAGTTACCGCAAGGGTGACGTGATTGCCGGTCTTAACGGCGTCGATTCCGATACGGTCAAGGTTTTTCATGCCGGCACCCGTGAGGATCGGGGCCACGCTGTAACCAACGGTGGACGCGTATTGTGTGCAACTGCACTTGGAGGCACGGTCCACGAAGCACAACAACGGGCCTATGATGCCGTGGGGCGGATTCGTTGGGACGGTGTGTACTACCGCACCGACATTGGTTATCGGGCGGTTATCAGGGAACGAAATGATTAACAACAGTTCAGGTTTCAAGTCATGAATAATTTATTTGTTGCGGTTTTAATGGGTTCTGACTCCGATCTGCCGATCATGCAGTCAACATTGGATACCTTGGATCGACTGAAAGTACCGTGGGAGGTGAAGATCACCTCAGCCCATCGTACCCCTGATACGACGCATGCTTATGTGCGCGATGCGGATAATAGGGGTTGTGCGGTTTTTATTGCTGCTGCTGGGCTGGCCGCACATTTGGCGGGGACGGTCGCCGGCTTGACACTCAAGCCGGTCATCGGAGTGCCGATCGATGCCGGCCCGCTGCACGGCGAAGACTCCTTGTTATCTACGGTGCAAATGCCTGGTGGTATACCTGTAGCCTGCGTTGCCATCGGAAAAGCGGGGGCCAAAAACGCCGCTTATCTAGCGGCGCAAATCATTGGTTTGTCCAATCCCGAGATTGCCAAACACTTGGCTGAAGATCGCGATGAAAACGCTAAGATCATACGGGCCAAAGACGTTGAATTACAACAGCGGTTGAAAAAGTAATGCGGCGCCGATGAATACCCTGCCATCGAGTTAATGCACGACCTAGGCGGGACAGTCATGAATCGGTGAGGTGAAAGGGGTGAATGTTGAATCGATACGACAAGCAGCTCGGATCATCATGGATGGTGGCGTGATCGCTTATCCAACCGAGTCCTGCTATGGGTTAGGGTGTGATCCGCGTCGGCATGAGTCGGTTCGCCGATTGTTGCGCCTGAAACACCGGCCACGCGCACTAGGACTTATTATAATCGGTGCCCATCTGGAGCAGTTGCACCCCTACATTGATTTGACGCCGTCGGCGCTGATTGATCGTGTAACCGAATCCTGGCCGGGCCCTTATACCTGGCTGGTGCCGGCACGGTCCGGGGTCTCGCAGTGGATTCGCGGGGACCATACCACCGTCGCCGTCCGCATCACTGCACATCCCGGCGCAGCCGCGGTTTGTCGCCATGCGCGGCGGGCCATTGTCTCTACCAGTGCCAACCGTCACAATCGTTCACCGGCGCGATCTGCTTTGGGTGTCCGGCGTGAGTTCGGTGACCAGCTCGACTACGTATTGGAAGGACGATTGGGCAGTCAAGCAAATCCCACCGAAATCAGAGATGCGGTCACCAATCATATCGTTCGATCGAGTTGACTGCATGGCAATGGTTCGAGACCAGCTCTGCTTTGGGAGCAGCGTATACGGTACTCCAAGCACACTCACTATTACATAGAAACTCATTCGCGAAATGTCCCAGGATTATCCTGATATTCAAACTGTCAGAAATTATATGCTTGGTCTCCAGGACCTTATTTGCCAAGCGTTGGAGGAGCAAGACGGGGAAAAGCAGTTTCTGGAGGATGCGTGGGAGCATGCCCGCGGTGGAGGTGGTGGACGCTCGCGTGTACTGTCGGAAGGTATGGTGTTAGAGCAGGCGGGAGTGAACTTTTCTCACGTCAAGGGCGAACAATTGCCAGCCGCTGCCACCGTTAAGCGCCCGGAACTCGCCGGGCTCAATTTTGAAGCCCTCGGTGTGTCGCTGGTGATCCATCCACGCAATCCTTACGTGCCGACTTCACATATGAATGTTCGCTGTTTCGTGGCCGGCACGGATCGAGAGGAACCAGTGTGGTGGTTTGGTGGTGGTTTCGATTTGACTCCCTATTATGGATTTCGCGAAGATGCTGTCCACTGGCACAAGACGGCGTTTGACGCGTGTAAAGATTTTGGCGATCACGTCTATTCTCGTTACAAAAAATGGTGCGATGAGTACTTCTTCATTCGACACCGTAATGAGACCCGGGGTGTTGGCGGGTTGTTTTTTGATGACTTGAACACACCGAATTTCGAACGGTGTTTCGAATTTTTACGCAACGTAGGCGATCACTTTTCGCCAGCATATTTACCCATAGTCGAGCGCCGTAAGCTGATGGAATTTGGCGAGCGCGAAAGGGATTGGCAACTATATCGGCGGGGCCGCTATGTGGAGTTCAACTTAGTATACGACCGAGGCACTTTGTTTGGTTTGCAGAGCGGGGGCCGCACGGAATCGATCTTGATGTCGCTGCCGCCAGTAGTGGCGTGGCGCTACAACTACACGCCACAGCCGGGTTCCCCCGAGGCCGACCTGTATGAAAATTTTCTCGGCGCGCGAGATTGGCTTGGATTGGGTGATTGATAAACATGACACAGTCAACAAGCGAATTCGCCAACACTTTTCACCTGCTACTTGTCAGCGTTAACCAGCAACTTTTGTCGTGACCTTTTTGTACACACCCATTCTCTACCTGTTTTTGCCGGTTCTGTTGATCCGGTTGCTTTGGCGCGGTTTTAAAAATCCCGACTACTGGCACCGTTGGCACGAACGATTTGGATTCATCGAGCGCTTGCAGCAACCGGTGGATGTCTGGTTGCATGCGGTATCCGTGGGAGAAGTGCGCGCCGCCGAGCCGTTGGTGAATGCGCTGCTTGATAAAGCTAAATCGATCACCCTATTGGTCACAACGATGACGCCCACCGGCTCTGCTCAGGTTCGCCAATGTTTCGGTGATCGGGTACATCATTGTTATGTTCCCTATGACTATCCTGCAGCGGTGAATCGATTCATCGATAAAACCCAGCCGCGTCTGGCTGTGTTCATGGAAACCGAAATGTGGCCAAACATTATTCGTCTATGTTCACGACGAGCCATACCCTTGTTGTTCGCTAATGTGCGCTTGTCCGAAAAATCGTTTTATCGTTACCAGCGAGTGGTGGGTTTCATGGGCCCGATTTTGCGTTTGGCATCCGGGTTTGCGGCGCAAACAAATTCCGATGCCGAGCGTTTGAAGCGATTGGGGGCGCGTAAGGAGTCGGTGCGTGTCACCGGCAGTATCAAATTTGAGGTTAAAGTGCCTGCGAGTCTGATAGAAGTGGCAAAGGTGTTGCGTCGTGAATGGGGATCGGATCGCGCGGTGTGGATCGCCGCTAGCACCCACGAAGGTGAGGACGAGACATTATTAGCGGTGTTTGCAAAGCTGAAACAAAATCATCCCAATCTACTACTGGTCATTGTGCCGCGTCATCCAGAGCGATTCACTGCCGTAGCCCGGCTGTGTAGCCGCGCCGGGTATAAGACGGTGTTACGCAGCCAGGACGCCGGACCGTTGGCTAGCGACGTAGATATATTCATCGGTGACTCGATGGGTGAGTTGGCTCTGTTCTATGCCGCTTCTGACATCGCTTTCGTAGGCGGTAGTCTGGTGCCTGTGGGTGGACACAACGTCCTGGAACCGTGCGCGCTCGGATTACCCGTGGTATTTGGTCCGCACATGTTCAACTTCGAGGAAATTAGCATGCACACGTTGGAGCACGACGCCGGTATGCGAGCGGGCGATCAAGGGGAATTGACCGCGGCTGTTGATCGTTATCTTGCAGACCCGAACTTACGATTCAAAGCCGGCGAAGCGGGGAAAGCATTTGTTGCAGAAAACCGAGGTGCGCTACAGAAAACACTTAACTTGCTAGAAGACTATATTCCTGAGCTGAACAGCGGCGAAACGGAACACGGTAAGCGGTGATATAAGGTCATGCAACCACTTGGCTCGTTGCCAATAGACATTCGACGCCGTATCCGCGGCGTGTTGTTTGACATCGACGATACACTGACTAGCGATGGTCAGTTATCGGCTAAGTCTTATAGCGCCATGGAGCGGCTGCATAGTAGAAGATTTGTCGTGATACCGATCACCGGCCGACCAGCTGGTTGGTGCGATCATATCGCGCGAATGTGGCCAGTGGATGCGGTGGTAGGTGAGAATGGTTCGTTTTATTTTCGCTATAACCGTGCTGATCGGCGATTAGACAAACGATTTTCTGTTGACGACAAACGTCGTTGTGAGAACCGACGACGATTGGAAGAGTTGGGAAACCTCATCTTGTCTAAAGTCCCCGGTTGCGCCCTCGCCTCCGAGCAGCGATATCGGGAGTCAGATCTTGCGATTGATTACTGCGAAGACGTCACCCCGCTGGGTGACGCCGAAGTCGCGCACATCGTGCAACTTTTTCACCAAGCCGGCGCCAATGCCAAAGTAAGCTCCATTCATGTGAATGGCTGGTTTGGCGATTACGATAAGCTCTCGATGACCCGTAGGTTAATGCTGGAATGTTTTGGCGTCGACCTGGATATAGAGCGAGAGCGGTACTTGTTTGTGGGGGACTCACCCAACGACGCACCGATGTTCGCTTATTTCCCTAACAGTATCGGGGTGGCAAATGTCGTGGATTTTGGTGACCGGATTTCTCCTCAGCCGGCCTATGTCACCAAGCAACGCTGTGGTGCTGGATTCGTGGAAGTCGTGGACAGCTTATTATCGGGCAGCGGTTAGCCCGTGATATTCCACCAACGTGTCCACTCCCATCGCGATCATCCGGAATCGGGGAGCAAACTACGCGTCAAACGAAACGGGCGGAATCGAGGGGGAATTTACGGACCGTCGCCCCGCCCTTATTCACAGTAAAAGAGCGCAAACGCCTATAGCGTTTGTTCCCGGAGATGACGGTATTCGGCGTTCCAGGATTCGCGGCGAGAATAAGGGCGGGGTGTCCCGGAAATTTTCGCTCGGTTCAGGTTGGCGCGGGACCTCAAACCGTATTATTTCACAACCGCGCCCGACACCTTCGCCATCATCCGGGATGCTGGGTGCACTAGGTGAGCTAAGCGATGTTACGTAATTCGCTTGCGGACCGTGGCCGATACCACTTCACTGATCAGCACGATGCCGAAAATCGCGATCAACATTACCGACACTTCGTGCCAAGCAAACTGATTGATCGACGAATAGAGCATGATGCCAATGCCGCCCGCGCCCACAAAGCCCAGTACCGTCGATTCCCGAATGTTGATATCCCATCGGTAGACGATGGTGCCGTAAATCACCGGCAGCACTTGGGGGATCACAGCGACCATCAATACCTGTAATCGTGAGGCGCCGGTGGCCTCGATGGCCTCAGCGGTACCGCGATCTATCTCTTCAATCGACTCGGCGATCAATTTTCCAACGAAGCCGATAGATCGGGCGGCGATGGACCAGATCCCCGCCATGGGTCCGGGACCGAAGATCGCGACAAAGATCAACCCCCATACTATGGTGTTGACCGAGCGTGATGCCACCAGGATGAACCTGCCGACAAACCAGGTGGCTGCGTTGGGAGTGGTGTTGCGCGCCGCGAGAAACGCGATCGGCAGTGCGAACAATACCGTTATCAGCGTACCCAGGGTGGCAATGTGAATAGTTTCGATGAGCGGGCCGGCGATAACAGCAAAAAATTCCCAATATGGGGGCACCATGCGCGTTACCAGATCCGCCGCTTGTTCGTGCGCATCCAGGAAATAAAACCATGGGATTTCTAAACGATTGAGTGACCAAGCCGCGATGAAAACGATACCGACTAACCATGCGTAGCGAACCAGCGTCTCTTTGGGCGTGAATCGCTTCCACACGTCTGGGTATTTACGAGCGTGGTCTTCGAGCGTCATCGCAACTTCTCTCGCACCCAATTACTGAAAAACTCACCGACGAACACCAACGCCACGATGGTAAGCAGGATCGCGAGACTGAAGTCATAGTCGTAGCGAGAGAAGCTCGCGGCCAGCACTTGCCCGATACCCCCCGCGCCAACGATGCCGACTACGGTCGAATGGCGAATGTTGGCGTCGAGGCGGTAGATGGAGACACCTAAATAGCGTGGCAACATCTGCGGTTGCACCGCGTATAACAACATCTTGGGGAAACTGGCGCCGGTCGCCTTGATCGCTTCGAGCTGACCGGGCGGCATGTTCTCGATATCTTCGGCGAGCATTTTGCCGATGAAACTCATACTTGCGACCACCAAGGTGAGCACACCGGCCAACGGCCCAAAACCAAAGATCTTGACGAAGAAGATAGCAATAATCACTTCGTGAAAGGTACGGCTAATCGCGAGCAGGGCGCGGCCAACCAGATATACGGGCGGCGGGACCAGGTTACGCGCCGCAATCAATCCGAGCGGAATCGACAACAGCATACCGAAAACGCTGGCGGCAAGGGCCATCTGTACACTTTCCCGGATCCCTTTGTAGAGTAATTCCCAACGGCTAAAGTCCGGGGGGAACATGCGCGAGAACATATCGGCGGCTCGCGGCAGGCCCTGTCCGGCCCGGGTCCAGTCGATATTCAAGGACACCAACGGCACCAGTCCGGGGGTGAGCGAACACACGAAGTAAACGCCAACCAGGAACAGCAATCCATAGCGAATCCATGGATTGGTGATCAATTTTGGGGGGCGCCAGACCTGTGCGCTCATCCAGCTGCCGATTCTCGCTCAAGTGTGCCGCGATCCTTGCCGTGTTTCTGGTCCGTGCCCGGTTTGTGGATTGTCTTGCTCCAGTCTTCCTCGCCGTAGATGTCGTTCAATACCGCCGGGGTGAGTGCATCGGCGGCGCCATCGAATGCAATCACGCCATCGGCGAGTCCCACGATCCGATCGGCAAAACCCTGCGCGAGGTTGACGTCATGGATGTTGATCACAGCTGGTGTACCTTGTTCATGGGCGAGTTCGCACAACAACCGCATGATCTGCCGCGCCGTCTTGGGGTCGAGACTTGCGGTGGGCTCGTCTACCAGCAGCAGATCCGGCTGCTGCATGAGCGCGCGGGCAATACCCACGCGCTGTCGCTGACCACCCGATAGCGCATCGGCACGCGTGTTGTGATAACCATCCAGACCAACCCGCTTTAACAATTCGAATGCGCGGGAGATATCCTGCGGTGGATACTTGCGGCGATAGGCCTGCCAAAAGCTGACATAGCCAAGACGCCCGGAAAGCAGGTTCTCCATTACGGTCAGCCGCTCCACCAGATTGTATTCCTGAAAGATCATTCCCATCCGGCGGCGGGCCTTGCGAAGGGCGCGGCGTGACAAGGAGGTAACATCGGTGTCCTTGAGCAGGACACGCCCGGAGGTCGGTTCGACGAGACGGTTGATACACCGAATCAAAGTGCTCTTGCCGGCTCCCGACGAGCCGATGACCGCTACGACTTGTGGTTGATCGATCTGTAGATTGACGCCGCCCAGGGCCTGCTCGCCGCTGGGGTAGACCTTTACCAGATCTGTGATCGAAAGCATCGGAATGAGAGGGGCGGCGTCCCGAGGGACGCCGCCGCTGGGGCTATCAGCCGCT
>CAMYNX010000103.1 GCA_947259875.1 uncultured Gammaproteobacteria bacterium | reverse complement strand
CACGATCTTCACCGGACGCACCACCGGCGCGGATTCCACCGGTTCTTGTCCGCACCCAGAAATCAACACCAACGTACACAGGCTCGCGAACAAAAAATAAATGCGACGCGCCGCCACGTGTTGTCTAGGGTGCGAAGTATTCGTTGCGTCCATCGCCGCTTGACGTATGTATGGTTTGCGCAATGTTGTCATCAGCTTTTGCATGAATTGTGATCACCAATCGGGACTTGTTGGCAGTTCGCCCCCGGGGGAGGTTTTCATTTCCAAATCGGGCGCCAACAAACCGCCCCAGTTGGTACGCTGGCGCATCTGTTCCTTGGTCTGCTCGGGAAGTATTTGCTTGCCTTGGCGGATCTGCCAACCGCCGCCCAGCGCCTTGTACAACGCGATCAGACTCTGCGCGATGTTACCACGGACCCCGGTGAGCTGATCCTGTTGCGCAACCAGGGTTTGTTGGGTGTTCAAGACGGTGGTGTAGTCGGTGGCGCCCTCGCGGTACTGAGTCAGCGCGAGGTCTACCGACCGCTGCGCCGCCTGTTCGCTTTGCGCGCGGAATACCACCTCTTCGCGTGCGCGTAAAAAAGCGGTCATGGAATCCTCCGCTTCCTGGGCCGCGCGTAGCACGGCATTTTGGTAATTCACCAACAACTGCTGCAGGCGTGCGTCCTGGACGCGCACGTTGTTTTTTATGCGGCCATAATTGAACAGCGGCCAATTGAAGCTTGGACCACCGACGAAGAACAGGCTGTCGGAGTTGAACAGCTCATCAAACCCGCTTTGTCCGGTCTTGGTGCTATCGGTGCCGCTGCTCGCCGCCAGTCCGATGGAACCGAACAGCGAGAAACTGGGATACAAATCGGCCTTGGCCACACCGATCAGGGCGCTTTGCGCCGCGGCCTGCAACTCCGCGCGGCGTACATCCGGGCGCCGGCGTAGCAGGTCGGCGGGGATACCCACGGCTACAGAGTCCGGTGCCGAGGGGATGGCGGCCGGCCCACCGAGCAGGCCCTGCAGATCGCCCGGTGGCAGACCGAGCAGGATGCCCAACGCGTTCCTGGACTGACGCAACCCGACCTCGAGCCGGGGTATCGAAGCCTGGGTATTGAACAGCAGCGTCTTCGCCTGCTGGACGTCCAGTTCGGTGGTCGCGCCGTTGCGAAACCGCACATCGGCAATTTCCATGCTGCGCTGTTGGATCCCGACGTTCGCGCGTGCGATATTCAAGCGCTCTTCAAAGGTGCGGATCAATACGTAGGTGTTGGCGACATCCGCCGTCAGGCTCACCAGCACATCGTCGTAATCGGCAATCGAACCGAAGAAATTCGCATCCGCGGATTCGATACCGCGGCGGAACCTGCCCCAAAAATCCACCTCCCAGGCGACATCGAGTCCGATGTCGAAGTTGGTGAACGAAAGATCTCCAAACGCGGTATTGGCCTGATTCTCACTGGTGGTTTGGTAGATCACCCCGCCACTAGCCTGCTGCTGTTGCGGGTAGAGATTACCCACGGCGATGCCGAGTTGCGCGCGCGCCTCCAAGATACGAATCGCGGCGATTCGTAAGCCGAGATTCTGCTGATAGGCGGTGTCAATCAGCTCGCTCAGCGTTGGATCGCCGAACATCGACCACCATTCGCCGTGATCGACGGTTTCGGTCTTCAACTCGGGCGCATCGATGTCCTGCCAGCTTTCGGCGACCGGCGCGTCGGGCTTTTGAAAGTCGGGGCCAAGGGTGGTACAGGCGATGGTCAGCAAGCTACAGCTCAATACCGCGGCCAACGCCAGCCGCAAGTGACCCGCGGATGCTGGACGTACGGTATGGCTACAGCCACGTGGTGGGGTTTTTCTCAATTGATTGCCTACTTTGGCGTGGCTGGCTTGTGTCATCCTTTTTTTATTTTGCGGCGCCGTGTGGAGTTTTACAACCGGGTTATTATACTCAAAAATGATTTAATGGTTATCACGTCGCGTAAATCGTTATTCTCCGTGAATTTTATGTCGTTGCTTTCGATGAACACGGACACACGCCCGCTCCCGCGTAGTGGTCCACGGATTGTTTTGGGATGAAAGCCCAGGTCAAATGTATTGATTTCTCTTAGTTTACCTTGTCCTTCGCGGACGCTTGGAATAAACAGAGAAAGGCCACGCAGCATAAGACGGATTAATGTTTTTTGGTAGACTGCGCGCTATTCGTACGTTAAGAGATATCGTCTCGGGATTTTCGATCCTTAGTAGCCATAGAACAGTGTATTTGACCCGTCCGATATGGGAAACACTGTTTATTGATCGTCCGAGTACGGGAATGTGTCCACCTTGAAAGTCGGTGGACAATTACAAATACGGACGACGCTGTTAACTATGTTATTTTTTAGCGAGCGCAGCGGCATTGTCTTTCGGAACAAGCGTAGCGAGTGAAGAATCTTGGGGTCCTTCCCCCTGCTGTTCCCCTGCTGTGCGGGGACAAGGCGGGGACAAGCGTCGCTTAGCTCCTTAGGATGACACGCGTCGTTCTTGATAATGAAACAGAATACTTGAGAGAGCCAGACATCATTGAATCGAAGATGATTCGACCAATTAAAGAAATACATATGTATACATGGTGTCGTGCCACGGTAGTGAGGTTCCTCGCCGAGGGCGATTACGTTGGAAAGTCGCTTCTGTGCATCATCGCCACGATTTTGTTGGCCTCGTCACTGGGATACCCCGGAATGGTATCTGCCCAGCAGCCGTCCGAAGAAACCGTGACACCTGAGACCGGCGACACGCGGGTCGACAGGTGGCATGCAACAGCCTCGCGCTGGTTTCAAGGCACTGCGGGTCGCGTCGACCAGTTCTTCGTGAGCGATGAGTACGCCACCCACGAAGACAACCAAAGCCGGCTGCGACTGCGCCTTAATACCGATTACGTTGAAAATGCCGGTTGGGATGTGGGCGGAAACATAAAACTCCATCTGGTGCTGCCCGGACTGGATAATCGCATGCGACTGGTCATAAACGATGCGGATGACAACGATACCACCACGTCGCAAACAGTAGCCTCGGGTGACGAATCGGATATCGCACTCAGATGGCTCGGAATCAGGACGGACCGGGTTGGCCTGAGCTTCGATCTGGGCGTGCGCGTCACAGATGTCAACCTCGCCGGATTCGGACGCATCAACGCCGCCGTCAGGTATCCGCTCGGGGAGAAGTGGACCGGAGGAACCTCGAATCGTATCTATGCTTATTCTGACACCGGTTTTCGCAATGATTTCCGGCAATATTTCGACCGACAGATCAGCGACAAGCTGCTGTTCCGGTCAAGAACCCGGATCCAGTATTTTGAGGAAAACGACTATAACCCGACCTCCGAGCAGAAGTTCACGCTGTTCCACACCCTCAACGGCCGCCACGCACTGGCCTATGAAGCCCTGTTCGAGCGCTACGCTGAGGAAGATTCGCTGTTTGACGACGACGAGATTACGGTTCCGCTTCGCGACAATTACAAAGGTTATCAATTAAGAGTACGTTACCGGACCAATGTGTGGCGGAAATGGTTGTTCCTCGAATTCTGGCCCATCGTCAGCTGGCCCGAAGAACGCGATTACGACCTCACTCTGGGGGCACGGTTCCGGGTGGAAATCAACTTCGGCCAGACTCCAAGGAGCGCGGCAAAGATCGACGAATAAGTGCCCGCAATCGAAAAACACCATCCTGGCAGCGGTGGATGACCGTCACCCCCACATCATTATGTCATTCCGAACAAAGTGAGGAATCTCACCGTCTTGGATACTGGTGAGCGTCTTTCACACGCTAAGATCCTTCGCGCTGCGCCTCAGGATGACCGAAAGGATAACAGGCATCGCCACATTGTCGTTCCGAGCGCAGTGAGGAAACCGACCTGTTATTGGTCGTGCCGGTCCCTTGCTGTCATTCTGAGATTCTATGTTTTTGGTCAAACGCTAAGCATGAGCTGACGCCTGCTATTGGGACTGATCTCGGAGCAGAGCGAAAGCGAGTCTAGCGATTTCACAAACGAAGCGAAGAATCTCACCGTGGTTACTAAGCAAACCATTCACACACCCACATGCATTGACGGCAGCCGCGCTTGCTAGAAACGTTTTTGCGCGATGTGCATCCCGACCAACCGCGCCACAAGAACGGTGAGATAGACCTGCCCGATAATCGCCTCCAGGTAGGCCAGCACCCCGGCCTGATGCGACTGTGGCGTGATATCGCCGTAACCCAACGTCGTCAGGGTGACAAAACTAAAGTAATTGAAATCGCGAACTAGCTCCTGCGGTTCAGTGAGTTCCGTTTCGATGCCGGCAAAAGATCCTGGCGCCAGCGCGGCCAGACACACGTAGGCAAATCCAAAGGTCACGCCGATCAATAGATAAACACTAATCGCTCCGTAGATGAGATCCGCATCCACGTGGTCACTGGCAAGGAATATATGCCGCATCAACGCTACGGCTACATAACCAAAGAACGCCACCGCAAACATGGGGCTTAGCGGGATCAGTTCGTTAATGTCCAGTAATATGCTCGACCACCGTGTCAACAGAAAAAGCAGGGCAAGGACTGTGGTCACCACCAGCCTTCGCCGGTCCGCGATACTGGGCAACACCCCGCCCACTAATGCGACCAGCAGAAATATCTCCAACAGGACCGTCAGCCGCACCGCGTCGCCGATAACGGGATAAACCACGGCGTAAGCCACCTGCGTTAGTAACAGGTACAAATAGACATGCCGTGGTTGTTCGTTCACAACCCCAGTTGTTTCATTATCGGTCACAGCTGGCCTCCACAATATTTCCGTTCTCCGCGGGTTTCGTCCGTGGCGTCATAAGCGCTGGGATACTCACTGTGCCGACATAAAGCGCTGATCGAACCTGGTCCTTACCTAATCGCCGCCCTGCCCATGCCGACTCGCATCGATCCGTTATTGAATCCTGGTGATCCCCCATTCATTCATCACCCGGCAATCTGCCTGTCTATCCCGCCGTTGGCGATCGGCTGGCCTCCAGCAATATACAAGCCTCCTGTTGCTCATAGTAAACCAAACCCCCTCGCTGTCGCCGGCCATATGCGTCACCATCGGTGCATCATCGGTGTGCGAAGCCGCCCACGGATTTTGATAGAAAAGCAGCGCTACGAAGAATAAATTGAGAAACAATAGAACCGAAAGGCCAATTCTGTTTACAGTTGCCATGTTTTTGTCTCCAGGTCACATGAATGGACAAAACCACATTATCATAGAATCGGCAGTTCTCTCCCGCCCTGAGGCGCTTCGCGTATCTCGCTTGTCATGACCACACCGTGACGAGGACAAGCAAGACTCAACCCGGATCACGTCGTACTGTAATCAACGCTTGCCCACCGGGCAGGTGCGCACACCGGGGCACACTGGTGAATCGCCGGCTGGTCATGGACTTAGGCGGGCCTCAATCAAGACCGGCACGGATGTCGCCCTCGCCTTCTATACCGGAGTTATCTTGCGAACTTTATAAAGGGGCCTTGCTTGCGGGGAAAGGGGCCTTGCTTACGGGGAAAGGGGCCTTACTTACGGGCTTTTCCGGGGGTATATTGTTGTGCACCGGCCTTTAGGATAACCCCACCGGCCCCTGCAAAATGGTCTTTCCTGTACTAAATTTATAGATACAGACATCGTGCGAAGGACAACGCCCAAACGCGACGCATAAGAACGCGGGACATTGTCTAGACCTGGGGGTGACCGTGACCAACATGCTGAAAAACTGCTGGGAAATTACCAAGTGTGGACGCGAGACTAACGGCGCAAGGGTGGATGAATTGGGCGAGTGCGCCGCATCGAAAGAAGGGCTGGGTCATAGCTGCTGGGCCTTTGTCGGTGCCAGCGTATGCAACGCAAAGATCCAAAAGGACTCGGCGCGAAACGGGAACGACTGCTTAACTTGTGAGGTATATCGACGGTACTTCAGAACCCTGAATACCGTCCCAAACGGAATCGCCGAGTTTTTTCCTGGAGAAGAGCACAAGTACACGAACATGCTGTTGGAGCGATTGAAGCTGTAACGCGCCAACAGGGGTCAGCCCCCGCCACATCAACATTACCGACAAAACCACAGGTGCCTGCCGCGAGCGCAGCCGAAGGAACGAATCTCTCCAATGTGGATGGAGTTAGCGACATCAATAGGGTGAGAACCTGCCCTGCGCTTGTCCCCGCATAGCAGGGGAACAGCAGGGGAACTGCGACTGCGCGCAGCACAAGCGGCTTAACGCCTCAGGATGACATGCAACGGGATCGCCGACGGGGGTCAATCTGCATCAATACAACACATGAGTTTGGCTGACCGATATTCTCAACTCTACTTTATGTGCAATACCCTGATCTGATCATCATCGTATATAACGTCGGCGTAACTTTCAGTAGTTGAAACCTTAGACAAGAAAGACACAAATTGTTGCTGCCGTAAGGCAATGATGCGCCTTCGCGGAAAATCGTTTTTCAACGCATACTGAATTGCTTTTTTCGACCGGACAGCAAGGCCCGCGTATTGCCAGATCACGTATGAGATACCTTCTTCTTTGAGGTACTCGACACCAGTTCGAAGCTCAGACGCAAATGGAAAATCCAACCCAGGGCTGATCAATCCTGCCGGGTCCACATCAATAATGTTGTTGCGGCCGTAATCCAATTGGAAGGACGCCATGGTCCACGCTAACACTGTTCCGCCCTGTGGGATAGTGGCTTGCGCGCCCTGCACCCATGTTCTGCCCCGCAGTCCCATTAGAAACTCACAGTAACGTACATATTCCCTGCGCGCTAATGTCGGAATCGATAGAGAGTGACCAAGACGCAAAGCCTGCTCGTATCGCGCTAAGACAGAGGGCGCGAACATCACCAACACACCGCAACCGGCAAGTATAGATACCCAACGCACAATTCTTGCGCGGGCGTTCTTCAAATCCCCATGCTCCCAGGAACCGACCGACAAGGCAAAGACAGCACACCCGGCGATCAAAACTGGGCCGACGTATCGAAGACCTGCGTTATGTCCCGACATGATCGGGGCAAGAATCCACATGCCTAGGATGTAAAAGATCGCCAAAGAAAATGCGGCCAAGAGCAGCATCCATTTCTTAGAACTGGGCTTGCTCGCGTAATACGCAGCGATGCAACTCACCGTAAGCAAGGTAATGACGAAGAATGAGAAATGAATGTTGGTAACAGTGAATCCATAAAAGAGAATCTCCGTGGAAAACGGTTTCCAACCCGGCAATATGGGTGCGGCAGGCAATTCACTAGAAAACATAAATTCCTTCTCAGGTGCACTCATGACCGCAACCAACTTATCCCTGTGGCTTCCTAACCATGGAGCGGCGAAAACAAGCGACAAAAATGGAATCCGTAAGCCCCAACCTAGAAAAGGTAACCGTTTACGCGACCCTAATATAGAAACGCCGAAAAAAAACGCATAATGCACGGGAATGAACAACGCCAAAGATGTCTTCAACGAAAGTAAACCGGCATAACTCAAACCAAACAAAATAGAGTGCCGCCAATCAAAACAATCATCAATTGAATCGCAGAAAAACGGTATTATGAAAACCAACATGAGAACAGCTGCACCCATATAAATCGCCGACGTATTGACGTAGAAAGGATCAATAAAAGCAATCATGGCGCTAAATAATACGGACCAACCCCAATGTCGCCCCAGAGCTTTCAATAACGCCGCCACAGTCGCCATGCATAGGGTCAATCCCAAAACGGCATCAATGGCGTTCAGATATGCGATCGGACGTACCGTGTAAGCAAAGCTCTGGAGAAAGCTCATCCCTCCCAGAGCTTCGGTTCCCAATGCGTCAAATTTGCTGGCCGACAATTTTCCCTGCTGCAGCATGCGAATCGGATATTTCAAATATTTCTCGAAATCGTCATGGAGATTAAATGCGGACGGGTTTGCATAAAAAACATAAGCGACCAAACCAAAAATAATTACCGGCCAGTAATGCAATGATTCCTTGAAAACGATAGTCAATACTTGCGGCCAATCATTACTCGTTTGTTCCAAAGTGCGCCTCAACATCCGAGATAGATGCCACAGTCCGAGAATCCATCCGATTAACGTGACACCCAATAGAGATCCCGGATACGCGAGGCCGAGAATATTCAGCACCCCCCCGACAACCAGTAAAGCAGTCAACCCCATCACCGGAGTAACGCCTACAGGAAGCTTTGTTTTTACAATACCGCCAACACCGACTCCGAATCCGTACAAACAGAAGTAGAAAGATACAAGCGAAGCTAGAAAGAAGGTGTCCATATATCCATCTTAGTATGACATGCCAATCCTAAGGATTTACTTGGCGAATGCTCGCTGGGCGTTGTGATCAACAATTCACTAACTAATAAGTACAAGGGGATCACGGAGTCCGGTTCGAGCCTTGCGTCAGCATCGTGAAACATGACGCCGATATTTTCTAATCCAAATATAGTATTGGATAACTTCGAGGAATTACCGGGAGGAACACATATGTTTCGTGACGCATAGGCATACGGGCGCGCGGCCAATAACCTGATCTGCTGGCTTAACGCTGCACCTCGCGTGTCGCCACTCGCGCGTTCATTCCAATGTTTACGCGAACGTCATCGTCCGCACGTAGCGACCACGTCTTGCCGAGATCGGATCAAGTACCCAGGACGCTGTTGATCGCATCGTTTACGATTTCGACCATCCGGTCGAGCTGGTCGCGCTCGATCACAATCGGCGGCGCAAGCAAGATAATATCGTCACGAATCCGAGTGAACAGGCCCCTTTCGATCATGGTACGTTGAATTTGCGCGCCAATCTTCTTGCCGGCGTCGAAAGGTCGTTTGCTTGCCCGATCCTCCACGATCTCGACACCACACATGAGTCCCAGACCACGGATATCTCCGACGTGCGGGTGATCCGTAAGTGTGGTGCGCAGCTGGTCGAGCAAATATTGGCCCTTATCGGCCGCTTGCTGTGGGAAGTTCTCTTTTTCGATGACCTCCAGCATCGCACAACCTATGGCGCAGCCCACCGGATGTCCGCTGTAGGTGTAGGCGTGCATCCAAGCCTGCCCGCTTTCATTCATGGTCTGCGCGATCTCGTCACTGACCCCGATGCCGCCGAGCGGGAAATACCCGGAAGTGATCGCCTTGGCGAACTGAATCAAATCCGGTTCGACGCCCCAATGTTGGAGGCCGAATAGCTTACCGGTGCGACCGAATCCGGTGATCACCTCGTCGGAGACCAGCAACACCTCGTATTGATCGCAGATCTCGCGGATCCTTGGGAAATAATCATCCTGGGGCACGATTAACCCGCCCGCTCCCTGTACCGGCTCGGCGATAAACATGGCCACGGTCTCTGGACCTTCGCGCAGAATCGCCTGTTCCAGCTCATCGGCCGCGGCAATACCTTGGCTTACGCCCTCAGGCGCTTGATAGCGATAGGGATACGGCGACGGTATATGGATGAAACCCGGTATCCGCGGCTCGAACATGGGCCAGTAGGCACTCATCCCGGTGGCGCACATGGCCGCCAGGGTGACCCCATGGTACCCCCACTGCCGGGAAATGACCTTGGTCTTCTCGGGTTTGCCCTTGAGCTTCCAGTAGAAACGGGCCATCTTGATGTTACTGTCCGTGCTTTCCCCACCGCCGGACGTGAAAAAGAAACGGTTGATGCGCGGGTAGGTGATCGATGCCAGACGCTCGGCGAGCTCGATCGCCTTGGGATTGGAACTGCCGGTGTAGCCGGATACGTACGGCAATGTCGCCAATTGCTCACTCGCAGCATCGATCAGTTCCTGCCGTCCGTGCCCGGCGGTGACGTTCCATAAGCCGGCCAAACCGTCGATGCACGTGTTACCGTCGGCGTCGGTCAGCGTTACCCCCTCAGCACGAACCCACACACGGGCTTTTTCATGCATCGGCTGACTGTGCAGCGGATGAATCAAGTGCTGCTGGTCTAAGGAGAGTAGCATTGCGTTCTGTTGAGTCATCATTATTCGTGTCGCTTTGAGTTCGTTTGAGAGTTGCTCACCGCATAGATATCGGATTGTAACCCAGACGGATTAGCGAATACTGGCTACACCCCTGGGAAACGGCGAGCTATTATACAGCGAGGCGCGCGATTAGTCGCAACTCTCCCCTCAGGAGGATGCGATTTACAGGGCGTCGAAAAATCGCACCATGCGGCGACGCATGGCCGCGTCGGGCAGCCGCCCCAATCCCGCACCCATGTTGTCGATCAGGTGTTTTGGTTTGCGTGTCGCAGGGATCACGTTGGTGACACGAGGGTCACCGATCAGATACTTGAGGAAGAAGTTACCCCAGCTCCGGCAATCAAACTCAGCGGTCCAAGCAGGCAACGGTTTGCCGCGCACCTTGCGGAACAAGGCCCCCTTCTCGAAGTTTCGATGGGCGATCACCGCCACCCCGTGGTCCGCAGCCGCCGGTATCAGTCGTTGCTCGGCCTGCCGGTTGACAATCGAATACGGAAACTGCACGTAATCCAGTGTTTCCGATCTTATCAAGCGCTCCAGGTCATCGAATGCGCTCGCGGTGTAATGGGTAATGCCGGCATACCGGATCCGTTTTTGTGCTATCCATTCGCGTATCGTCGCTAGATGGGTTTGCGTGTCCACTAGATTGTGAACCTGCATGAGCTCGATGACCGGTGTGCGCAGCAACCGGAAAGAATTCTCCATCTGCTCGATTCCTTGCTCGCGTCCGGTGGTCCATACCTTGGTCGCGTAGAACAATGCATCATCCAATTCGAGGTCCGCCGCCAAATCGCCGACGACGTCCTCGGCGCGCCCGTACATCGGCGACGAATCGATCATGGTGCCGCCATGTTCAACGAACAAGCGCACGACCTCGCGCAGCGAGGCACGGGATTTCTCGTCACCGGCTACGTCAAAAGCGCGCGCGGTGCCCAATCCCATGACCGGTATGGGTTCGCCCGACGAAGGTATCTTGCGCTTGCGCTGTTCGGCGGCCGTGGCGTTCACCCTAAAAGGTATGATCGCCGCCAATCCGACAACAGCGGACAATCGCTTCAATGCCTGGCGCCGGGTCAAATTTCGCGGCGAGTCCTTACTCCTACTCTGCATCATGGTGTTTTGTCTCCAACAAATGCCCGGGCGGCGTCCAGGGTATCAGCATGATGCTCTTGCCGGTCCCGCGCCTTACCCAACCGCCACCCGGAAAACAACCAGATCACCGCCACCGGCACCGCAACCCACGCGATTCCCGCCACGGTCAGACCCAAAGCGGTGAGCCCCGCATACGCCCAGCCGCTAACCGCGTCTCCACCCCGGTATACGACGGTGTCGATGAAGTTTTTCGATTTGTATTTATCGGCCACCGGCAACACCGTGTACAACATCTCGCGGCCCGGTCGAGCGATGGCATAGTTGCCGGCGCGTCTGAGGATCTGCACAACGAGTAACACGATCAACACCGGCGCCGCGGCCAGCGCGGTGAACCCAATAATCAGAAAAAGCGGTACCACGGCAAGCGTCACCGACAATCCGAATCGGCTGGCCAACCTACCGGTTACGAATAGCTGCAGCCCAATAGTCAGGGCATTGGTGCCAAAATCGATCAGCGCAAACACCCGTGTGCGCTCTTCGGAAGTGGCGAAGGCATCGCGTACGATGCCCGCCTGGGTGAAATATAGAAACGTCGCCAACGTCGTATACAACAATATGTACAGGCAGATTCCCAATAGATACGGCGATCGTGCCACTCGCTTCACACCGTCGAACCAGTTGCCTCCAATCGGATGAGTGTCCAGGTGGTGTTGCGGCCGGTCCTGGGTGTCCGCCCAGATCCGCAACCGATGGATACAAACCAGTGCGATGGAAAGAAACAACGCCGATACCCACAACAGATTCGTGGTTCCGAGCGGCACCGCCAAGCTTGCTGTCAACACCGGCCCGACGACCGCACCGGCACTTCCTCCCGCGGCGATGAACCCAAACAGCCGCTTGGCCTGCCGGTCATCGTATAGTTCAACCATGAACGACCAAAACACCGATATCACGAACAAGTTGAAAACACTCAGCCATACAAAAAACACCCGCGCGACTAAAGCGGGGTTGATTCCGCTTGCAAACAAGAAATAAAACAACACGATATTGGCGATGAAAAACCCGTACACCACCATCAGGAGTTTTCCGCGGGAATAGCGTGATGACACCCAGCCAAACAACGGCACTACACACAACATGGTCACGAACGTGGCGGTAAACAGCCATTGCAGATTCTCAACACCGCCGCGTATTCCCATCTCATCGCGAATCGGGCGCAGGATGTAGTAGGCGCAGAGCAGCACAAAGAAATACAGAAACGACCAACCCAACGCGCGCAACTCATGAGGTTCGGCAGAGACGAACCGGCTCAGACGGCCGGGTATTGAATGATTGGATATCGACACCGTTATCGCAGATAGAAGAAGATACTCAATTAAACTAACATACTGGGCAAGGTCTCAGATAGCACAGAATAATCCGCACCAAAAAGAACACAAGCGGCACTCGCGTGTCCGCTACACACACGGAACGGTCTACTGTCATAGCGGGTGCGATGTGGCATCCAACCGATATCCGTGTCATTCCGAGCAAAGTAGTTTGTCTGAAGCACAGCTGGCGGAAGGATATTCACCACTTTGAAAGTTGGCAACAACTTAAATAGGGTGAGATCCTTCGGCGAAATAAGCCTCAGGATGACAATTAAAATTGGAAATGGGGTCGGTGACGATTTTCGAGTTAAGACCCAACAACATTTTTACAAACGCGAACAAAATTGTCACCCACTCCTTTTCAAGACGCATAATAATCGTCACTGACCCATTGCTGTCGCACTCAAGATGACGTTTTATGCTGACGACCCTTCGACTTCGCTCAGGGCAGGCTCCTTCGACTTCGCTCAGGGCAGGCTCCTTCGACTTCGCTCAGGGCCTTCGGCTTCGCTCTGGGCTGGCTGCTTCGGCTTCGCTCTGGGCTGGCTGCTTCGGCTTCGCTCTGGGCTGGCTGCTTCGGCTTCGCTCTGGGCTGGCTCCTTCGACTTCGCTCACGGCAGGCTCCTTCGACTTTGCTCACGGCAGCCTCCTTCGACTTCGTTCAGGGCAGGCTCCTTCGACTTCGCTCAGGGCAGGCTCCTTCGACTTCGCTCAGGGCAGATTTTTACAGATGTCATCCTGAGGCGCAGCGCGCAGAAGGATCTTACCCTGCCAAAGTCACCACCGGCATCCAAGACAATGAGATACCTCGCTGTGCTCGGTACGACCAACAACGGGTCGGATTCTACGCTACGCTGAGAATGACAACGAGCAGTCGGATTCCTCTATCCACACCGCGCTCGCCGCACTCCGGTCCCCGATTCTGGCTGAGCATCGACGCGGCGAAAATTTGCAGCGGGAAGAGAGAATCATCCGAAACGGGTACAATGCAATCACTTCACGGCGTGTTGCATGCTACCCATGATGCAATCGGTATTTATCACTGGAAACAGCAGCGGACTCGGTTATGGGTTGACCGAGGAATACTTGTCTCGCGGTTATGAGGTCTATGGTTTGAGCCGCCGCGGTTGCACCGGCATCGACACCAAGGCGCTGCACGATGTGCGTTGTGACTTGTCGCAAACATCTACCATTGTGCCGGCGTTGGAATCGTTACTCGGTGAGGCCAGTCGCGTAAATCTGGTTTTCCTAAACGCCGGCGTACTCGGTGCGATTCGTCAAATCACCGAAACGCCGCTCGAAGACATCCTGCGGGTGATGGATATCAACGTGTGGGCCAACAAGATCATTCTCGACTGGCTGCTGGAACGCAATCTCGGTATCGAACAGATTGTGTCGATTTCATCTGGCGCCGCCGTCAAGAGCCACAAAGGTTGGGGCGCATATTCTCTGTCGAAAGCCGCTTTGAACATGCTCAACCAGTTGTACGCACCTGAATATCCGGACACCCATCTATGCGCCTTGGCACCTGGCCTGGTCGACACCGCAATGCAGGATCATCTGTGCAACCCCGATGAAGTCGATGTCGAGCAATACCCATCGGTGCAAAAGTTGCGGGAGGCCCGCGGAACGGACAGCATGCCCACGCCACGTGCGGCGGCGCATCGGTTGGCGCAAGTGATCCCAAGGCTCAAAGACTACCCAAGCGGCAGCTTTATCGATGTGCGCACCATGATCAGGGAAAGAGGTCGGTGACGATTTTTTTCCGATCTGTAGATAGTGTTGTTTATTTTGTGTCGAAAATCGTCACCGATCCCTTGTTTGCTCCGTTTTAAACCCTTTTCTAGACCCAAAAAATCGTCACCGACCCCTTTTGTAGAAGTACAATAGGGGTGTCGTGAAGTCTATCAAACAGGCGGGTCACAAACTCAGCGTCTACGCGGCGGGGGTCATCGGTGCGTTGTCGCTGGTGTTACTGTTTTCGGCGGCTGCGCTCAAGGCCGGCGACGATCACGCGTTATTGCTCGAACTCGACGGAATAATCGGCCCCGCCACCAGTGATTTTTTGATTCGCGGTATGCGCAAAGCCGAGGACAATAATGCCCAGGTGTTGATCATTCGCATGAATACACCGGGGGGGCTCGATACCTCGATGCGCGAGATTATTAAACACATCCTCGCGAGCCCGGTTCCGGTGGTCTCCTATGTGTCGCCAGCGGGTTCGCGGGCCGCCAGCGCCGGAACCTACATGATGTACGCCAGTCATGTGGCGGCCATGGCCCCCGCCACCAATCTCGGGGCCGCCACGCCGGTCAAACTTACTCCTGGCGGGCTGGGGGCGCCGAAACCGCCGGACTCAAAGGACAAAGAGGATAAAGACAAACAGAAAAAAGACGACGCCATCGAGGGCGGCGCCATGGAACGAAAGATCATCAACGATGCAGTGGCCTACATCCGCGGGCTCGCCAAACTGTACGGACGTAACGCCGAGTGGGCGGAAAAGGCGGTGCGTGAAGGCGTCAGTCTGACCGCCGAAGACGCGCTCGATGAAGGCGTGATTGACCTTATCGCAAAGGATGTCGACGACCTGCTGAACCAGCTGGATGGCCGTAAGGTCATCGTCGACGAAAAAACGCTCACGCTGCATACCACCGGTATGAAGATTGAAACCCTGGAGCCGGACTGGCGCAACCGGTTACTCGCCGTCATCACCAATCCCAATGTCGCGTATATCCTCATGTTGCTGGGGATCTACGGATTGTTCTTTGAGCTGTCCAATCCGGGAAGTATATTCCCGGGGGTCGTAGGGGGGATCTGCATCCTGTTGGCATTGTATGCCTTTCATGTGCTGCCGGTGGATTACGCGGGCGTCGCCTTGATATTGCTCGGTATCGCTCTCATGGTCGCCGAGTTGTTCGCGCCGAGTTTCGGGATTCTGGGGATCGGCGGTGCGGTTGCGTTTGTGATCGGCTCAATGATTCTCATCGATACTGAGATCGAAGCATTTCGAATATCCATGCCGTTGATCGTTGTTGTTGCGATCTTCACCTCGTTGTTCGTGTTTGCCCTTGTTTCATTGGCAATCAAACAACGCCATAGACCGGTGGTGAGCGGCAAGGAGCAGATGATCGGCAGCGTCGGCGAAGCGACCGCCGCTTTTGACGACGTCGGTCAAATCCGGGTCCATGGAGAATTATGGGAAGCGCACAGCAAGAACCCCGTCGATCAAGGACAACAAGTCAAAGTGTATGATATGCAGGGACTGACCCTGCTGGTGGAACCGCTCGCGAATGAGGAGTAAATGATGAGTATATATATTGTCCCGATCCTGGCTGCCCTTGTTGTCATTATCTTTTTTGTCATCAAGATCCTGCGTGAATACGAACGCGGAGTAATCTTTTTTCTGGGACGTTTCCAGACAGTCAAAGGGCCCGGTCTCGTCATCGTCGTTCCCCCAATCCAGCAAATGGTGCGTATCGACTTGCGCACCCGG
>CAMYNX010000102.1 GCA_947259875.1 uncultured Gammaproteobacteria bacterium | reverse complement strand
CGGGGACAGTTTACTTAATTGTGGATATGTTGGGAGATAGTTAAATGTAACTGATCTATTTCGATATGGTCAGTGATAGGTGCGTAGACCGTCGCCAAACTTATGAACAGATAAGTAAACTGTCCCCGGAACCGGAACTGATGAGGTGACGGATTGACCGTCTGGTCGAAGCTTAGGCTGAGCATGAAGTTTTTGGTTTTTTGGATAGCGTTGGGAGGCAGATCATGGGATTACTTGTCAATGGGATATGGGAGGACCGCGGGTATGACAGCAAATCGAGTAAGGGTCGGTTTGTAAGGTCCCGGTCGCAATTTCGCAACTGGATAACCGCCGATGGTTCAGCGGGACCGAGTGGTAGAGCGGGATTCCAAGCGGAGCCTGATCGCTACCATCTTTACGTATCTCTGGCTTGCCCCTGGGCGAACCGGACACTCATCTTTCGGGTTATCAAGGGACTTGAGAAACACGTCACCGTGTCGGTGGTGCACTGGCTCATGGCGGATCAGGGTTGGACGTTCGAACCTGGTGAGGGGGTCATTGCTGATCACGTCAACCATGCTCGTTACCTCTACGAGATCTACACCAAGGCAGACCCTGAGTATTCGGGTCGAGTGACTGTGCCGGTGTTGTGGGATAAAAAAACGGAAACAATCGTGTCGAACGAGTCATCGGAAATCATCAGAATGTTAAACAGCGCTTTTAATGGTCTTGACGCGGTCCCGGGTGACTATTACCCAGACTCGATGCGCGCTGAAATAGATGAAATCAATAACCGCGTCTATGACACCGTCAACAACGGCGTCTACAAAGCCGGTTTCGCCACAACCCAGGAAGCTTACGAAGAAGCCGTTGTCCCTCTGTTCGAAACGCTGAACTGGTTAGAGCAGTGCCTGGCGAGCCGACGCTACATCCTGGGTGATGAAATCACCGAAGCAGACTGGCGCCTGTTCACCACCCTGGTGCGTTTCGATGCGGTTTATGTCGGCCATTTTAAATGCAACCTATGCCGACTGGTGGATTATCCCAACCTGTGGGACTACACCCGTGATCTGTACCAACAACCCGGTGTAGCCGCAACCATCAACATGAACCACATCAAGCGGCATTATTACGTCAGCCACGTTTCCGTCAACCCAATGCGAATAGTCCCTTTAGGTCCAGAAATTGACTTCAATGCTCCACATAATCGTCACCAAGTGGTTGCGGATTCGGAACAAATGAATCCAACCTAGGCGACTAACCTCTGCGCTTTCAATTCCAGATTTGCGTGATCAAAAAGAATACACCCTTAAAACATCAACTGACTGTGAACGTCGGGATAGTGAGTACACCGGTCCTTCAAAGATCATAGTTTTAATATGTGCGAATGGAAGGAAGTGGCCGGTCAGAGACGAAGCAGAAATCTATCCGAAATTATTCAAGATGAAAACGCTACTTTGTCTCTGGACGACCCAACAGAGACATTGGTGCTTGTGAATCCCGAATGACCGGTCTGCATTTCTGACCGGGCTGAGTAAGACACCTTGGTAAATCCAGTGACCGGCTCACCGTGGCACAGTCACCTGCAATTACTTGAGTATTGTAGATTGAGTCGTTCGCCCCCTTATTGTGTCGGCAGAATTTACGGGGACTTTTACTAAGGAGTGGGACGGTTTCTTCAATGATCCACAACGAACACAGGATTTATTGGTTGATCAATCTAGTCGGGGAATCGTTGGAGTGGCTTTGGCGTGTCGAAATATTTAACAGTTGTAATTACCAAATAATTTCATGCGTTTTTTTAACTACTTGAAAGAGAAAACGGAACTCTTTTCGGCCTATTACTTGCATGTTATTCAAGGAAAGAAGGTTGCTAGGTGGACATTCGCTGGAGCACTAGGGAGAACAGAAAATGAAACGACTACGCAGCAGCATTTTCTTGGTATGTTTACTACTTGCCTTTACCGGGGGAGCGCATGCAACGCCGCTGGTACCGCCGTACGAGGTTAAGTGGTCTCAACTACCGGACATGGACCAGGGGACTGATAATTTATCCATGCATCGGTCCCTCGGCCCAGTGGTGGCAGATGACTTCCGGTCCGATGGTCGGCCAATAACGGGCTTCCACTGGTGGGGTTCGTACCTTAACGATCCTAGCACTGGTCAGGAATGGGATACGGGCCAGGGTGCTGAGCGGAACGTATCGTTCGAGATCAGCTTCCATCAAGATTGCCCGGTCGGCGATCCCACCTGTAACAATGGCGGCCCCTTCCCATACTCCGCGCCGAGCAACGATCCCTTCTACTTCTCCGCTATCTTTGACGTCGAGGAAGACTTTTTTGGTACCACGGCTGGCGGGGAAAATGTCTACGAGTATTGGCTCAAGGTGGAGGGTACTCCTGGCCCGGATTTCTTGGGCGGAACCTGGGATGAAGTAGCTGGAGAAATCTACTGGGTGGATTTTGCCTGGAATGCCGGCCAGTTCGGTACGCCGTTTAATGGCGATGTTTGGGGCTGGCATGAGAGTTTCCAGCATAATCTGGATTTCGCGGTGACGACTGCCCCGGGTGGGCCCGCCAATCCGCATATAGGACCGTGGTCACTACTGGATGGAGAGGATAAGGCCTTTGAAGTCTTGACGGTCCCGGAACCTGCCACTTTGTTACTCATGGGCCTGGGTTTGGCCGGTCTAGGTTTCGCAAGACGGCGCAGACTGAATGCTTAACGACTGAATACTTACTACTACACCTATCCAACACAGACCCCGCCTCAGCGCGGGGTTTTGTTTTTCGTCGAGTCGTTTTCTGGAGTGACCAGCTTTGGCGACAATGGTGGCTCAACCGGACGTCCAAAACAACAATTTCTAATCGGCTCCAACTACTGCTCCTGGCCGAACCCGGAGCTTCGCTGCAGTGCCGCAAAAACCTTCTCTCACAGTGGGTACTAAATGCGTGCTCCCGACCCAGCGCAGTTATTGAGGCACTTAAAGTTTCAACGACCGCTTTTCAGAAGCAGAAGCATTTTGAAATCAACTAGATAAATGAGAATACTAATTTAATCGATCGAAGCTAACGGCATTAAATTTGACTGTTTTAATAGACTCGCAGCTAGACCGGGAGAGAGCAACGGGTCCTGACCTGTTGGGGTCTAGAAACGGAACATCCTCCCATGTTCAAGATACTGTTCCTGTGAGGGCTCCCATATTGCTGATGTAGCTTTTATCAAATTTTTAATATGCACACGCGACGACTATAGAAACACCAAGCACAAAAGCTGCGAATTAAGAAACCTGAGCGTCCGTTATCTGAGGAGCATATAGACCATCTTCTATTTAGAAATAGGTGAAAGATTTCGATTGTGATTATCGTCACCAAAGGTTATTGGTTAATCGTGTAGACTGTAATGTCTCGACTTCGAAAGTGTCCGCAAGCTAATGCGTTACAGTTTCTATAACACACAAACAAACTGGACGGGAGGAGCTGAAATGAAAAATCTAAATTCTTATCGCACGTTCCTTTCCTTCTTGATCATGTGCTACGGGATGTTTTTCCAGGTTGTTGCTAGTGCGGTCACCCAGCCGAATCTTTACGAGTTATCCGGCAAAAAGGTCCAAATAAGCTATTCAACATCAAGTCTGACCGGCGAACCACGATTACATTACCGCGATGCGAGACGTGAGCTCAGCTTCAGTGGCGATGAGATTCGTGTGCTTCGTACGGAGATCGGAAAGCAGGTCACGGTGACCATCCATCAGGTTCCGGACCTGAAGACTATAACCGCGACGCTATTGATTCCGGACATCAACCTTCATCAAGACGCTGTGTTATTCAAGACCTTCCTGATTCGCACCATACACAGAACTACACTCTCCGGCCCCGACTTGGTCAAGGGTGCGGTTCAGTCTTATTCGAAAGTATTACTGAAAGGTAAAGCCAGCCACGTTAATTTTATTGGGACGAATCTTAGTGGCGCAGTAACCCTGTCCCCCACCTGTGGCGGAGGCATAACACCCGGCCAGGACTGCACGGCACCCTTCGCTAACGCATGGGTTTCAGTGCTCGATTTTTGGGGCAATACTGCGGCCAGTACGCAAACGGACGCGGATGGTCAGTTCGGCTTCTATGTCGTCCCGGGGCACTACACCGTGCGTGTCGGTTTACTTCACGAAGGACCGCCCCCGGTTCCGCTCCCGCCACTACAGCCACAATCCGTCAATCTGGCGCCGGCGATCTTCACTCCGGACATCCTGGAACAATACCCCATGTGTCCCGATACACGCGTGGTTGTTCCCCCGGATAGCAGTGCCTTTGTCAATATTGATTGTGATACCGGGATTCGGTAGGCGAGACATGGCCGCCCTGGTGCCGCGCCGCGCGTTCACCTCACCCGCTCCCACGGCGTGTTCGCCCTCAACAGCGCCCTACGCCAACAGGTGACACCGGTCGAGCGCGGTCGGGCGGTAACCGAATCCAAGACTGCCGCACAACGCCATGCTGCCATGACCGGTTGTTGCTCCTGCAAAACCGGCATACATGCCATCCATGGCAATAACCTGGGCTCGGCGCCTGAAACTTGTGTTCAAGATTATGAAAACTGCAACCAGTGCGACGGTGCGGTATTACAGATAATCGCGAGAGCGGACCTTCCAAACACAACTTTTTTCTAGGGTCGAAGGTCGGGTCATGGCCGAACGGAGTCCTTACAGTACTAGAGTTCTGACTTGTGGGACACTGTCCGTCGTATCAAGCTAATGCAGTTAATTTAAATCGACGGCATGTGCCTTGAGATCCTCCAACGAGACGATTTCCAACGCCCGCTCGTGGGTGGCGCGCAGATAAACGCGTGGCGCATAACCGGCTTCGAACGCCTGTTGCCAGCGTGCGGCGCACAGGCACCAGCGATCGCCGGGGGTCAAACCCGGAAATCCAAACGCGGGGGCCGGGGTGGCGAGGTCATTGCCGCGAGATACGCTGAATTCCAAAAACTCCCGCGTCACCTGAGCACAGATGGTATGTGATCCGAGGTCTTCAGGTCCGGTTTCACAGCACCCATTACGTGTGAAGCCGGTCAATGGCTCCGTTGAACAGGTCTCCAGCGGCTCGCCCAATACGTTCTTCTGATTAGTTTCAGTCATTCGTAGATAAACGCCCGTAACGATACCTGATGAATATGGAATAGCTCCAGTCTCATGGACTATGGTACGCGAGAACGTGTTCCGTCCTCAATCAGAAACAATCGTGTATGACTGTTAATTACCGCTTCTGTAATACCATGTCGAACTCTATTAAGTTTGTACGCTTGGAACCAATCCACTGTGTTTCGAGAATCTGATAACCGTCGGCGGTTACTATGAAGTGGATGTGTGGGGTGAACAGATTGGGCCATTCGGTCTCAAATTCATAGCGCCCATTGGTATCGGTAAATAAATACGCGCGTAAACGATCTACGTATTCACCGCCTTCACCGGCCTGCCAATGCGCGACTTTGGCATTGGCTATCGCGGTACAGTCTGGGGCGGCAAGGATGCGGCCGCGTACTGTAACACCCTTACTGACATTTATCTTCTGCGTGGTGACGGGTTCGTAATGCGTGCCGGTCGTTCGGTGCGACGTCGGAATGCAATCCATCGAGTAAGCGGCGAGAGGGAATATCAACAGCACGATTAGAGCCAGCGAATAATTGAATGACACAGGGCCTCCTTGTTGATCGAGTGCACTTGGACGCATAGACCTCGCCAAAGTATTGAAGTTCACGGCCACAATGCGGGGCCTGAATTGAGCTCGGATCCATTGTTGTTCCAATCACATAAGATGCGAACACTTGAACTTTATGTAAATCCAAGCGAAGCGAGGAATCGGGTTTGTTGTTGGCTGTGTCGAGCATAGCAAGGCATCTGGCGTAGGGTGAGATCCTTTAACAGCGCTTGTCCCCGCACAGCAGGGAAACTACGCGCAGCACGAGCGGCGTTCCGCCTCAGGATGACAACTCAAGGAGCGCCTCTCGATAACGCAAAAACAGAAACTTAAGTTTGTCATCCCGAGCGCAGCGAGGGATCTCACCGTGGTCGACGCTAGCGGGAATTACAGGAACGAGGCATCTTTCACTAGGAAAGTTCCTTTCCTGCCACTGCGCGCAGGACAGCCCCTTCGACTACGCTCAGGACAGGCCGTACTCGTCGGGCTAACAGAAAGATTATTACGATCGAGATGTAATAGAAGTATGGCCACGGCGGTCTGGGTATGCATGAAACGCAGATTGGCCGTTTGGGTAGTTGCGTGTTTAGCGGTTTCACCGCCGTCCGCCTATGGTGGCGGACCCTACTATCCGGAAAATCCGAATGTAACCGGGGACGCGGTCTATGTTTCCGCGATCGGTGTGAGCCGTTACGAGCGGGAGGATCTGCGACCCACCTGGCATGCATTGGCGGACCTTGAAACCTTCGAGCCGGTAGTCTCCGCGGCCGCGGTCCTGGTCGGTAGCACCAATGGTCTGTACTCACTTGATCTACGAACCGGCAAGATTCAGTGGCATATTACCTCCACCCAACCCATGTATTCTCCCGTTGTGGCGGACGGCGTGGCCTATGTTGGCGCTGCCGACGGTAGGGTACGTGCGGTGCACGTGAAGACCGGGAGGATTCTCTGGAGTAGGCAGTTTGACGGCTGGATCTATCCGCCGGCCATCGTCGAGAGAATGCTCATACTCGGCGGAGGCGGCGGCCGGTTGCACGGCGTGCATGCAGATTCTGGAACCGTCGCGTGGTCGAAAACCCTATCCCAGGAGTTGGTATATCGGCCGGTAGCCGCCCAAAACGGGCGCGTCGTCATCACTACTTTTTCCGGAGACGTGATCGCTGTTTCCGTTATCGATGGTAAGACAATCTGGAAGGTCACAGACCCTACGCCTGGATTCTCGCCCTTGGTGCGTGATGATCATCTGTATATGGGGACCTTCGGTGGTGTATTACGCGCGCGTCATGTGATGGACGGGCGATTGTTGTGGACGCAGCAGCTCGAAGAAAAGCTCCCCTTCGTTCCGCGGCTCCAAGATGGCGTAGTGCTGATCGGCAGCGATCAAGGACGAGTGGCCGCATTCTCAGCAATCGCGGGGAAACTTCTATGGCAGCACGAGCAACCGCGCGCGCTCGCTGCCAATCCGGTGATGGTCGACGGCAGGATCGTTGCCGTTTCCGATAGCGGCCAACTGGTGACTTTACGCCAACCGCATTGACGAACGTGATTCACCCACAATAGCAATACTAGAGGACTTATAAATGAGAAAACTTCGTAAAGCCATGCTCACACTCGGTGCGATTATTTTCGCCTCCACCGCATCGACCACAGTCATCGGCGCGCCGCCTTTCGGTGACCCGGCCAGCATCGAATACTCCCAAAAGCTGTGGCGGTCCCTGGTCACGGCAAATCTGACCGGCTCCAAAGCGATCATGTCCAAGGCCTACAAGGGACAACATCCGCATGGTGCGGTGCTGGATACGATCGAGGGCAAAGTAACCGTTGGAGGTCACACTGGAGCCGTCATCGTCAAGCGCAACTACGGCGGCAAGGACGTCAGTATTGCCAAGGTCGCTAACAATCCCGCGAAGTATTTGGGCGCGGTAACCGTCATGTACAAGCGAGAGGCTGGCTATGACGCGGACAATCGGGAGTGGTTTTGGGCCAAGTACAAACCGGACGGTAGCCTGCACACCAACCCCAAGGGCATGAAGCTGGCCGGACGGGTTGCCAAAGGTAAGCCCCAGGGCTGTATTGCCTGCCACAAGGCCGCACCGGGGGGTGACATGGTATACAACCACGACCGATTCGCGGGACGCTGATCGGGCGCCGTGACAATAGCCCGCATTTCTCACCAGGCGCCCCGCGACTATTCTTCCTAAATGAACTGGAGACTCATATGTTGACATTTCATCGAAGTCACACTGCGGAGTTCTTAGCTGGGTACCATGAATAGTCGCGGGACTATCCCGGCCCTGGCTGGTCCAGGCACGCCTGAACTTGGGCTTCACTCGATCCATAGCTACGGCTATGCATCTCATTCCAACCCGACGTTCAGCCGCACCTGCCCTGCGTCAGCGTCCGGGATCCTGGTGACAAATGCGGGCTAGGCAAAGGCAACGCGTGGCATCGGCGGCAGGCCGCCTGCATGTAAAGTGATGTTGAGCAAGTGGGGTCAGACACACCGGCTCTGACCCCACTTTCGATGGAAACAGCCCCGCGATCGCCGCGTCGCATATCCTATATTCGTATTGACGCTTGACGGCTGGTAAAAATGAACAGAAAGCGAAAGTTGATATTGGTAAGCATCCTTTTGGCTGGTTTCGGGTCGGCCGTTGCGCAAACACCGGGCGGTGGTGCCGGTCAGGGCAAGGATCATTTTGCTTTTTGCGAGCAGTGCCACGGTGAAAATGGCCAAGGGATGCTCGAGTCGGGCGCAGCGCGCAGAAGGATCTTACCCTGCCAAAGTCAACACTGGCATCAAGACAGCAAGATTCCTCGCCGTACCCGGAATGATATCAAAATAAAAAATGAGGTCAGAGTCTTGACCTCCGACCCGGTTTTTTTACCGAGTCTTCGACTCCGACCCCGACCCCGTTTTCTTCCGCTTGGCTTGGTGACGCTATAACACGGCACCATATCCGTCGGTGACCCACGGTAATCATTACCTGAATAACTATGCCAATGACACAGCATCGGCGTATCGTAACCTCGAGGATGCGGGCAAAAAGCCTGTCGGTTCGGTGATCGCCAAAGACAGCTTTTCGGTTACCCAATCCAAAGCGATTGTGCTTGGTCCGCTGTTCATTATGGAAAAGATGCCAAGCGGTTTTAACTATGTGTCAGGAGACTGGAAGTACACCCTGATACAACCAGATGGCACCGTGTTCGGTGAAACGCGAGGCGCGAACGCCGAGCGCGTAGAGTATTGTATCGCTTGCCATCTGGCTGCCAGCCAAAAAAATCATTTGTATTTTATCCCCGAAGACTATCGAATCACGCACTAGCCCGCCTAGTGAACCAGGGGTTCTTCAAGCTAAGGACGGGATCGCGTGGCTGGACGCTGCGGCGGAGCGAAATGCATAGCCGTAGTTTCACGAGTTGGGTGACGCGCCAGTCCGGGCGTTCGACACTGCGACTACGCGCAGGACAAGTCCCATCGCCATCATCCAGGATCCTGGTGCAGTATGCGGGTTAGCCCTTCCAGGTCAAGGTCAGGGTATCGTCCGCACCGAGCTGCACACCGGTCCCTAAACTCCCGCCTTCTCGGTTTATAACATCGGTCAACCACTGCGCATCCGCGCCAACGGCCCGCTGGACTTTGAAGCGCTTGATGTGGGTTGGCGTCATGTGAAAATTAACCAATTCGCCGTTCTCGGCATTCATGGTGACGAAATACATCAATCCCAGTTCGGACTTGAACTCCGCATAGCCACCTATCCCTTCATAGTCGCTGATGAAGTCGCCACAGCCATAGATGATCGGCCGCTGTTTATACACCTCGATGCCTTTCGGGTGGTGAGACGAGTGACCATGAATCACGTCCACGCCCGCGTCGTCGACGAGTTGATGCGCAAATCTCGTTTGCTCGCGGGGGATGTGATAGCCCCAATTCCTCCCCCAATGGATAGAGGCGACCACGATATCGTGCGCGCGCTTCACCTGCTGTATGCGTGTGGCGATTTTCCGAACCGTGTTGTCTGAGAGGTCTTTTAATATATTGACCCCGGCCTTGTTTTCCGAGGCCGCCCAAACCCGGGGGATGCCGCTGGTCTCCGATCCCAAAGAGAATACCAGTACTCTCGATTTCCCTTTCACGTCTGTCGTTGCCGGAGCTGCGGCCGCGGCTGCATTCCTGCCGGCGCCGGCACTCTTGATATTCACCCGGTCCAGGGTAGAGAGGGTCTCCTCGAGGCCGCGGTAACCCCAATCTAGCACGTGGTTGTTGGCAAGCACGCAACAATCTATCTCCGCGGTCTGGATGCAAGCGATGTTGTCGGGATGCATGCGGTAGTTGATGCCTTTTCCTTTCCAGTACTCGTCGCTCGCCGTCACCGCCGTCTCGAGATTAATGATCCTGACATCGGGCTGCACGCGCTCTAATTCTTGCAGGGCGTCTCCCCATATGTAGGAAAAGTCCACCGGCTTAGGAATAGGACCATTGACCTTCTCCGCGATGTCTACGTAACGCTCAGCAGATTTCACGTATGGTTCGTACAGGCGCGGGTTGCCCGGATGAGGCAGGATCTGATCGATGCCCCTGCCGGTCATGACGTCACCGGCAAGGAAAAGCGTAATCAGGTTGGAGTCATCAGCAAGTGTCGTATTTGCACGGCGCATACCAGCGACTTGTGGTTTTGTGCCTGAATGCGCGGGTGTCGCGCTCGCTAATATGCTAAGAGTCGCCAGGGAAAAGACTTTCAAGAACCGTCTTCTTTTCAAGTCCGCCAACTGCAACGGGTGGATACGATGCCGCTCATTGTAATGATACTCGTTCAGTGGCGGGAAAACAGGAAGCTCTACTACGTCGGTATGTTCTGCCAACATTGGCTTGCCGGATTCCCCTCCATAAGGCGCGGAAGCAATTGTGGGCAGATGCGAATTCAACCCGGATACTGGGCGCATCCTCTGTCAGAAAATTAATCTGTCCCCAATATGACCCTCGGGCTATGACTGCGTGTTCGCGACCCACGTCGCCGGCACGTGCCGTATGGGACGGGATCCGGATATGTCGGTGGTCGACCCCTGTGGCCAGGTACACGGCACCGACAATCTGTATATCGCCGACGCCAGCGTCCTGGTCACCCAGGGCGCCGGCGATTCGCCTTCGCTCACGATCCAGGCGCTAGCCTTGCGTACCGCAGCAAACATCGCTCTGCGGCTGCGTGTATAATCAAGCAGGACACGAGGAGGTGAGACCGGCGTCAAAGGTCACGTCCAGATTCTCGTATTCGACAAAATTTCTCACTTGTGCAAGTTCCAGTGCCGCCACGTCGATACGCTCACCGGTGAACACCGCGTCCGACGCAACCTTATTGTCGACCTCGATAGGCGGGCACGGCCCCTGCACGCGCAGGGTCCAGGTCTTGGCATCGGAGGACAAGGTAGCATCGACCATGTAATCGATCTTGCCGGCCGAGATCGTCTCCTGGAACTGTCTATTCACCACGGTCGCATTCTTGCTACCAAATAGTGGACCAACAAAAAGCTGTACAGAAACTTGATCTGCGCTGACGGTGGTCAGGCACGCGGACACCGTGGCCGAACAAGTAGCGATACTCATGCTATCTTGTGCCTGCGCCGCGGGGACGATCTGATCTAGCACGCGTTGTACCAATCCTTCTTCGGACCTCCGCTCTAAGCTGGTCATATTGTTGCTTCCGCCTGACCAGATTGCATTCGGAAGCACCGGGGACGCTTGGGCGTGAGCGGGCAGCACGACAGCATTGACGACGGGCTTGACCCACTGATTCGGCACCACTGTCGACGCACCCACGATGCTCGAACCAGCGAGGATTTTCTTGAGTGCTTGACGACGTTGACTATTGGTATTCTGGCCGTTCATAGACGTTTCTCCCGTACGAAGAAAGATTGGTGAGGTTGACTCGAAGACCGGCTCGTGATCCGGTTTCTCCTGCACGCCATAGTACAACATGTATTGGGTGAAAGCGAAGCGGGGACTTGATGGAGGTGCGGATACGTCTGTCGGCGCAGCGGCGCGCTTTGAAGGCCGTTCCTTGGTAGACTGGCGGAGCACAACCCTTGGTTATTTTCCGAGAACCCGGAACGAATCCGCGGGTCCCCGACGGCTCGTCAACTCATGCGGTCATCGACGTTAAAGTCGCACGCCCACGAACATACCGATGCAGCAGATGATTGACGCCTACCACAACGAACTGTTGCTGGCCTGTGTGACGGCGGATACGGCGCAGCGCAAACCTATGCACAACGTCACCGCTGGGTTGACCCCGGAAACGCTGGAACACGCCGAAGCACACGGCTTGAGCCCGCTGTTGTACGAACTCACGACGGCGCAGCAGTTGGCAGTCGGCGAAGACGGCATGCGTGTTCTTCGCGGCCTCGCGTTACGGCATAAGCGCCACGCCCGAACCCGCGCAGACGTGTTAGCAAGAATCTTGCGCGCGTTGGCGGGGGAGGGAATAGAGGCCCTGGTGTTGAAAGGGGCCGCCCTCGCGCATACGGTGTACGCAAGACCCGAGCTGCGCCCGATGGGCGACATCGATCTGCTCACGCGCAAGCGAGATCTCGAACAAGCCCGGGAGATCCTGCTCGGCATCGGATTCAGTGCCACCACCGCGTCCAGCGATTTCCTGTTCCGGCACCACCACCTGCCGGCGCTCGTTTTGCAAGCGGATGGTGAGCTCGTGGTCGTCGAACTGCATCACGATGCATTATCGGGAGACGTCCGGGAATCGATCACCCTCGATAACCTCAGGGAAGATCCCCGGACTTTTTCCATGGGCGCGGTGACCGCGCGCACCCTCGGACATGTTGATTGTCTGCATCATCTGTGTCGACACGGCTTCGGTCCGAGTGAATATGTTAGTTTGATCCACGTCGCCGATGTCCTGCGTTATGCGAATAAATATGCGGAGCGCATAGATTGGCAGCGGATCCGCGAAGAACTGCCATTTATTGTAAACACCATCCGCTGCCTGGGTTATGTCACGGCGTTGCCACAGCCATTGCAGGATATCGTGTCGGCGCCCCCCGACATCCGCATCCCAGGCGTGGGGCAGGCGATCAAGCCATTATCGAAGGTGCTGGCACCGCCGCGGCAATTCAAAGCAGCGTTCCGCGAGCTTTTTATGCCGTCGGCATGGTGGATGCATGTTTACTATAATATTGCACCTGAAAACTCATTGCTTCGGTGTCGCTTGCTTGATCACCCCGCGCAGGTTCTGAGATGGATCATGCGGCGCTACCAGACATTCTTTTTGAGCAAGCTGTCGGCGCAGCGTTGATGACATCCGTATGACCAAACAGACAGAACACGAAATCCCAATGATGAACGATCGTGTACCGCGGCAGGTAGAGGGCTTTACCCTGGAGCAGTTCGATAACGAGATACTGCTATTCAATGTCGCAAAAGACGAAACCCTTTATCTCAACGCCACGGCGGCAATGATATGGAGTCTGTGTGACGGCGAACACAAAGTGAGTGAGATGCTCGAATTG
>CAMYNX010000101.1 GCA_947259875.1 uncultured Gammaproteobacteria bacterium | reverse complement strand
CCTGTCTTCGCGCCGTCGCCGCGACTCGAATACGTTTAAAGCCAAGGTGACAGATGACACTCGATCTCAACGGCCGCAACTTTCTTAAACTGCAAGATTTCAGTCCCGCGGAGATCCGTGGTCTGCTGGATTTGGCCAAAGCACTGAAGGCAGCGAAATATGCCGGCAACGAGCGCCCTCTGCTGCGCGGTAAGAACATCGCGCTGATTTTCGAAAAAGCATCCACACGCACCCGTTGCGCTTTTGAGGTCGCCGCTTTTGACCAGGGTGCCAATATCACCTATCTCGGCCCCGCCGGTTCCCAGATCGGCGTCAAGGAATCGATGAAAGACACGGCGCGGGTGCTGTCCAGGATGTACGACGGGATCGAGTATCGGGGTTTTGCCCAGGAAACTGTCGAGGAATTGGGCAGTCACGGCGTGCCGGTATGGAATGGTCTCACCGATGAGTATCACCCGACACAGGCGTTGGCCGACCTGCTCACGATGGAGGAATATGCCGCCAAATCGCTGAGCGAGGTTGCCTTTTGTTATCTGGGCAACGGTCATAGCAACGTCGCCGATTCGCTGTTGGTGGCTGCCGCAAAAATGGGCATGGATTTGCGGCTGGCGGCACCGGCTGCGTTGCAACCTGAAAACGAACTGGTGTCGCAGTGTCAGGATATGGCTCGACGAAGCGGTGCACGTATTCACGTCACCGAGCACATCGGCGATGCCGTTAAGGGGGTTGATTTCCTTTATACTGATGTGTGGGTCTCCATGGGAGAGCCGAACTCCGTATGGGAAAACCGTATCAACCTGCTCAAGACCTATCAGGTAAACACAGAAGTGTTGCAGCGTACGGGTAATCCGGACGTCAAGTTCATGCACTGTCTCCCCGCATTTCACAATCGCGAGACAACGATCGGTGAAGAGATCTTCCGCAAATTCGGGTTGGAAGCCATGGAGGTAACTGATGAGGTGTTCGAATCCGCAGCGTCCATCGTCTTCGATCAGGCCGAGAATCGCATGCACACGATCAAGGCGGTCATGGTTGCCACGCTCGGAGCTTAGGCGATGCGTATCGTCATTGCGCTAGGGGGAAATGCGCTGCTGCGTCGGGGACAAAAGCTGACTGCGGAGAGCCAACGCCACAATGTAGAAATTGCCGCCGAGGCCCTGGCGCCGATCGCCCGCGATCATAACCTGGTCATTTCGCACGGCAACGGCCCGCAGGTCGGACTGCTCGCCTTGCAGAGCGCGGCGTACCAGCCCGAAGCCGCATTTCCACTGGATGTACTGGACGCCGAGACCGAGGGCATGATCGGCTACCTCATCGAGCAGGAGCTTGTGAACCGGTTACCGGCACAACGCCGCTGCGCGACCCTGCTGACACAGATTCAGGTGGATGCCGACGACCCGGCTTTCAAACACCCGACCAAGCCCATAGGTCCAATTTACGATGAAAGCGAGGCGCGTAAACTGGCAAAGGAGAGGGGATGGCATATCGCCCCCGACGGTGCGCACTACCGTCGTGTCGTGCCCGCACCGCAACCCAAGCGGATCCTGGAGCTAAGCGTGATCGAACTCCTGCTGAATCAAGAGATCGTCGTGATCTGTGCTGGGGGCGGTGGTATTCCCACCGTTTGCCGGCCAGACGGCAGCCTGATCGGTGTCGAGGCGGTGATCGACAAGGACCTTGCCAGCTCCCTGCTGGCACGCGAACTCAACGCGGAAGCGTTTCTAATGCTGACCGATGTCGACGCCGTGTATGAGGATTGGGATACCCCGAGGGCGCGCCCGATAAGGCGCATATCTGCAGCGCAGGCGAGGCGATATTCTTTTGCGCCCGGGTCCATGGGGCCGAAGGTCGAGGCCGCCGTCGCATTCGTCGAACACAGCGGTGGTACCGCCGGTATCGGCGCCCTCGGTGACGCATGTTCGATCCTGCGCGGTGACGCCGGAACGGTGATCAGCCGGATGCAAGCGGAGGAGTCGTTGCCAGCGACATGACATCGCAAACCTCTCATAGGGGCGATCCTGTCCGGGTGCTGGTACTGGGAAGCGGGCAAATGGGTTCCGGAATCGCGCGCCTGGTGCTCGAGAAGCAAGGTCTCGAGCTCGTGGGCGTGTTCGGTAAACGGCCGGAACGGGCCGGCATGAATGTGGGGCGCGTTATCGGGCTCGAACACGACCTCGATCTGCGGATAAGCGCTGACCTGATCGCCACGATCCATCAAGCGGAACCGCACTTGGCCATTCAGGCGACTTGCTCGAAGTTGTCCGAAGCAATGGCGGAAATTGATCCGCTGGTGCGGCGCGGTATCCACGTGGTTTCGATTGCCGAAGAGATGGCATTCCCCACACACCGTTCCCCCGCCATTGCGGACCAGATACATGAACTGGCCATCGCCAACGGGGTCGGCGTGGTAGGCACCGGGATCAATCCCGGCTTCGTGCTCGACCTGTTGGTGATTGCGCTCACCGGCGTGTGTTCCGATGTCCGATCGATCACCGCCGAACGTATCAATGACCTCTCACCGTACGGACCGACCGTGCTCTCGAGCCAGGGCGTGGGACTCGAGCCCGAAGCATTCTACAGGGGTGTGGACGATGGCACTGTTGTGGGCCATTACGGGTTTGCGGAGTCGATCCATATGATCGCCGACGCCCTGGCGTGGGACATCGAACGCATCGATGAGGAACGAACACCCATTGTTGCCAACGTCCGGCGCGCCACACCATTCGTCACCGTTGAAGCGGGGATGGTCGCGGGTTGTCGCCACGAGGCGATCGCCTATCGGCAGGGCGAGCCGGTTATCACACTCCTGCATCCACAGCAGATCCACCCGCAACTCGAGGGCGTGCAGACCGGTGACCGTATCGAAATCACCGGTACGCCCGACGTGCGCCTTGCCGGAACCCCGGAAATTCCAGGCGGCACGGCAACCTGCGCGCTTGCCGTGAACATGATTCCCCGGTTATTGAGCGCCGCGCCCGGACTCTACTCCATGGCGGATTTACCGGTGCCCGCGGCGATACTCGGCGATGCACGGCGCCGCATACGACCACGTCTCGCGGAGCACCGGCATGGCTGACGTCGTGGCAATAGACACCTGGGTCGAGATACGCCGCATCGAGCTCGCCCCCGACCAACGTGCGCCGCAGGTCCCCGCCGATACGCGGCGGGTCCCATTGGAATTGCGCGCGAAGGGATTTCTTGCCGCCCCCGCTCGTCTGGGAGAGCAGGCCGAGATCGTCACCGCCGCGGGGCGCCGCCTGTGCGGCGTGCTCAGCGAAGTCAATCCGGCATACACCCATGGCTTCGGACCACCCATCCCGGAACTCTCCACCATCGGCGCACAGGTGCGAAGCATGCTCCGTGAACAGGGACGCTGCAAATGATCGACGGTTATGCAAGCATTATGGCGCAGCGCGCAGACATCATGCGTGCGTCCGTCGGGCTCGATTACACGAAGTATGAGACCGGCGCGCTGGCGTTCGACTATGAATGCCTGCTCGCCGACACCGGATATGACATCGACACCGCGCGTCGCGTACAGCACAACACAGCGGTCGGCAGCACGCCGCTGGTGGAGCTGACCAACATCACCGAACTGGCCCGTGCCGTGGCGGCACCGGGCAAGGGCGCGCGGATCTTTGTCAAGGACGAAGCGGCAAACCCCTCCGGGTCCTTCAAAGATCGGCGCGCATCCTTATCCGTGCACGAGGCCGGAAGACGCGGGTATCCGGGCGTCGCCGCTGCGACCAGCGGTAACTACGGCGCCGCCGTCGCATCCCAGGCGGCCAAGGCGGGATTACGCTGCATCGTGGTGCAAGAGGCGTTCGACAGCCGGGGCATCGCGCAACCGGAGATTGCCGAGAAGACCCGCGCCTGCGAGGCGTACGGCGCAGAGGTGATTCGCCTTTCGGTGGGTCCCGAGCTGTTTTACGTATTTCTTTGCGTACTCAAGGAGACCGGCTACTTCAATGCCTCACTGTACACCCCGTATTCGATCCTCGGGATCGAAACCCTGGGTGATGAACTTGCGCAACAGGTCCGGGAACAGGCCGGGCGTTTCCCCGATATCGTCATTGCGACCCACGCCGGCGGCGGCAATGTCACGGGTACCGCACGCGGACTGGCAAAGGCCGGCGCCGTGGGTACTGAGGTGGTGGCCGCCAGCGTCGATCTCTCGGGATTGCACATGGCCTCGGATCATGACTTCAACCGTAAGTCCTTCACCACCGGACACACCGGGTTCTCGATGCCGTTTACCACCTGGCCGGACCGCGCAGATGTGCCGCGCAACGCGGCGCGCGCGCTGCGCTACATGGATCGTTTCGTGACCGTGACCCAGGGTGAGGTGTTCTATATCACCGAGGTGCTGGCGGAACTGGAGGGCCTGCAGCGCGGACCGGCAGGCAATACATCCCTGGCCGCGGCCTTCGTCATGGCGCAGGAGCTGGAACAGGACCGCATCATCGTGGTTCAGGAAACCGAGTACACGGGTGCCGGCAAGCATCCGCTTGCCCAGCTCAACCTTGCCAGGCAGCTTGGTATCGATGTCACGCGGGGTGATCCGCGCGACAACCTGCCGGGCGGGCGCATCGTGATTCCGGAACATCCTTCCCAGCTCGCTGTGGTGGATGTGGATCTGGACGGTGTCCGACGCTCCTATATTCGGCACGCCATCGATTCCCTGGCAGCAGGGGAACAGCTGAATGATGTCGATTTCACGTTCCTGGCCGACGAGACCCGAACCCACCGACACTACGTAGAGGATATTGTGAATGAAGTGCATGGAAAGACCTGATGATTTCGCGGTGCGCCGCAAGCGCTTGAACTCATTGTCTGACGACGAGCTTCACGCAAGGTTCTGGAAGCTGGTGGATAAGATCGTTGACCCCTTGGTGGCAGAGGCCCGCACCCACACCACCCCCTCGATCGAGCGCTCCGTGTTGCTGCGCCTGGGATTCTCGAGTATCGAAGCCAAGGCGCTGGTGAAGCAGCTGGGAGATCGCGGCCTACTCGGGCATGGCGCGGGCCGCCTGATACTGGAGCTGGCGCTGAGCAAGAAGATCCCGGTACGGGAAGCGGGAAGCGCGCTCCTGCGGGGGCGTTACTGGGATGAACTGGCCCGCATATTGGACCTATGAAACTGACGCCGGATAGCAAGCTCGACATACGCGAGGTGCTCGAGGACTTGGACAGTTACCGTCCCCGGCGCAAGGGGTGGGTGTGGCGCAAGCGGATCGAAAACCAGGAGATCGGGGCGTTCGTCTATCAAGACACTTCCGAAAATCTCAGCCATAGCGTACCGCTGCCTTCCGCCCACGCCTTCGGCAACATCGACCCGCAGTGTGACATGGTGATCACCACCGAGATCGCATCAGGGCGATTCGAGGATGACCTGCGCCGTATGCGTATGGCGGCATGGCACGGCGCGGATCACATTATGGTGATCCGCACCACAGGTCAGTCGCACATCGACGGGCTCATCGAGGGTACGCCGGAAGGCATCGGCGGCATTCCGGTCACCAGAAAACAGATCCGCGCGACGCGCAAGGCGCTCGATGCCATCGAAGACGAGGTGGGCCGGCCGATCAACTTTCATTCCTATGTCAGCGGGGTGGCGGGACCGGAGGTGGCAGTGCTGTTCGCGGAGGAGGGGATGAGCGGCGGGCATCAAGATCCCCAGTACAACGTCCTGTACCGTGACGTCAACATGCATCGATCGTTCGTGGATGCCGCCGAGGCGAAGACCCTGATGGCGGATGCCGCGATCCTGCAGCTCGACGGCGCGCACAATGCCAATGCGACCGCCAAGGAGGCGTGGAAGGTGACGCCGGAATTGCTCGTACAGCACGCCATCAACACCGCCTACTCGCGCGCGGTGGGCATGCCGGCGGAACTGATCGCGCTGTCCACGGTACCGCCAACCGCGCCACCGGCACCCAAGCTGCGGCTGGATCTGCCTTATGCGGTGGCACTTCGCGAGCTGTTTGCCGGTTACAAGTTCCGCGCCCAGCAAAATACGCGTTACATTGAAGCCGATACCAGCGAGGCCAGCATCACGCATGTGCTCGACACGCTGATATCGCGACTGACCTGGGCCGACATTCAGAGCACCATTACCCCAGACGAAGGACGCAATATTCCCTGGCACTACAACAACGTAGCGGGAGTGAATACCGCGCGCCAGACGCTGATGGGCATTGACGGTATCACGCAAGTGCTGCGGCTCACGCGCGAGGGCGCATTCAGCGAGCAGGTTCGCGAAGTCAAGGAACGCGCGGTCCTGTTTCTCGAGGAGATCCTGGAGGGCGGCGGTTATTATGCTGCGGTCGCAGCAGGCCAGTTCGTAGATCAGGGTCACTACCCGGAACGCAAGGGCGACGGTATCGTACGTGACCCCCAGGGAGGTGACGGTGCAGGTTCGGTGATTCCCCGCGCGCCCGATTACGGTGCGCCGGTGTGCAGCCACTTTGGTGCCAATCGATACAACGAGCGGGAGGGCAAGCCCTGCACCGACTACGGCGGCTGTACGCTGTGCGATCCCGCGAAGATTCAGTATATCGACGAGTTGGACCCCGAAGACAACGTCGAAGTACGACTACAGCAGACACTGACTGACCGGCAGCACGGTTTGCTGCGGCCGGAAGTCGAGAAACACGGTGACGGTATTGTGTGTGTCACGCTGTTCGTGCCCGAAAGCCCGCGTATTGCCGAAGCCGCGGCGATAGAAATGGCAAAACGTATGGGGCTGCATGATCCGGAGGTGATCAGCCGGCGCCTCATGCACCCGTCCGAGGGCAGTGTGTTTGAGATCAAGGGGCGGCTGGATGCCGCCATACGTATCGGTGAACTTCAGCTGCCGGCGTACGAGGCGCCGCTGCCGGAGGCAGAGATAGAGGACTGGGTCCGGGGGCGCGATATCCGGCTGGTCGCGGCAACCGTCGGCGAAGACGAACACTCGGTAGGACTGCACGAGATCCTGGATATCAAGCATGGCGGCATTGAGAAATACGGATTTCATTGCCAGGTACTGGGTACCTCGGTGCCTGTCGAGCACGTACTCGACGCGGCGCAACGCGCCGACGCGCAAGCGGTGCTGATCTCTACCATCGTGACCCATGGTGATGTGCACGCGCGGCACATGCAGCATCTGCACGAACTTGCTAAACAGCGCGGTCTGCGTGAACGGTTGGTGCTGATCGCCGGTGGTACTCAGGTGACCGACGAACTGGCCCGTAACTGCGGACTGGATGGCGGATTCGGGCGCGGCACCACCGGCCGGGACGTGGCCAGCTTTCTGGTGCACAGGCTGCGCGAGCGGAACACCGCATAGATGTCCCACACAAATCGACAAGCGACCGGCCGCACGTTGCAGGTCTTATAAGATTCTGAATGACTTACCCTTACCTCACCATTGACCTCGATAAAATTGAGCATAACTCCCGCACCGTAGTCGACCTGTGCAGGCAGCATGGCATCGAGGTGACAGGAGTAACCAAGGTGACCTGCGGCCACCCCGACGTCGCCATGGCGATGCTGCGCGGGGGCGTCTCCGCCATCGGGGACTCGCGGTTGGAGAACATTCATCGACTCCAGGACGCCGGCGTCAAAACGCGGTATATGTTGCTCAGGTTACCGCCGCTGTCCGGTGTTGAGGAAGTGGTCGCCTCCGTGGCGGTGAGCCTGAACTCGGAGCTGTCGGTGTTGGAAGGTTTGTCACAAGCCGCGATGAAACGGAATGTGGTTCACGAGGTCATTATCATGGTGGATCTTGGCGACCTGCGCGAAGGCCTGTGGCCGGATGATCTCGTGCCCTTTATGCGCGAGGCTCTGAAACTGGGCGGGGTACGCGTATTGGGGTTGGGCGCCAACGTTGCGTGCTTCGGCGGCGTCGTCCCGGATGAAGACAATATGGGTCTATTGGCAGAGCTCACACGCAAGATTGAGAATACCTTTGCGTTGAAACTCGACTGCGTCTCGGGGCTCAATTCGAGCGGGCTCGCGCTCATCACGGCAGGCGGTGTTCCCGAACGGGTCAACCATGCGCGCATCGGAGAGGCGATCATATTGGGGCGCGAGACCGTGCATCGTAATCCCTGGCCCGGCACGGATCAGGATGCGTTCACACTCTACGCCGAGGTACTGGAGATGAAGGCCAAACCATCGCGCCCGGTCGGTACCCGCAGCGTAGACGCCTTCGGCCACGTACCCGAATTCGATCAGCGGGGTGTGCGGGATCGGGCGCTGCTCAACGTGGGGCATGAGGATGTCGATATGAAAGGTGTGGCACCGTTGGACTCACGTATCGAGGTGGTCGGCGCATCGAGTGGCTACCTGGTGGTGGATGTCACGGACGTTCCGGGCGGTGTTCACGTGGGGGACCAACTCGCCTTCAACCTGAACTACAGCGCGCTTCTGCGAGCCATGACTTCGGGATATATAAAGAAGCGGGTGTTCCGGGGCGGCACTTGTGTGGACGACGATCGATGCTAGATACGGCACCGCTCACCAGAGCCTATATTTACCTCGACCGGCTGACACACAATCTGCGCCTGTTGCAGGAACTCGCCGGAGGCCGGCCGCTGTGGCCGGCAATCAAAGCAAACGCCTACGGGCACGGCATGGTGTTTGTCGCACGGCATCTCGTCGCGCTCGGCTACGACACGCTGTGTGTGGCACACGTCAGTGAGGTCGAGGTGTTGGCGGAGGCCGGGGTGGACGCCAGGTTCCTGTTGTTTTCCGCGACGCTCCCCGAACATAGCGAGGCCGTCGTACGACTCGGCTGCGAACCGGCCGTGTGTACCCTGGAGTTCGCCCAAGCCCTGTCACGCGACGCGCAACGGCTCGGCCGCACGGTCGCGGTGCACCTCATGGTCGATACCGGTATGGGGCGCATCGGCATCCGTCCCGAGGACGCCCCGGCATTTCTCGAGCGCTGCGCCGCCCTTCCCGGGATGTGGGTTCGCGGACTCATGACGCATTTCCCGCGTGCCGACGAAGCCGACAAAACCCAGTCTGTGCAACAGATACAGGATTTCCGTCATTGCATCGAGGCCACCGCGCGTTTCGGGATCGAAGTCCGGCACATGGCCAACAGCGCCGCGATCTTCGATCTGCCGGATTCCCACTGCGATGCGGTGCGCCCAGGAATCTCGATCTACGGCCTGCTGCCATCCCCGGAGATCATCAACCCGAGGGTCGGGGAGCTCAAACCGGTACTGGAATGGAAAACACCGATAAGCTTTCTCAAGGAAGTCCCCGCAGGTACCGGACTCAGCTACGGCCATACCTTTCATACTGCGAGGCCGTCGCTGATCGCGACCGTCCCGGTGGGGTACGGGGACGGACTGAGCCGGCGGCTTTCGAACAGTTTTGAAATGCTGGTGCGTGGAATACGGTGCCCCCAGGTGGGCCGCGTGACCATGGACCAGAGCCTTATCGATGTCACCGCGTTGCGCGGGCGCGTGGCGCTGGGCGACGAGGTGGTGATTATCGGCCGCCAAGGTGATGCCGAGGTCACCGCAGACGAACTGGCCGCGAAGCTCGGCACAATCAGCTATGAAATCGTCACCGCTATAAGTGAACGTGTTCCCCGGGTGGCCATCGGTGGACAGGCCTAGCCCGTATATTGCACCAGTATCCGGGAAGCTGGCGCAGGACAGGGGCGGCTGAACGCCGGGCTGGAGCGAAAGGCATAGCCGTAGCTATGGCTTGAGTGAAGTCCAAGTTCAGGTGTGCCTGGACCAGCCAGAGCCCGGATAGGACACTGGCCGTGCACAAAACGTACCGGGGTCCAGTGGGCCATATTCGTTATATACAAACGGTTTTTCAATCGATTACGCCACGGCCGGTGGTCGACTGGTGCAATATGCGGGCTAGCCTCGGACCGGCACCGGGTTCCGTTCAGGTTTGGCGCTCCGGTTTTCCCCGGTCTAAAAAAGCCTGCACCAAGCGACTGAGTTTTGGTGTGCCGAGTTCGGCAAATTCATAGCGCACCCGCACGGCGGGTTTATTCATATCAATCAGTGCCCCGAGGTCGCAGGGCGTCGCGGTGACCACCACGTCGACATCAGCTGAGTTGATGGTTTGCCGCAGTGCCTCAAGCTGGGAAGGATGATAACCGACCGCCGGCAACACCGAACCGATATGGGGATAGAGCGCGTACACCGTGTTGATCTCGTCCGCGGCGACGGTGCGTGGATCCACGATTTCTGCCGGTTGCGCCTGAGTGGCCGCCACGAAACCGGCACCATAAGACATGCCACCGTGGGTGATTGTCGGGCCGTCTTCCACCACCAACACCCGTTTGCCCCGCACCTTGTCCGGTTCGTCGAGCTTAACCGGCGAAGCACCACGGACAATGGTCGCGGTCGGATTGATGCCGGCGGCACTCTCGGTAACCCGTTGCACATCGGCATCAGATGCCGAATTTGCCTTGGCCACGATAATGATATCCGCCATGCGCAACACCGCTTCACCGGGATGGTGGGTGGTCTCATTGCCCGGCCGTAACGGGTCTACCAGTACGAGGTGCAGATCGGGGCGGATAAAAGGGAAATCGTTGTTACCACCATCCCACAAAATTACATCGGCTTCGGCTTCGGCCTGGGCGACGATCTTCGCATAGTCGATACCGGCATACACGACGTTTCCCAGTCCCAGGTGCGGTTCGTATTCTTCCCGTTCCTCGATCGTGCAACGGGCTGTGTCCAGCTCGTCGCGGCTCGCGAAGCGCTGCACGGCCTGTTGTTCGAGGTCGCCGTAGGGCATAGGATGCCGGATTACCGCAATCTTCAAGCCCTGCTTCTTCAGTAATCCGGATAACCAGCGCGTCGTCTGGGATTTGCCGCAGCCGGTCCTGACCGCGGAGGTAGCAATGACCGGCACCTTTGCCGGCAGCATGGTGCGCGCGGGACCCAGCAACACGAAGTCAGCCCCTGATGACAGCACCACGGAAGCCGTGTGCATGACGCGTGCGTGGGTGACGTCGCTGTAGGCGAAAACGACTTGATCAATATGTTGTTGAATGCACAGCTTGGCCAATTCCCCTTCATCCACGATCGCGATGCCGTCGGGGTAGTGTTCACCGGCGAGTGAAGTGGGATAACGGCGTCCGGCGATCTTTGGAATCTGGGTTGCGGTGAAGGCGATCACTTCGCTGTCGGGGTCATCGCGGTACACCATATTGAAATTATGAAAATCGCGACCGGCGGCGCCCATGATGACGACGCGGGTGCGTGCTGATTTTTCCGCCATGGACTGGTCTCTAAAGAATATCTGTTCTCGCGTACCTCATCACCTGCGGGTGGCGCTTAGCGCATCGATGAGCACATGGATGTCGTGATGTCCCTGGTAGATGGAGTCACCTCCTTGTCCAGCTCCAGCAACGAAAAGACAGCCGTCTGTGCGGTCCTTACCGAGTATTCAGATGAACACATAGTCGCCGGCATCAAGCTCGACCCGATGTTCCTTGCCGCCTTCGACATAGCGTATCGCGGTCGCGGTTTTGCGTTCAGGCTGCAGGTCGAACTCGATATCAGTGACACAGGTCTGCAGCAGGAAATTCACGCCCCGGTCCTTGAGCCAAGTCTCGATGGGCAGGATCACGGAATCGTACTGGTTATAGACGGTGCGCAGGATCCCCTTGAGCTGATTGAAACCGGGGAGCAGGTGGATGAACCTGAGGAAATAACGCCGCATCTCCGCGGCGCTGCTCCTGGTCTGGAACGCAAACGTGGTTTGCCAAAGGAACCAGAAATTGGTCCCGAAGAAAGCGGGAGTAAAGCAATCCACGATTCGGGGGTCCCCGAGCGACTCCTCGGACCGGAACATGAGTTTGAGCACGTCGAAGCTGTCCCGGTTGCTCAGGCCATAGGACGATACATTCACCTTCTCACCGTCTCGCAACTGCCGGCAATGGGATCCGGACACGAAGCGCCGGTTGAACTCGTCGTATTCATCCTTGACGGTTATGTGCGGGTCGTCCAGCGACGGGATGCCCGAGAGCAGGTCCCAAGTGCACACGAAATGCGCCTCCATCATTCGCCCGCCGCGAATCAGATAGCCATCTTGCAGCGACCCCGAACCGTCCAGTGCCCCGCCGGTGACGCCGCCCTGCTCGAAGACATGGATGTTCTCCCCGGGCAGGCCGCCTTCCCTGATCAGGTAAACGGCGCGAACCAGCGCTGTGATACCGCCCCCCGCGAGATAAGCGCTTGATCCGCTGCGTTGAACATCTGTCATCAAAACATCTCCAAAAAATGGCGGTAATAAATGGAATCAATCTTTTTTCGGCGTGTCCGCCGCGCATGACCAGTAACAACAACCTTCCATAGCTACGCTCACCATCGAGTTTCGACGGGTCATGCTTCGTGCCGATGAGAAACATCTTGCGCTGCTTCAATACCCAAGTCAAAAGCACACGGCGTGCGTCGAGATTACGCGACCCGGGAACGGTACACTTTCATCAAAGTTACTTTATTAGATAAAGAACGCTAACAAGTTGCTTTATAAAGTACCCTGTCCGCGATCGAAATCGTCCCAATGTAGGAAATTCCGGTACGTAATCAATACACATTAGATCGAGCCGAAAAGCACATGGGTCGAATGGGTGTTTACTGGATAACTCGGTGACTTGGGGGAAATGTCACATTCCCGGGTGGTTGTCCGCTTCGATGCCGCCAGCAGCGGCGGGATCGATGTCGGCGATTGAGGTGATTGTGCGACAGGATTGTCGGCACAGACACATCGCGTTCAGCGACTTCGTCATCACGCTAACGATCGTGTGTTTCTATACGGATCGGTAAGATCACCACCGAAGTGCATCATCTTTGTTCTAAAAGAATACTGGGCGCATCAGTTGTACGGATAGTAAGGATAAACCACCTATCTCGCGGTGAGAAAGACGTTTTAGGCAATCTGCGGTCCCAGCATCCAAGGGCGAAACAGGTTGGTGGTGTGGCCTTTTTCCTCACAACCGTTTCGAGGCCGCCTTTTGATCCGCAAGATCTGGACGTTCCTGAAGTTGCGTGAGAGCGTGCCGCTTATTTAACCCGCATATTGCACCAAGGCGGCGAAACCCAGCGCTTTCAACATGATTGCGATAGCTAATTAATTAAAGTGCGTAAGGAACATTTTGTACCCGGGCGGTCGCCTATCGCGGCCCTGGCTCGATCTCGAACGCCTGCACTTGCGCTTCACTCAACCCATAGC
>CAMYNX010000100.1 GCA_947259875.1 uncultured Gammaproteobacteria bacterium | reverse complement strand
CAACAACGCAGGTCCAGTCACCGGAATGTGATGCAAATCGCGGCGCACAATACGATAAATCGAATGTACCAACAGCCACATTATCATTCGCATCATGAACTCAGGTACTTCGGTGAAAATGAAAACCGCGACGGCTGCATTCATTAACGCGACCACCAGAAACAGTTGCGGGATGTTCAGTCCGGCCTTGAGAAGGCCGATGGACATCAGCGCGGCGATTACCATGAATGCCGCGTTGATAATGTTATTACCGGCAATAATTCGTGAGCGATGACGAGGCTCGCTTCGATTCTGCACGATCGCATACAGTGGCACGATATAAAAACCACTAAACAACGAGATCAAGCCAAGATCCAACAACACACGCCAATTAGCCGCGTTGGCAAGAAACATCTGCGCGGACAGCAAATGTGTACCCGTATACGCGGTGTGGGCGAAGGCCAGGTCAATGGCAAATATGGTCATGCCGAACGCCCCCAAAGGCACCAGCCCGGGTTCAATGCGCCGCGCCGAGAGTTTTTCGCAAAGCAGCGAACCTGCGCCTATACCAATAGAGAAGAAGGTGAGTAACAGGGTCGCCACGGTACCGTCACCGCCCAAAGTTAATTTGGTGTAACTTGGGAACTGGGTGAGAAACACCGAGCCATAAAACCAGAACCACGATATACCAAGGATCGATAGAAACACGGTATGGTTGTGAACCGTAAATCTGACGATGCGCACAGTCTCGGTACCGGCGTTAAAATTGACCTTGAGTTCCGGATCCGGTGGCGGAGCAGCGGGTATGAATTGGCTGCACCAACGGCCAATGACCGCCACGATGATGATAAAAGTGGATACCACATGCCGTCCGATGTCGCCGAGACCGACGAGCACACCTCCAAACAGCGTACCCAACAAAATCGCCAGAAATGTACCGGTCTCCACCAGTCCGTTACCGCCGACGAGCTCCTGTTCAGTGAGGTGTTGAGGCAGAATGCTGTACTTGGCGGGGCCAAAAAATGTGGATTGGGTGCCCATGAGAAACAATACACTTAGCAACAATGGTACGTTCTTGAAATACACGCCCAGGGCGCCGAGTAACATGATAATGATTTCAACCGTCTTGACGTGCCGCATGAGCGCCGCTTTGTCAAATTTATCGGCCAACTGACCCGCGGTGGCAGAAAATAGAAAGAACGGCAGAATAAAAAGGCCCGCGCTGATATTTACCAGAACGTGGATCTCTAAACTCGAGGCAAGATGGAAAGTGATAAGAATAATGAGCGCGTTTTTGAACAGGTTGTCATTGAAAGCACCCAAAAATTGGGTCATGAAAAACGGCAGAAAGCGTCGCTGCTTGAGCAGAGCGAATTGACTGGACTGGTCGATCGCTTTCACGTGTAGGGGCGGTGGCAAATGGATGCGAAATACTAAGCCTACAGGCGTAGTGCTTTTGCCTGGACCATACGTTTTAATTTCAAGATATGTCCAAGATTTGCGCCGTAATCCGCGCGCCCGATGCGAGATTGGGAGCGAGCGTATAAGCTGCTTTTATCGCTTGCCTTTGCGATGATGCGAATTGTCATGTCATCCTTGAAGCCTAGCAATGCGGTCGTAACCATCACGCGCATATTCATTTGGGTATGGTCAATACTGTTTACATGCCAGTCCAGTTCGATGGCTGTTGCTCGTACGATGTCGAACAATTGTTTACCAGAAACCGGGTACAGGTCCGGGCGAAGTTCCGGCAGTGGGCTGTATGGGTCAGTTTCCGCTGAGTTTTTCGATAGATAGATAATAAGACGCGTTTTCCATCCCGGCGGATCGAGAATTGGCACTTTATTCAGTAGCACGGCGCCACTCGCAAATCCAACACCTGAGATAAGCAGGATGATTAGAAGATTGACTACGATTTTCATCTTTCACATCGATATTTGTGGGAAATATTACTATAAAGCTTAAGCTGTAACCTGATTTACGTTTTCGCATGCATACGTCACATTGGTATATCGGAGTTATTTGTGTTGCGCTCCAGTTCTTGTCCGGCTGTGCGCCTTTGGCGCGTGTGGCACCGCAAGATTACGAGCAGTCCGTGGCCATGGTGCGTGAATTAATGCAAGCAGGACGGCTAAAAACGGCGCGTCTGAGGCTCAGTGAGTTGTGGGCGGCCAATCCATCGCGTCCAGAAGCGGGGCATCTGTTAGGTGAGTGCTTATACCGCATGCGCATGCTGTCAGAAGCGGTTTCCCAGTATGAAACAGTGCTGGCCCACCATCCGGGGTTCCATGCCTCGCGTGATCGCCGGTGGGCGGCATTGATTGCCAGGGATGCGGCAAACAGACAGCAAGTCAAGGCCGAGGTTGATGCTTTCGCCCGCAGCCACGCAGATTCCGCAGAGGCGATGTATACGGCGTATCGGGGATATCAAATTCTAAATCAGCAACAGGAAAACATCGAGCTTTTGAAGTGGTTGGTAACGGTAGCCGAATCGGCTGTATTACGCAACGCAGTCGCGGTGCAATTGCAAGAGTTCATCATTGGAATTCGAGATTCCAGCACGAGACGGGAACTGGCAGAACTATATCTGGAACGTTTCCCGGATCAACATGGTGCGAGGCTGATCAGCCGGGTTTATTTGCGCACATTGACGCGACGGATCGGGGATTGGCGGCACGGCTGATCGACCAGGACGAAGCGCTCGACACGGCGGAAGATTGGCTGCGCCAGCACCTGTCCGACTGGTCCCGGGAAGATGTTCGCGAAGGTTCCCGAAACCCGGACGACGACGCATGGCGATTACTTCACGGGTGGGAGGGGGCTGAATCATATTATTGGCTAGGTGTGTTGCGTCGGCATCAGGGACGAAAAGTTGAGGCGTACCGCTCGTTCAAACAGGCGTTGGATTACCACGCGCAACCGTGGCGTGTATATCGCCAACTATATGTGCTGGCCTCGGATGAGGGAGACGTCGATCAGGCGGTTGATTACTTGATGCAATCTCTGGCTGCTGGCAATCGTTCTCCAAAAGATATGGACCAACTCAGCCAATCGCTGCAGGAGCATTATGCTTATCGAGGTCAACCCCACCGCTTTTTTGCGGCCCAACGCAGTGTCGTGACATTTACCGATGCCACCGCATCGGGTTTACACGGCATACGGTCGCAAAGAGTTGCGTGGGGAGACTACGACAACGACGGCTATGACGATCTGTTGTTGGATGGTCCCCGTGTGCTCCGGAACCAAGATGGCAGGGGTTTTAAAGACGTGACCACGTTGCTCGGCGGTAACGTGGTTCGGGGCAGCCACGGCGGAAGCTGGGCCGATATCAACAATGACGGTTTCCTCGATTTGTTTGTGGTTCACCGCGACGGCAACCGGTTGTACATCAATGAAAACGGCAGTGGATTTCGCGACGTTAGCACGCAGACACCGAGCTTCATGCGTGTGGCGCCCATCCAAACCGAGGCGTCGGCGTGGGGCGATTTCGATAACGACGGTTGGCTCGATTTATATCTGGCTAATTACGAGAGCAGGGGCGTAGAACGTGGATTTTGCGATCCTGATCAGTTACTGCGCAATCAAGGTGATGGCACCTTTACGGATGCGAGCGATTACGCCGGTGTTGTACTGGAAGAGCCCCTTTGTGGACGCGGGTTGGTGTGGAGCGACCTCAATGGTGACGGTGCTCAAGACATCGTGGTATCGAACTATCGTCTGGATCCCAATTTGGTTTGGTTAAACACCGGGTCCGGAAGTTTCCGAGAGGCGGGAGCGGCGTTGTTGGTGCGGGGTAAGGCACGGCATGGAGCTTATGGGCACAGCATTGGTAGCGCGGTCGGTGATGTCGATAACGACGGTGACCTCGATATCTACACCACAAATCTCGCCCACCCCCGCTATCTGCACTATTCCGACCGCAGTCAGTTGTTGATCAACACGTTGAGTTCCAGCAACGCGTTTACGAATCAGGATCTAAAATTGGGGATACGATTCGAAGAAACTAACGCTGATCCGGTGCTCGCTGACATCGATAATGACGGAGACCTTGATCTATTCGTCACCAGTGTCTATCGGGGTCGTTTTAGCCACTTGTATTTAAATAATGGTGTCATGACTACGATCGGGACGGCGATATGGATTTGGTTGTCGGGAGCGCCGACGGCGTGAGATTGCTTCGCAACGATGGTAATGCGAATCACTGGCTGGGAATTAAACTCAGCAGTACCGCATGCAATGTGTTTGGTATTGGCAGCCGGATCAGCATAAGTTATCGAAACCATATACAATTACGAGAAGTCAGCGCGGGACGTGGCACCGGATCACAGGACTCTTTAGTCGCCCACTTCGGTCTTGGGAACTACAAAGGCGAAGTAAGTGTGAGTGTTCACGATCTGTGTGGAGCGAAGACGCAAACGACCCTGTCTGAAGTTAATCGCATTGTGCACATCGACTAGTTCTAGCGGCTAGGTGATGTTAAATCAACTTGACGAACTCGCGTTGTTGGTAATGAGTTGGATAGTTTATTTCACGATCCACTCGGTTCTCGCTGGAATTACCGCAAAAGGATGGGTAGCGCGGCGTTTGCCACATGTTATGCCTGTTTACCGATTGAGCTACAACGCCATTGCCTTGGTCTTACTCGTCGTCCCGGTGACTCTGATGTATCAGATCAACGGTGAATACTGGTGGCGATGGACTGGAGCCGTGTGGTGGGTAGCGAATGGCGCAGCGTTATTGGCATTGTTGGCATTCCTATGGTCATTACGTTACTACGACGGTGCGACCTTTGTCGGATGGCGGCAAGTAAGGCGTGGTCTGTCGCGCGCGGAAGATCCGGGGTCCTTACAATTATCGCCATTTCATCGCATTGTCCGACATCCCTGGTATTTTTTTGGTTTGGTAATATTGTGGACACGGGACATGAACACGCCGTTTTTGGTGTCAGCCATCACAATAACCTTGTATCTGTGGGTCGGATCCCGGCTCGAGGAACGCAAGTTGGTCTATTATTATGGCGAGGCTTATCGTGAATATCGTAAGCGGGTGCCGGGGTTGATACCGCTGCCGGGCCGAACAATCAGCGCAAAGGACGCCAATAGGTTGATGCGGTCCTCATTGGAGTCAAGGGAGTCACCCACATGATTATGGATTTACTCGTTTTTAACCGGTTGTTCATTGTCGGCATATCAGGTAGTTTGCTGGCTGCCATACGTTATCGCTGCGGCATTGTTGAGGGGGTCCGTCGATTCACATGCACGAGATGCAGATCAGAAAATATTTATATGCCTTTTTGCTAGGACTGTGGATCTTCCCGGCGCACTCTCTTGCCGTCCCGAAGGTCGAACGTCACCCTCTAGCGTGCGATGACGTATTTCCTTGCCCGCCGGAAATACGGCGCCGGGTGGATTTTTGGATCAAGGTATTTCGCAGTTGGGAAACGGAGCAGATTGTCTTTCACGATACTTTGCGTCCCCAACGGGTGTACTCGGTAAAAACCACTGATTCTCGTTGTAGTCGAAAGCGGCCGGGCCGGGACGTGACTCGGGAAAAGAGGCGAATCCGGTGGAATTTACAACAGATCGCAGCGAAGCTAGAGGGTGGCGGCAAGAAGTGGACTCGTGAGCAGAAAGAGTTGTTGACTTTATTTCCAGACCGGGACCCGAAGGAAGTCCGCCGCGCATCCAAAAATATCCGTTGTCAGCAGGGTAACCGGGACCGTTTTGAGGACGCCCTACGGCGTTATGGCCGTTATCGGGATCATGTTGTTCGTGTGTTGCGCGATCACGGCTTATCGGAGGACATTCAGTATCTGCCGTTCGTGGAGTCTGCCTACAATCCGCGCGCCTACTCACCGGCCGGCGCAGCGGGCATGTGGCAGATCATGCCGCGCACCGCCCGCACGTTAGGGCTGCAACTGAATGCCACCATAGACGAGCGCTTCGATCCGGAAGCGGCTACCTGGGGAGCGGCCCGTTATTTGTCGAATGCCACCAAAAAATTGCGCAGCGTAGCGGAAGAAAAGACTGGCGGATCGGTGACCACGTCTCAGATCAATCCGTTCGTGATCACCTCTTACAATTATGGGGTAACGGGAATGCGGCGAGCGATCAGAAAGTTCGGACCCGATTACGTCACTGTGTTACGCAAATACAAGTCGAGCACATTTCGCACTGCTGTTCGCAATTTTTATGCAAGTTTCCTCGCCGCACGGCACGTCGCGAAAAACGCTAAAAAATACTTTGGCGATTTCAACTCTGATGGTGTGATGCGCTATACGCTAGTGTCTTTGAAGCATCCAACTTCGGTCAAACGGGTAACGAAAGTATTTCGCATATCGGATAAGAAGTTGAAGCAGATGAATCCCGCACTGACCCGTTACGTGTGGCGTGGGTGGCGCCTGATACCGGAAGGCTATGCATTGAGATTGCCGTACCGGGCGGACGGCTGGACGAAGAAGATCGCCAAGCTCGAGAGACTGCCGCCCGAGCAACCTCAGCTCAGCGGACGCAAGTATGTCGTTCAGCGCGGGGATACCGCCTGTGCAATCGCCGACGCGTTCAATGTACGGTGCCGGGACTTGATCCAAGTCAACGGGCTTGGGCGGCGTGCCTTGATTCGCGTGGGTCAGAAGCTCGATATCCCCGGCAAGCCGCGGCGACCGGCCAAGATGGTGGTAGCCAAGGCCCCAGCCGCTACCGAGGTGAATAACGCCCGAATAAACACCACCGTGGACAAGGGCAAGCAGCGGTCGGCGACCAGCGACAGACCACCGGCGAAGGAATCAGCGGACGCGGTAAAAACCGCCGGTACGCCGGTAAAGACCGAGCAGACAGTGATCACGGTGGCCCCCGCGGTAGCCAGCATACCGGCGGCGACCGGGAAGTTGGTCGAACCGCTGATACAAGCTTTGGAGCTGAAAGTGGTAATTCGTCAGCACAACGGAAAAAAACTATCCAGTGTCCGCGTGGAGCCTGAAGAGACACTGGGGCACTACGCCGATTGGTTGGGCATAGGCTTCACCAGCAAGCTGCGGAAACTGAACCACATCAAGCCAGGCACTCAAATACGAGTTGGTCGATGGGTTAACCTACCTATTAAGTCCATGGATATGAAAGAAGCGTTTGAGAAAAAACGCGAAGATTATCATCGCACGCTGGTTGACGAGTTCCGGCAATATTACGAGATTGTCGGTCTTGATGCGCATAAGGTCAGGAAAGGAGATAGCTTATGGCGTATCGCTCAAGAGTACGAGTTGCCGTATTGGCTATTGACCCGCTACAACTCCGACAACTTGTCGCCCAATATTGGTGAGCGTATCGTCGTTCCGTCGGTCAAGGCGAAAAAGCCTCAAAAAGAACCACCACTGGCACAAGCAAGTTAACCCGTATATCGCACCAAGGCGCCGCGCCCCTACTCATAGTTATACCCCGGGGAGGCCCGCGGCGTCGGTTCTAGGAAATGGCGGCATTCGATGCTCCAGATTGCTTGGCAAGAATAGGGGCAGGACTATCCCGGCGCTGGCTCGGTCTCGAACGCCTGGACTTGCGCTTCACTCAACAGAAGAAACGGGGCCGAAGTTCACAGACCCTGACCCCATTTTTATCGCTCCAGCGCGGCGCTCGTCCCCGCACAGCAGGGGGCTTGTCCCCGCACAGCAGGGAAACCAGCCGCCCGATACTGCGACTTGGCGCAGCACAAGTCCCTTCGCGATCATCCTGGATGCTTGGTGAAATGTACGCGTTGATCCTTAGCTCTGTTCGTCTGTATCCAATTCCAGAGACATGGAATTGATGCAATAGCGCAAGCCAGTGGGCTGCGGTCCGTCTGCGAATACATGCCCCAAATGGGCATCGCAGCGTGCACAAAGCACTTCGGTCCGTTGCATACCGTGACTAGTGTCCGTTTCAGTGTGGATATGTTCCGGATCCACGGGAGCGTAAAAGCTTGGCCAACCGGTCCCCGAGTTGAACTTCGTCTTGGAGCTAAAAAGCGGTTCGCCGCAACACACGCAGCGGTACATCCCTGGTTCCTTGGAATCGTGATACTTGCCAGAAAACGGCCGCTCAGTCCCTTTATCACGACACACATGGAATTGTTCGGCGGTGAGTTGACTTAGCCATTCATCGGCGGTCTTGGTGATTTTCTCTTTCATGCGCCAAACTCCCATAGATTTGCGGCGATTACAGTAACACGAACGTCGACTGATTATAAATTAAGCCAATCTCATTAATGTTCAACCAACGATCCACCAATCCGACACAGCAATCGGGCTCTACCGTAATCCATTGAGCGCGCCCGTGAATTCGACGCTATTTCGGTTAGTCTGCGGACAGAACGCGAATCAGGTCGGTGCTCCCCGCTTGGTGAGAACTGCCAGCTGTTGCGATGACGATATCATTGGGGTGGACATAGCCAAGTTGTTTGGCTTCGCGTGTTGCGAATTGAAGCTTATCGTCGTCCGAGCCTTGACCTTCATAGTGAATCGCACGCACCCCCCAGTTCATCGCCAGTCGTCGCACGACGCGTGCCGATGACGTCACCGCCAAAATAGGACAGCCCGGCCGATACTTGGAGATCAGTCTCGACGTGAATCCGGTTTCGGTCAGCGCAATGATCGCAGCGGCCTTGAGATGTGCCGCCATGGTAATTGATGCCTGCGCCACCGCTTCGGTTACCACATTGGACGGATTCGGTAGTATCTGCTGTAAATAACCGTACTCCTCTAAACCCGCCTCCGCCTCGAGCGCGAGACTAACCATCGTGCGCACCGCTTCGACCGGATACGCGCCCGCCGCCGTCTCGCCGGATAGCATGACTGCCGATGTTCCGTCCAGGATGGCGTTCGCCACGTCGCTCACTTCCGCCCGCGTGGGCCGCGGATTTCTCTCCATGGAATCGAGCATCTGGGTAGCGGTGATGACCGGTTTGCCATTCGTGACTGTGGTACGAATTATCCTTTTCTGAATGGCCGGCCCCTGTGCCAGGTCCAGTTCCACGCCAAGATCGCCACGGGCGACCATCGTGCCGTCGGCGGTAGCGACAATGTCATCTAGATTTCTTACTCCACCGCGGCTTTCAATCTTGGCAATAATCGGAATCTCGGCGCCAAGCGCTTTGAGACGCACGCGGATATCTTCTACATCTTCCGCGTTTCGAATGAACGAGGCCGCGAGGTACTCCACATCATGCTGCACCGCAAATTCGAGTTCCCCTTTATCGTCGAGTTCCAATGCGTCGAAGGCACCGGGGTTATCAGGTAGATTCACGCTCTTGTGGCTGCGCAATGTACCGCCAACTTCAACACGGCAATGCACCGTTCCCTCCGCAACCTTCGTCACCACGAAACCAATGATGCCGTCGTCCGCCAAAATCCTGTCGTGTGGCTTGACATACTCATGCAAGGTAGACAAGGAAACCGACGCTCCCTGTACCGTTCCAATACGAGCGTCGTTGTACAATCCAAATTCCTGCCCGCGCTCTAAATTTACCGCTCCCCCTTCCACGTTCCCCACACGCACTTCACGGCCACGCGTGTCCACCATGACCGCAAGGTTGGCCCCTGCGGCCGCGGCGGCACGACGAACCTTTGTCAGCCGCTCACCTTGTGCATCCAGGCTGTCATGAGAAAGATTCAGACGCGCCACATTCATGCCTGCGGCAATCATCTGTTTGAGTGTGGCCTCATCGTCGCACGCAGGACCTATGGTGGCGACCACCTTGGTTTTTCGAAACCGGTGTTTAGTGTTCAGAATTCGGGTCTCCTCAAGGTCAAATTTGGTTGATTAACCTATCTAGTCCGTAGATTGCTCCGAGGTACCCCGCCCCTATTCTTGCTATGCAACCTGGAGAATCGAATGTTGCCATTTCTTGGAACAGGCGCTGCGGGCCTCTCCGGTGCAGACGATGAATAGAGGCGGGGCTATCCTAGCGCAAGCTCGGTCACGAGCGCCTGCACGTGCGCTGCAGTCAACAGAAAAATACAAAAAATAGGGGTCGGAGTCGGAGACTCCGACCCCTATTTTTCATCGCCTTAGCGCGGTGTGCAGCCGCCCGACCCTGCGCTTGTCCTCGCACAGCAGGGGAACTCCGCGCAGCACAAGTCTGTTTGCCATAATCCGGGATCTTGGTGCGATATGCGGGCTAGTATACCGGGCTCGTGAGCAATACGCAGAATCAAATATCATCGGGTGGGTGGGTCACCAAGCGGCTAATTCCGTTGGGCGATGAATTAACGATGCAATGATCTGGGTCAAGATACCATTTCTTGTCCGCGTATATGATACGCAGCGGGATGGTTCCCCACCGCGCTGCTGGCGCCACGATGGGCTGATTATCCCCATAGCCGTGGGGTCCAAGGGGTTTTAGACACCCGAGGTTAACTGCACGGCGGAGAGCTAAGACACCAGCAGCAAAGCCCCATCGTAATGGTGGGGCTTTGTTCTTATTCCATCTGGAGTGCCGGATATTGCGACACCAGCAGTGCCGCACCTGCGCACGATGTCTTCGCTTGCTGTCTGTCAGCGTGTAAAAAGCCGGGCCGCGTTGTCGTAGGCGATTTTTACCGCAATATCCTTGGGAAGCTGGTGCAGCCAGTCACGGTGTTCCCGGACCACCTCCACATAGTCGCTCCAGATAAACGTCGCCCAAGTGTCCGTACCGACCATAAACCGGTCCGGGTGACGAAGAAACAGTGCTCGCCACTTAGCATCCAGCCGTCCATCGGGGGCAATGTCGCCAGCTCTCAAGGAGATCTCGGCCCAAAGCCCGGGATGGTTGCCGAGTAGTTCAGCGACGAGTGACGGCGGGGCGCTCATTCCCGCATGCGCCCAGAGAATTTTTACCTGCGGGCCGATGGCGAACAGCGCACGTATCGCTTCCGCATCGCTGTGAACGTGGAGCACAAGTTCATGTTTGACGGCGTCTTGGATCAGCCGCGCGATGTTGTCGGTTGCGGCATCGCCAACATCCGTCAAGTGAAACTCGCCGATACCGCGATAGATGTTCTGCGCAAGCCGTTTTTCGATGTAGGCCAGCACCTCGGCACTACGGAACCAGTCGACTCTATCGGCTGGAGTCCGATACGGCCGTAGGACCGGGATGATCCGCTTGGGGTCTTGCCGATACAGCATCAAGGTGCCGTCATCGGGTGTGCTGGACACCAGTGCCCGGGTGACCCCCGCTTGTTGCAACAGAGCGAGCACTGCCTGCGGGCTGAACGACGCCCAGTTATCATGGTTGTAGTGAATATGGGTATCGAATATGGGTAGCGTTGTGTCGGCCGGCAACGTTGAACTTGCAAAAAACGCTAACAACGCTCCGAGAATGACCCCGTTCAGGTATTTGGCAGTTTGTTGGTGGCGCGACATCATCTGAACACTCGCAGACTCGATGTCTGACGTATTCATACCGCGCGGTGATATGCGAAACACAGCGTATGTTCGATCGCTACCAGCCACCGCCACCGCCACCGCCACCGCCGCCTCCGGAAGATCCACCGCCACCGCTACCGGAACTAGAGCCCGGCGCTTGCGAGGAACTACTCACTGCGCTGGTTAACGATGATGACAATGACGACGAGAAGCGGGTGATATCCGAATCCCCCCAACTCGATCCAGAATACCACCGGGGCTGGTAACCGGACCCGTCGCTGGCGGCTCGCTGCAGTATCTCGGCAAACCGTTCAGACCATTCCTGGTCGACGCCGAGCGCCAGAGCATAGGGGAGATACTTTTCGAATAATGCAGGCGTCTGTTGCGGTGGGTTCAGGGTGTTGAGGCGCTCTTTTTCGGCGATCGACAGATAAAGCTTGAATCCTTCTATGGCGTCCAAGAGTTTTCGACCGCTTTGGGTCGGCGCCTTGATCAGATAGAAAAAGACGATGTTGATAACGAGTAGGAGAATCAATAATCCCGTGACCCACACTGACGCAATTTCAGTGGCGAGCATAACCAGGGCGCCAACTTCAAATACACCAAAGATGGCGGCCATCAAATACTGACCCTGTGTCATCAGGGTGTAGATAGTGAACGTCCATCCGGTCAACCATATCATCATGAAGAACAGGCTGGCCTTGTCTTGTACACTGCTGTAACCGCTCACAAAAACCGTTGCCGCGGCGATGAGGATACCGGGAATCAGATATTTACCGTTAGTGCGAAAATAGACAAGATGGTATTCGCTGCGCAGCAGGTTTTTTAGCGCCTTGATCGAACCGCGGATAGACTTGTGGTTAGCGCGTTTCAACACCGCGGTGTCACGGCCTTGAAACAGTTTTGCCGCCATTCTTCGCTCTCCAGCGGACAGCACACTCTTGTCGACATTACGGTCGCGGGTAAGGACGTACTCGTCATCGTCGTCGGAGATAGTGAGATAACCCTTGACCGCCAGGTTGATCACTGCCGCGGAGTAGGCCTTGTTGTCGAAACCCATATTGAGGATATAGCGCATTGCTGCCGGCGACAGATCAAGGGGCGGTTCGAATAACGGGACAATGACCCCCGGGTCGGGATCCCGGCCCACCCGCGACCATACCACGAAGAAATACAGCAGCAGGATGCCGACACCGAGCACGCCCAACAAGACATTGCGATTGTCGCGTGCGAAGTAGGCCCATTGCTCGGCGGTACTCGGTTCGCGTACGTGCCCCTTGGGCCAGGTCGCGACGATGGTCAGGCCCTCGCCTTGCCGCAGCTTACGGGTAGCGGCGAATGCCGCGACGCCGAATACGTCCACTTTGGCTTCGTAGTCCGAGCCAGTTTCGCCAAACCGTCCGACGTAGGCCTCGGTGCTAATTTGCTCCGGGGTGACGGTATTGGGCAACGTGACCCGCGCCTCGACGTGGTCGATGGGGAACGCCCACCGATTACCAGTGACGTTCCAATATAGCTCGTCGTGATCCTTAAAAAAACCGAGTTGGCGGTGGGTGCGGTAAGTGAGGCGGTAAGTGTAAACACCGGGGTTCAGAAATGTCTCGCGCTTACCGAGGTACACGCGCTCGTCGCTACCCCGTGATTGGACGTTGTAAGACTCCGGTGCGCCGTCACGTTGCACCTCCACAACTTCGAAATCCACGCGATAGCGGTCACCGGCAGGGGTTGTATAGCGTACCGGAAAATCGCGATAGATGCCGCGTTTGATCTTTTTTGCTTCGCTGCGCACGGTGATGGTTTCACGTACCGTGATCCAGGCGTCCGCGTCCACGGTGATATCGCTCTTGAACGACAGGATGCGCTCGTCAGCCGATACTGAGGCGGTCGCCAGTGTCGCCGCTGCAAATCCCCAGTAAAACCAGTGTCGAAAAGACATATTTGACTGTGTGTCTAGAACTTCACGTCCGGCACGGTGCGCGCCACCGCGGAATCCAATTCAAAGAACTCCGCAACACGAAAACCGAACACCTTGGCAATGAGATTGCTGGGAAAGGACTCGACAAGTATATTGAGGTCGCGCACCGCGCCGTTATAGAAACGGCGCGCTTGCTGAATCTCGGTCTCTATCTGATCCAGATTGTCTTGCAGGTCGAGGAAGTTCTGGCTGGCCTTGAGGTCGGGATACTGCTCGGCTACCGCCAGCAGATTACGAATCGCCTGTGAAATTTGCGTCTCTTGTTTCCCACGCTCGGCGGCCTGTTGTGATCCAGTGCGCAGTTCGGTGAGTTCGGTGAGTACCTTTTTCTCGTGTCCACTGTAGCCCTTTACCGTCTCGACCAAGTTTGGGACCAGGTTGTGACGGCGTTTTAACTGCACATCGATCCCGCTCCATGCTTCCATGACCACGTTCTGACGTTTGATAAAACGGTTGTATATCAAGATCGCGCCGAGCACGATCAATCCGAGTACCGCTAGTACAATTATTGTTCCGGACATAACTGTTCCTCCCTTGAGTTACGAAACCGTATACGCGCCAGTTCCCACCGCGATGAGCGTGTTTTGTTCATTGTGTAACTCCATCCGGGTTACGGCGACTTTGTTGCCGGTACGCAGGATATATCCGGTGGATACAAAGTGGTTACCGCGGCCCGGGCGCAGGTAATCGATGCGCAAATCAATGGTCCCGAGCTTGGCGAAGCGGGCGAACTTCTCCTCCCGGGACAACTCATCGAGTTTTTCCATTAAGTTCAAAAACGCTACCAGACCACCAGTCACATCCAACACCGCGGCGGTAACCCCGCCGTGCAGGGTCTTGTGAATGAAATTCCCCACCAAGTCATCGCGCATATCTATCTCCACCGTTGGTTGGGCCGGATCCAGCGAACCGATGCGTAACCCGAGCAGCTTGTTGTAAGGGATTCTTTCGCTGAACAGGACTGAAATAACTTGCTGGATGTCATTGATTTTTAGCAGTTCTTCCATCAATTACAGGATACACGCTCAACTACGCGTTATCCATGTGGGGTGATCTTTTCACCGGCCGAATTAAATGGTTAACTGTCACCCGGTGTTCGCCGGCCTGCATATTGCACCAAGGATCCCGGAAGTTGGCGAAGAGACTTGTCCTGAGCGCAGTCGAAGGATCCGGCGTCTGTACCCCCTGCTATGCGGGGACAAGCGCCGCGCTGGAACGAAACCCATAGCGAATCGAGCCAGGACCGGGATAGCCCCGCCCCTGTTTTTTAGGTATACATCGAGAAGACCGTGCAGTGTCTATTTTAGAAGATGGCCACATCGATACTCCAGATTGCTAGGCAAGAACAGGGGCGGGGCGCCTTGGTGCAATATGCAGGCTAGCTTTCATCCTGCGGTTACAAATTGGTTTCGGGCCACGTTCAACGAGCCCACGCCGTGTCAGATCCATGCTTGGCCGGCTATACGCGCGCATACACACACCGTGGTGGCCGCGCCGACCGGTTCCGGTAAGACCCTCGCTGCGTTCCTGTGCGCCATCGATGATCTGCTACAACAGGGTCTATCGGACGATGGTTTGCCGGTTGCCACCCAAGTGCTGTACGTGTCCCCGCTCAAGGCGCTATCCAACGATATCAAGAGAAATCTCGAGATGCCGCTGCGAGGCGTTCGCGATCAGTTGTTGGAGCTGGGCCTGCCGGATGTCGACGTGCAGGCATGGGTGCGAACCGGCGATACCCCGCAATCCGAGCGCGAGCGTATGCGGCGTCACCCACCCCACATCTTGGTGACCACACCGGAATCTCTTTTCATCATGTTGACATCGGAATCCGGCCGCTCGATGTTATCCGCGGTGCGCACGGTGATTGTGGATGAGATTCACGCGCTGGCCGGTAACAAGCGTGGGGCACACCTGGCGTTGTCGCTGGAACGGTTGACGGCGCTCACCGGGCGTCCGGTGACACGCATTGGGTTGTCTGCGACGCAAAAACCGGTGCAAGAGATCGCCAACTACCTGATCGGCGTTGCGGATCAAGCATGCAAGATTGTGGATATGGGGCATGTGCGCGAGCGCGACTTGGCCATCGAGGTGAGCGGCATACCGCTACAGGCGGTCATGTCAACCGAGGCCTGGGCAAAGGTTTACGAGCGCCTCACCGAACTCATTCGGGCCCATCGCACCACGCTGGTATTCGTGAATACCCGCCGCATGGCGGAACGCACCGCGCGCCACCTGGCAGAACATTTAGGTGACGAGGCAGTGACCGCTCATCACGGAAGTTTGGCCCGGGAACAGCGACTGCAGGCGGAACAGAGCTTGAAGGCCGGTGAGTTGAAGGCGTTGGTGGCCACCGCCTCTCTGGAATTGGGCATCGACATCGGTGACATCGATTTGGTATGTCAAATCGGTTCACCGAGATCGATCTCCACGTTCTTGCAACGCGCGGGCCGATCCGGACACACCGTGGGAGCGATCTCCAAAGGCCGCATGTTTCCTACTTCTCGCGACGACCTGGTGGAGTGTGCCGCGTTGCTGGATGCAGTAAGCCGCGATGAGCTAGAGGCATTGGCAATTCCATCCAAACCCATGGATGTATTGGCGCAACAAATTGTGGCAGAGGTTGCGAGCCGCGAGTGGGAGTGTGCGGCCTTGTTCCAACAATTCGTCCGCGCCTGGCCGTACCGCTCACTGAACCGTGAGGAGTTTGACGACGTCGTCGCCATGCTCGCTGATGGATTTTCCACCCGGCGTGGCAGAAGAAGCGCGTATCTGCATTACGATGCGGTCAATCAACGCTTGCGGGCGCGGCGCGGTGCACGTTTGACCGCGTTCACCAATGGTGGTGCGATCCCGGATCAATTTGATTACGACGTTGTTTTGGAACCCGACGAGCAACAGATCGGCACCCTGAACGAAGACTTCGCGTTTGAAAGCCTGCCCGGCGATATCTTTCAACTCGGCAACACATCCTATCGCATCCTCAGAGTAGAGCAGGGCAAGGTGCGGGTCGAGGATGCCAAGGGCCAGCCGCCGAACATCCCGTTCTGGTTTGGCGAGGCGCCGGGACGCAGTGATGAGTTATCGCATGCGGTAGCTCGCTTCCGTAAGGAGTTCGCATCGCATTTGTCGCAAAGCGGCGAGGAAGGTGTACGCGGATGGCTACGTCGACTTGATTTGACCGAGGCGGTGTCGCGCCAGATATACGATTACCTGGCTGCCGGTCACGCGGCGCTGGGCTGCCTGCCGACCCAAGACACAATTGTGTTAGAGCGATTCTTTGACGAGTCGGGTGACACTCACCTGGTTATTCACTCATCTTTTGGGTCACGTTTGAACCGTGCATGGGGATTGTCGCTGCGAAAACGTTTTTGCCGAAAATTCAATTTTGAGCTTCAGGCGGCAGCATTGGAGGATACGATCGTTCTGTCTTTGAGTAACACGCATAGTTTCCCCTTGGAAGACGTGCGACATTATCTGCGTGCCGCTAACGTAAATGAGATTTTGATCCAGGCGTTGTTGGCGGCGCCGGTGTTTATCACCCGCTGGCGGTGGGTTTGCAATATCGCGCTCGCCGTGCGGCGTAACCGCAACGGCAAGAGGATACCCGCACAGTTGCAACGTATGGATTCCGAGGATCTGATCGCGGTGGTTTTTCCGGACCAGCTGGCATGCCAGGAAAATGTCGTCGGTCAAAGAGAGGTTCCCGACCATCCGCTAGTGAATCAGACCGTCCGTGATTGTTTGCACGATGCAATGGATATCGACGGCTTGCAGCGCCTGTTGTCGCGGCTAGAGCGGGACGAGGTCGAGATCGTGGTCCGCGATTTGGCTTCACCGTCTCCGTTGGCCCCGCATTCCTGGATGATGCCCCGGCCGAGGAACGACGAACCAGTGCGGTCCAGGCGCGCGGGTTCATGGATCCGCAGTCGGCGGCGGATCTGGGGCGGCTTGATCCGTTGGCGATTGAGCAAGTGTGTCAGGAAGCGTGGCCCCAGGCGCATACCGCCGACGAACTCCATGATGCGCTGCTGATATACGGTTTTCTCACCGCCGAAGAGGGCGAGCGCGGAAATTTGCAGGGGCGCGCGGGTGAAGGTGTCTCGGCGTTAGATTTCGGATGGCGACATCTATTCGATTCCTTGGTGGCGCAACAGCGCGCGACGAGCATACATCGCAGCGCGGGGCCCGATTTATGGGTCGCGGCGGAGCGCCTACCCCAAATTACGATGCTCTACCCCGATGCGTGCAGCGGGCCATCGATTCCGCCGGTACCTACCAAAAACCATTGTGTGGAGGTGCCTGGTGATGCGTTACGTGAATTGTTACGCAGTCGCTTAGAGGGATTGGGGCCGGTGACTGCCGAGGTCCTGGGCGCGACATTCGCGCTATCCGTATCAAAGATCGAGTCTGCATTGTACGCGCTGGAGGCGGAAGGCTTTGTCATGCGCAGGGATTTCGACGGCAACGGTGTCGAACAATGGTGTGAGCGGCGCTTGCTCGCACGGATTCATCGCTACACGATGAAGACACTACGCAAACAGATCGAACCTGTGACCTGTGCCGATTTCATGCGTTTCTTGTTCGATTGGCAGCGAGTGTCAGTCGATCAACGTGGCCAAGGCGATCAGATCCTGTTGTCGGTGGTAGAACAACTGGCGGGTTTTGAAGCTGCCGCTGCGGCATGGGAAAAGGAGATCCTGGCGTCACGGGTCACCGATTATGCACCGAGTACTCTGGACCGCCTGTGTCTGGCGGGACGGGTACAATGGATGCGGTTAGGTACCCCCAAACTCGAGCAACGGCGCGGTTCCTCAGTACGCACGACGCCCATCACCCTGGTAATGAGGAAACAGCGCCGCATATGGGAGCAGATTGCCGGCGCCAAGCATGGATCGGAACGGGTCATTTCGGCCACTGCACAAAGGATTACCGACATCTTGATGCGACACGGTGCGTTGTTCTTTGATGAATTGGTCGATCTTTCCGGTATGTTGCGGTCGCAGGTCGAACAGGCGTTGGGCGAATTAGTTGCCTGTGGGATGGTGACGTCCGACGGGTTCAGCGGGTTGCGGGCGTTGATGTTGCCCACCGACCGCCGGCGCCCTTTTGGTACCCGCCGCCGGCGGCGTGCCGTGGTATTCGGTATCGAGGAAGCCGGCCGTTGGACGCTGATCCTTTATCCGGACGCCTCATCTGTGGACGACTACGAATCGAGCGAAGCGCTCGGCGAGATCGCCTGGACATTGCTGCGCCGGTACGGCGTGGTGTGCCGGCGGTTGTTGGACCGCGAGGCGGCGTGGATACCGCCATGGCGCTTGTTGTTGCCGGTTTTCAGACGCCTGGAGGCGCGCGGGGAGATCCGTGGCGGCCGTTTCGTGGCCGCGCTTTCCGGCGAGCAATTCGCGCTCATCGAGGCGGTGGGGTTGCTGCGTGAAGTACGCCGCCGTGCAAAGGATGGTGTGATGGTGTCGGTTAGCGGTGCCGATCCACTCAACCTGGTCGGCATCGTGGTGCCGGGGCCGCGGGTCCCGGCGCTGGTTGGTAATCGGATCCTGTTCCGCGACGGTGTGGCAATTGCCTCCCAAGTGGGAAAGCAGGTCAGTTATCGGGTGGAACTCGATGACGCGGCGCGCTGGGATGCGCATAACTCGTTAGTAAAACGCTCGCCGGTCGCCCATCTGCGTGCGCATTGACGACAACGTGCGAGCGCAGGTTAAGGATTGCCCGTCTTCGGCGCCGCCAATCCTTTCTGACTATAAAAATAGGCCGCCAGATCCTTCATATCTTGCGCCGACAAGTTGGCGACGAAACCTTTCATAATCGCGTTTTCACGTTCGCCGGATTTGTAGTCTTTTAATGCACGCACGATGTAGTCCTGGTATTGACCCGCAATAATCGGAAAGTTGGGTTGTGGGCTGACGCCTTCGGGGCCGTGGCAGCTCGCACACACCGCGGATTTGGCCTTGCCTGCAGCGACATCGCCGGCGGCCAGCACGGATGGTCCGGCGGTCAGCATCGTGGTAGCGATCAAGATTCCAAGCATGCGTGGGTGGTTCATCGTTACGCTCCTAAACACCGCTACGAATTATTTTCCAGATTTGGACATCGCGGAGAAATACGCCGCGATGTCCGCGATATCTTCATCGGTGAGGGTGGCAGCCTGGGCACGCATGGTGGGATGGGCGCGTAGTCCTGCTCGATATCCCTTCAAGGCGTCCGCTAGGTACTGGGCATGCTGGCCGCCAAGCTTCGGTACTCGATAACCGGGGTAAGCATTTCGCATCCCAGGTGCGCCATGACAGCCCATGCAGGTAGCGGCCTTCAACCTGCCACGTTCGGGATCCTCAGCCGCCAAAGCATTGACGCTTACGCCGGCAATCATCGCGAGCGTGGCCGTGAATACGGTCAGTTTCATTGATATTCTCTCCCGACGGAACTACGAAGGGCGCAATGTAAGGAACTTGGGCCCTGGGTGCAAGCCGGAACGCCGATTAATGTGCCTCTATTACCGTGGTCGGCGATAGAGTACGTAACCCAGCTCGCGAATCCCAGATGGATGGGGGACCGGCACCGGCGGTATCGACGCCCATTGCCAGAGGGTATCGTTGAACAGCTCATGCATGGTGGTGACATCGCAGTGATAAGGGGGTCCATCCGGCTGTCCGGTCTGCATAAACAGGACGCAAAGCGAACCGCCCGGACGCAGCCATTCGCCCAGCAGACGGCTGTAGTCAGGCCATACCGAGGGCGCCATGGCACACAGACAAGTCTGTTCGTAGATCGCGTCGAATTCACGTGCGGGTTCCCACTCCAGTAAATCGGTACAAATAACCTCGGCCGTCACTCGGGCCTCGTCGAGGTGCCTTTGCAGACTGGCCACTGCCGCCGGCGCGGTGTCTATCCCCACCACTTCAAATCCGCGCTGCGCCAGTTCCACCACCTCGTAACCCCGTCCGCATCCCGGGACCAGAATCCGGCCGACCTGCAATACGCCGGTCGCCAGCCAGTGCCGTAACGCCGGACTCACCTCGCCGCGATCCCAGGGGGTGTTTTCGTCCAGATAGCGCTGTTCCCAAAATCTTATGATGTGGTCGGGTATAGGCATCGCTTTCTACAGATTGAGCTTTTGTTGTTCCGGATTGGGGGTGCGTTCGGTCAGCGCAGAAAACAGACTAGATTCACGCTTGTAGAAACCCTCGGTGTGGAAAGAATCATGAAATCGAAAATGTTCATAGTCCAGATGATGACCCAACTCATGGAGCACGGTACGCAGGAATGTGCGAAACGCAACAACTTGACGCCGTTTCGCGGTGCGCATCCAAACCGTGATATGCGCGCGTTTACGTCCTTCGGCGGGTTCGTACAGGCCGTGCAACTCGCCCCAGTTGTTACTGGGCCGAGCCGCCAACACCGTAATCCGCACCAGTGGCGCGCGTAATTGTTGCGTAATGCCTTTGACAATCTCGGCACACAAGCGTTGGACGGTGGCACGGTCATTGCGTTCGAGTGCGGCCGGTAACGCGTCGATTGAATCTCTCATCGCCGTGGGTTTGGGTAGCTCGACCGATTCGATACGGTCGCTCTGCCGGTAGACCTGCTTCTGCCGGCTGCTGAGACGATGATAGTAATTGAAAACCATAATTACCGATCACCGAAGTGAAGCGATAAACTGCCGTAGGCCATCCATATAAGCATTTCCACTCACCACGAATCCTTCATTATGCCCACCGCGCAGTTCCAGGAAACGTTTGGGTGGATTAGCCGCAGCGAACAGGTTTTGCGCATGGTGGAAGCTTACGATCCGGTCATCACGACTATGGGCGATGAGCACCGGCGCCGACAATGCCGATAAGCGGGCCTGGGTGTCGTAATGGTACCGGGACAGCCAACGCACGGGCAGAAACCAATAATGATCGGCTCCCAGATCGGGCAAAGACGTAAACGTCGATTCCAATATCAATCCCCTTGGGTTGACCTGTGTTGCCAACCACGCCGCCACTGCGCCTCCCAATGAACGACCAAATAATATGATGTCCCCCGGTTTTGTTTGTTTCTCTTGGCGTAGATATTCCCATGCAGCCAGGGCATCTTGGTAGGTGCCGTTTTCGTCTGGCGACCCTTGGCTATTACCATAACCGCGGTAATCAATGATCAACGTATTTAATCCTAACCGATGAAAAATCGCTAAGGATTCCAGGCGATGCGAAATGTTGCCCGCGTTGCCATGAAAAAACAGAACCGTGTACGAAGCCCCCTGGGTGGGAATATACCAACCGTGGAGTCGTAGACCATCGCGGGTTTCGAAATATACATCTTCATACGGCAATCCAACCTGGGTCGGGATCATCTGTAACCGTGTTATCGGAAAGTACACCAAGCGTGGTTGCAGCAAGAAAGTCATGGCCAGCAAAAACACATAACACGCGGCGGCGAAGGCCAATGTTCCTAGGATTACGCTGATGGGCGTGTTTACATTCCGGTACATTTGAGAATCAGATTGCCGGGGGCCAGGGAACCAGTTAGGCTTGTGTCGTCGTAGTCGAATTGAATGTAGCAGAGCATGATATGACCAATACGATCAATTATCTCAACGACATACTGCAAAAGATCGATACCCTGGATACCCGGGAAGCCGTACACAAACAGCTGGATAAGGTCGAGTTTCTGTATGACGCAGTTGATCCGGAGATGCAAGAACTTGTCGATCAAGTTATTACCCGATTAAATGACCGTCTGCAATCATTGACCTGAACGCCTTGTCCGAAGTTGCGTTTTTTAGCGTCCGCCGTTTATCCCCGTTCCGCGGCACCTTACACATGATCAAGACCGATGATGGTCGGGCAGTGACCAGTGACGGTGTGAACTGGCAAGTTCAACTATGGCGTGAGCACCAATCACCCCAATGGGGTGGGATGGGGAGACCCGAAATCCGCTGGGGATATCTGGTGGCTGGTGTGTGGAGCCGGGCCATCGGCTTTGACCGTTTCCCCGTGGATCCGATGATCGATGTGGCCGAGATCGAAGTACCATCGAAAATGCTGATCGCTCACATTGAGCAGCACTGCGAACGGTTACCATTTACGCCTGCGGACAACATCGAACTGTGGTTATTGGATCAGAATGCGTACCTACCTTTGGCATTGTTGGCGTCGACCCGCGAACGTGAAAACTGTGAGCGCGTGTCGGAGGCATGCTGGCGGGCGAGTTTGCCAAGCGACCTATCGTTCGTTTCTGACACCTTATTGCAAGATAAGGATTTCGCGCGACAACTGCACCGTGGTAGTTCATACCATCGAGACGCGATCGCTTCGTTAGTGAACAACACCGCCGGTAAACCGCCGATGGCACAGTGGTTTGAACGCGGCCCAGAGGGAGACGGAACCGGCCTCGACGGCATTCGACTTGAGGCCTCCTTGGTCGGCCGGTGCGTGTCCCGCGAGAGGTTCCCAGAATTGCTGTTGCGGGAGCATTGGCCGGATCCGCGTGCTCAAGCATTGGTGTATGATTTTCATCTCTGGCAGGCGCCGCTATTATTAACGTTGTCCCGACTGAGCCGCTCAACCCGGGCCTTTTGGGAGCCTTTGGCCTGCACCCAGGCCGACGTGGTGGCGCGGCTCTACCGGTTGTATCCGGAGATTGTCGACCAACAACTGGTCAATGCCACACTGGTGCAGGCAGCAATCCGCCGTGCGGCTCGTTAATATTTGTTTCGCCAGGTGGGATTTGCCTCATTGTTTGTTATCATACGTATATGGCCCGGCGATGACCGGGCAATCGTCGATAACGCATACTGATAAATAAGGGATTGCCTTGAAATTCGCCCTTGCCGTCACCGGTGCCCTGATTGCTGTGGTTGTGCTCAGCCTGGATCCGGGGGCGAACGCCCGGCTGCTCTCCGAGCCGTATACGATTCCCGAATTCACTCATCGCGATTCCGACGATTGGATTAACTCACGACCCTTGGCGCGTGGCGATCTCGAGGGGAAAGTGGTGCTAATCGACTTTTGGACCTTTGGTTGTGTAAATTGTTACAAGTCCTTTCCCTGGTTGAAGAGTATCGAGACCAAGTACAAACACCTCGAGTTCGCGGTGTTGGGTGTGCATACCCCGGAATTCGACCACGAGAAAGATCGTCGCAAAGTATCGGAAAAGGTCAAAGAGTTCGGAATCGAGCATGCGGTGATGATCGACAACGATTTTTCATACTGGAAGGCATTGAAGAATCGCTATTGGCCGTCGTTTTACCTGATTGACAAAACCGGCAAGGTGCGCGCCGTGTATGTCGGAGAAATGCGTGAGGGTGGCAAACAAGCGAATCGCGTAGAAAAACAAATTGAAGCCTTACTCGCCGAGTTGGGTTGAGTTTACTTGCCGCTTGCTGTTAGCCCGCATTTCCCACCAGACGCCTCGCCTCTATTCACGTCTGCGCAGGATAGAGGTCCGCGGTGTCTCTTCCAGGAAACAGCGACATTCGGCTCTCTTGAGAAATGCGGGCTAGTTTTCCTGCAAAAAGTTTTTTGTTAGTCTTCGCCAAATTCAAAAATTCGTCCACGAAACTCTTTGTTCGCATCAGACCGAACCACAAGTGCCCTCGAGTCCGTTGCTGCGGTTGACCTCGGTTCAAATAGCTTTCACTTAATCGTTGCACAGCTAAACCACCAAGAACTCTCGGTCATTGATCGTCTGCGTGAAACCGTTCGTCTCGGTGCCGGATTGGACGAAAACAAGCAACTCACACCCGATGCTCAAGAGCGCGCCCTGGCATGTCTGGAACGGTTCGGCCAGCGCGTCGGCAAGCTGCCATTTGGGAGTGTGCGGGTAGTCGGAACCAACGCATTACGACAAGCGCGAAACTCGGACGAATTCTTGATCAAGGCCGAGGCGGCTCTTGGGCATCCGGTGGAAATCATCGGCGGTCGGGAGGAGGCGAGGTTGATTTACCTCGGTGTTGCCCATGGGTTAGCGGCCGGTGATGAACGTCGCTTGGTCATTGATATCGGTGGCGGCAGTACCGAGATCATTGCCGGGACGGGTTTTGAGACCATCCACCGGGAGAGCCTGCATGTGGGATGCGTCAGTTTGACTCGGTCATGTTTCGCGGACGGCCGGATCAAGAAAAAGCGAATGCGCCAGGCAGAGCTTCAAGCAGAGTTGGAGATTCAGCCGGTGGTAGCCATGTTTCGAAAAGAATCCTGGGATCGTGCGATCGGCTGCTCGGGCACGGTGCGCGCGATCCGCGACGTGGTGCAAGATCAAGGATGGTGCAAACAGGGGATTACCCGCAGCGCGTTGGATAAGCTACGTAGTATGTTAGCGGAATGCGCCCACGTCGATGAATTGCGGCATTTGGGGTTGAGCGAAGATCGTCTGGCCATATTTCCGGGTGGGGTCGCGGTATTGTGGGCGGTGTTTGATCTGCTCGATATCTCCCGCATCGATGTGTCCAGCCAGGCATTGCGCGAAGGTGTGTTGTACGATTTGGTCGGGCGCATCGGGCAGACCGATGTTCGTAACCGTGCCGTCGAGGCGGTGGGAACCCGCTGGGCGGTGGACAACGATCATGCCGAACGGGTGGCGAAAACCGCTATGGCGCTGTTGGTGCAAGTACATGAGACTTGGGAATTAGAGGACGTGGACCATCGTCACATTCTTTATTGGGCGGTGTTGCTGCACGAGATTGGATTGCTGATCTCCCACAGCCACTATCACAAACACGGCGCCTACGTGGTGGCGAATACCGATTTGTCCGGTTTCTCGCGTCGGGAACAAGCGGTGTTGGCCGCTTTGGTGCGTGGTCACCGCCGGAAGTTTCCGCTTCACGACTTCGACGCGTTGCACAAGTCGGTAGCCAAACCGAGCGTAAAATTGTGCGTGTTGTTGCGTCTCGCGGTGCTGTTACATAGAAGTCGCGAGTTGTCCGAAGTGCCGACGATTGAGATGAGAATTGACGGACATGAGCTTCACCTGCGGTTTCCCAAACAATGGCTGGACCAGCATCCGTTGACAGTCGCCGATCTCCGTCAGGAGCAGAATTATCTTGAACCGGTGGCGTTAAAGCTCAATTTTCAATAACTAAAAGGTTGTATTACTGGGCGAGTTCTTCCAGTAAGCCCTGTTGTGCAGAGATGGGTCGTTGTGTGCTGGGTAACGGCGTGCGCACATACGTGCCATCGCTTTGCATTTCCCACACCTGGGTGTTGTCTCGCAAGTACAGCTCCAAATCGTCGATCACACGC
>CAMYNX010000099.1 GCA_947259875.1 uncultured Gammaproteobacteria bacterium | reverse complement strand
GCACTAACTTGAGCTCGTGCTTCAATATGTCCCGGTGCGTAATCGAAGGCATGCGCGCCGCGGGATTCGGCCGCATCGTCAACATCGGTTCCGTAAACGGCCAGGCGGGCCAATATGGTCAGGTCAACTATGCGTCCGCCAAGTCCGGCATACATGGATTCACCAAGGCCCTTGCTTTGGAAGGCGCCCCCAAGGGAATAACCGTCAATGCGGTCGCGCCGGGATACATCGGCACCGAAATGGTGCGTGCGGTGCCGGAAAAAGTATTAGACAAGATCATTGCCACCATTCCGGTGGGACGGCTCGGAGAAGCCGACGAGATCGCACGCAGTGTATTGTTCTTGGTCTCCGAGGACGCCGGATTCATTACCGGATCGACGTTATCCATCAATGGCGGCCAGCACATGTATTAAATATAGAGAGGCAGTCGTGGCTAAACCGCGCATCATCAAAAAATATCCGAACCGAAGGCTGTACGACACCGAAGTCAGCCGCTACATCACCCTTGCCGACTTGCAGCAGTTAGTGCTGGACGGCATGAACTTCGAAGTACGTGACGCCAATTCCGGCAAGGAAATAACCCGCAACATCTTGCTGCAGATAATCGCCGACCAGGAAAGTGGCGGTAAACCGTTGTTCACCACGGATGTCCTGATGCGATTCATCCGCTTTTATGGTGAATCCATGCAAGACGCGTTCAGCGGTTATCTGGAACGCAGCATGAGTTTGTTCGATCAGCAACAGAAGGCATTGCAGGAACAGATGCACACCGCTATGGAGATGCAGGGCAAACCCATGTCTGCCATCAGCGACATGACCCAGCGTAATCTCAAGATCTGGCAAGACATGCAAAATCAGTTTTTCCGTGCCGCCGGGTTGACCACCGACAGCAGCACGAAAAAAGGCGGTAAGAAGAACAAGTAATGGCGTGCCGATGAGCGCGGGTCTGCGCCGGTGCCGGGGAGTCACTTGCCGCGGCGCAATACACCGGCCGGCGAGGTGTGCCGCGCGCATTCAGGTTGACACACCACCGCGAATCTTCTATGCTGCATAGCAGCAATGCTGCAGTGCACAAAAACAGTGCACAGCGCATGAAATAGGGCGTTAACGCCTGATTCGAGAAAGGATGACTGCAGACCAGCGCGCGTCAACAAACTGGTCAGCAAACGCACAATCTGACCGAGTGCCCTCTGGTGCGCTTCGGCGCAACCTGAAAGCCCGTGTCCCGAAAGGGGCGCGGGCTTTTTATGTCTAGTACAGGGGCAAATTGAATTCACGCCCCCTTTTCTCATAATCTACTTTCCCAGCTTGCAGGCAACATGGACCTGCTCAAGCTCGAAGCTGAGCACTTGCGCGCATCGTCAGCGCGGCTTCCACGGCACAATTCCCACCCAGAAAGTGGCCCGATAGATCCGTGGAAAAAAATAATATCGGCGGCGTTCTTGAAAAGATCCCGATACATCTCATTACTGGCCTGCCAACGATATGCGTTTCGACTAAGCCTGCTGGTGACGAGTTTGTTGTTTGTTTTTTGCATTACAGTGCCCTCCGGTTCGTGACGCCGCGAACACGGTTTGACTTGCTCATCCGTTATGCGTGACTCAGGTATTATGGTTTACACTTGCTTGTCCGCCTCGCCCGTGGGGTGAAAAATTATTTTGGATTTATTCCATGAGTAATAGGAACACCGTTCAAACCGACTCTCGCCTCTTGCTCGTGGATGATGACCCCATTGTCATTAACACCTTGCATGCAGGTTTAACGAGTGCTGGATATCACGTCGATGGTTTTTTGGATGGCGCATCGGCGCTCGCTCAATTCGAAACCAACACACCGGATCTTGCGGTGGTGGATGTCATGTTGCCCGATGTTCTGGGCACCAAACTCGCCGCGCGGATGATGGAAACCTGCTACCGTCCGATCATCATTCTCTCCGGTCACAGCGATTTGGAGATCGTTAATCAAGCCATTGGGTACGGCGTTATCGGCTACTTGGTGAAACCGATTTCCGTCGAACAATTGATCCCTAGCATCGAAACGGCGCTGGTGCGATTTGGCGACATAAATCAACAAGTCGCCAAGCACTTTGGAGAACCCGGCATCGACAACATCCACATCAAGGCGCTGCTCGAGCGCTTCTCTGTAGGCTTGGTGATCGTTGACAGTCAACGCAATGTCATTCATCAAAACCACACCGCCAAATCCCTCATCAATAAAAAAACCTTACTCGTCAATCGCGGTGGTTGTTTGCATGCTGCAGGTAACCACCGTCGCGACGAGTTTAATCACGCCATCGGTCGTGCGTTGGGCCGCAACGGCGAACCCGGCGTCGGCGCCGTGACGCTGGATGACGCATCCGGCCGGGGTATCCAATTGTGGGCCGCGCCGCTGAGTGACAATGAGTCCGGTGACTCGGCGTCGGCTATTGTGGTGATCATCGACCCCAATCAACCGACCCCGGCCCCGGAGCCGCTGCTCAAGGCCCTCTATGGTTTGACCACCAAGGAATGTTGCCTGGTGTCGGCGTTATTAAACGGCCAAACCATCGATGAGTATTGTGAGTCCTGCCATGTCTCAGCGAACACCGTACGCACGCATCTAAAGTCTATTTATCGAAAAACCAATACCAATCGGCAGGTTGACCTGGTCCGCTTGTTGTCGCGACTGTTTGCTAACGTGAGCCCGGTAGTCGATACGCAATGACCCTTCAACCGGTGCCCCGGCACCGACAAAGAATGTTGTGCCAATCTTCGGCCGATCCCGGCACCATCACCTGCGATTCGTGATCCAACATGGAGATTAGCGGGTCGAGAGGGATATTTCGTCACCCATACGGGTGAAATTTAGGGGTCGAGCGATGAAGAAAACGGCTTATCCGGCCGCAATATGGGTCTCGTGCTCGTACGGCGCGCTGGTTATGGCGGTGAACGGTTTGGGCCGATCCAGGACATTTCCTTGCGCATATTGGATGCCCATGCCGCGTAACCGGCGTAGCGTAGACTCAGATTCTGCACACTCGGCGATGGTTTCAATGCCCATCAGCTGGGCCACCCGCTGGATGGCGGCCACCATTGCCTCGTCAATCGGATCCTCATCCATTTTGCGCACGAAGTCTCCGTCAATTTTCAAATAATCGACGGGCAGCAGTTTCAAGTTGCGATACGCGGACAATCCGCTGCCAAAATCGTCCAAAACAAACCGGCAGCCACGCTTTTTCAAGCTCGACATAAAATCGGATGCTTCGTCCGAGTAACAAATAGCGGAGTTCTCGGTGATCTCGAAGTACACACGATTGGCCGGGATACTCGATTCGTCCAACTGCAGGTGCAGAAAATCGATGAACCGCGCATCATTCAGCGAAGTGCCGGAAATATTCAACGACAGTGCGGCCCCAGACACAAAGTCGATTCGGGGGGCGACAACTTGTAACGTGCGGTCGATGACCCACCGGTCTATGGTGGGCATCAAACCGTAGCGCTCTGCGGCTCCAATAAAGTCCTTGGGGTACATGATATTGTTCTCTTTATCCAGCAAACGCAGCAGCACTTCGTACATGATCGGTTTCGCGGGTGTCTCGGAGATATCCATCACCGGTTGGCAGTACAGCCGGAAACGGCCTTCATCCAAAGCCGCGGTGAACTCTGTCGCCTGATTCATGGCAGCATCATGCCTGAGCAGAGCACGGTCTTGCGGGTGGTAAACGTATACGCGGTTGCGCCCCTGCTCTTTGGCCATGTAACAGGCCACGTCGCTCTGGCGAATCACTTCGCCCACATCTTCGGATGTGGCAATGATCTCAACCAACCCGATACTCGTAGATACACTGAATGCGCTGTCGCGCCAATCGAATCTGAATTTGCGCACTTCGTCGACGATCTGATTGGCGATTTCAGTCGCTTTGTCCAAGGGTTGATTCAATAGCAGGATTGCGAACTCATCACCACCTAATCGAGCAAGCGCATCATGTCCCTTGGTATGGCGCCGGAAAAGATTGGCGATTTGACACAGGAGTTCATCGCCGGCGGCATGGCCCACGGTGTCGTTAACAATTTTGAACTGATCCAGATCGAGATAACACATTGCATGCCGCGAGCCTTTGGCCTTTGCACTCTCAACCGCCTGCTTCACTCTGTGCTCGAACGCGGAACGGTTCAATAACTTGGTCAACGGATCCCGGTTTGCCTGATAGGCAAGCTTTTGCGTCAATTGGTGCTCGTTAGTAACATCCTTACCCGTCCCGCGAAAACCACCGAATTGCCCATCCAAGTTATTGAATGGCGTGCCGCTGATGTGCATGACACAGAAACCGCCATCAATCTTTATCATCGGGAATTCGAAATCACGAAATGCTTGCCGATTATCGAGCTGCTGCTTGAAATCCCGCCAACCAGTGAGTTCTTTGTTCCAATACGTGGTCAGCTCTAACAGAGTTTGACCAAGCACCCGGTCTGGCGCCACGCCGGTGGTTTCTTCGAGCCGCGGAGATAAATAAACGATGCGCATATTCTCATCGGTTTCCCACAACCAATCAGCCGCGGCTTCAGCAAAGTGTTTGAACCGCTCTTCGCTTTGTTTCAATGCGTTCCTGGCAACTTGCCGTTTGGTGATGTCGAGGGCATGGATCAATACGAAGGGTTTTGGACCGCGTCCGCGGATGACCATATTGCGGTACTCCCACACCCGTGGCTTACCACACTTGGTCAGCAGGCGGAACTGGCCCTCTGCCGTACTTTGTTTCTTTATGTGTGTTAGGTATTCAACGAGATCTTGTCGTTTGGAGGCGGTAATAAAATCGCCGAAGAACTTGCCATTAATCTCTTCCTCGGGGTAGCGGAGCGATTCTGCGATCGCCGGGTTTATGGATTTCATCACCCCGTCCAGATCATGCATCCCGATCAACGCCCAGCTCCGGTCCACGAGCATGCGGTAGTGTGCATCGAGCTCACGTGACTCGATCGCCCGGCGATATGCGAACCAAATCAGACCGAGTACGAAGGTGGGAACGACTATGAATAACTTATCCAGGCTGTGGTACTTGATAAAGTTAAATAAATCCAAACCCACTGCGCCCAGATACACGACACCACCGAACAATAAGACCAGAGCCAGGTCCCGGACCGCATACGTGGTGATTCGTAACTCGTTCTTGTTAATGTCCATGCCATTTCGGGCCCCCGACCCGAACAGCCTTGGTCTACGTATATCATGGCCGGAATAGCAGCCAGACACCCCTTGGTACTTACATTATTCAGTATAGGCCAATTATCGGGATAAAGAAGCCGTCTGTCCGACGTCCCATCGCCCACGCTGGTGTGGCTCACGGCACCGATCGCAGCCGGTCCAAGCGCAATCTCTGGCGTTCGTCGAACAACCGCCGCGCGGCGCCCAAGATTGCCAGCAAGGCCGCAATCCCCGTCGCCGCTGCGATTAAAAACATGATTAAAATCTGATACTTCACAGCCTCCATCGGTGGTGTACCGGCGAGGATCTGTCCCGTCATCATGCCCGGCAGGCTGACCACCCCGGCCGCCGCCATGGCGTTGATCACCGGCAACAGGGCGACCCGCGCGCTGTCACGTTGCAGGCCGCTCATCGCCTGCCGCCACGGGTGTCCCAACGCCAGACGCGCCTCGATCTGATTGCGCCGCTGGACCGCGGAGCTCGTGAGTCGGTCCAGCCCCAGCGCCACCGCAGTCATTGCGTTACCGAGCAGCATCCCCAACAGCGGGATCGCATACTGCGGTAGATACCACGGGTCGGGGTTGATGATGATCAACAAGGCAAGCACCGTGAGCGTGAACGAGGATACAAACAATGGTGCGGCGCTCAAGCCAATACCCCAACCGCCGGCGAGCGGAATGCTCTGGCGCGCGTAGACTTCTCGGGTTGCCACCGCCACCATGACCAACGCCATCACCGATATCCACAGCAAGCTGATGTGAGCAAACAACACCTTGAGCACCAGGCCCACCAGTAACAGTTGCACGCCGGTGCGGAGCGCGCCGATGAGTAGGTCCCGGGTGATCCCCAGCGAGAGTGCAACCGACAGCCCGGCCAACAGCAACACCAGGGTCGCCGCCAACAGCAAGTCCACGTAACTTAATGGGATAACACCCACTGTGATTCCGATTTGTCCACCGGACGCAGCGCCCCGCCATGCACTTGGAAGGCGCGATCCGCAATCCGCTGGCGCTGATTGAGATCGTGACACACCCACAACACGCCGCAATTGGATGACGCGACATATGCACGAACCAACGCCTCCAAACGCAGGGTCGTGTCGTGATCGAGTGACGCGGTGGGTTCGTCCAACAAGATGATACGCGGGCGGTTGCCCAGACTTCGTAATAAGGCCAAACGCTGCCGTTCGCCGGTGGAAAGACCTGCGACTTCCCGCGCCAATACGGCCGCGCTCAAGCCCAACGCCGAAAGTTCGCCGCTGTCCGGTGGCGCCATGAAGTGATCGCCGACACGCGCCGTCCACCAGGCGCTTTCGGTGGCCACGAATCCCACGCGCCGGCGCCAATCCGGCCCGGAGTATTGATCGCGGTGTTTGCCGTCCAACGCCGCGGTGCCGGTGGATGGATCGAGGTCGGCAATGGCCCGTAATAACAGGGTCTTTCCGCAGCCGGATGGCCCGCTCAGGGTCACGACCTCACCGGCACGAATCTCCAAGGTGACGGAAGACAGCGGGACATCGGCGAGGCCATGCTGCCGGGATGCAAACCGCTCGATTTCGAGGATCGTGATCACGGTTCCTATGATAACGGTAAGGGTCGCTAATTCAGTAATCGTCTGTCCCTGACACGGTGAGGCCGGTATCATGTTCAGCCTCAAGTCTAAAAGGAGATATTGAACGTGGCGGAACCTGCGATCGTGCAAAAATCCCCCTACGTATTGACGCTAGCGCCCGGCACCTATTGGTGGTGCCGATGCGGCCGTTCTGACACCCAACCTTTTGGTGACGGTTCACACCAAGGCGGTGCATTCGAACCCGTAACGCCCGAACTTACCGAGCCGACCAAGCTTACCCTGTGCGGTTGTAAAAATACCTCGAATAAACCGTTCTGTGACGGCACTCACAACGAACTAGACTAGATCCGGCCCCGTGACCCAGGAGTTGCCGCGCATCGTGTTGACGCCGGGGGAGCCCGCCGGTATCGGCCCAGATCTCGCGATTTTGCTCGCCCAACGGGAGCTGCCATGTCGCTTGGTAGTGATCGCCGATCCCGCACTGTTACAGGCGCGGGCCGCAATGTTGAACCGGACCCTGGAACTGACTGAGTGGCATGATCAACCGCACCGTGGCGGTACCTTGGCGCTGCTGCCGCAGCCCCTATCTGCTCCTGCGCAAGCCGGCGTGGTCGATGCCGCCAATGCCGGTTATGTGCTTGCTAGTCTCGACCGCGCGGTGGACGGCTGCGTTGCCCGGCTTTTCGACGCGTTGGTCACCGGCCCAGTACACAAGGGTGTAATCAATGACGCCGGCTTTCAATTTTCTGGACATACCGAATATCTGGCGCAGCGAACTGGCGCCAATTGCCCGGTCATGCTGCTCGCCACCGGCGTGTTGCGCGTCGCGTTGGTCACCACTCATCTCCCCCTGTCCGAGGTGAGCCACCGGTTGACCCCACAGCGGCTGGAGCAAGTCGCCACGGTGTTGGCAAGCGACCTGGAGAGCAAACTGGGGGTACCGCAGCCTCGCATTGCCGTGTGTGGTTTGAATCCCCATGCCGGAGAAGGCGGACACTTGGGACGCGAAGAGATCGACGTAATCGAGCCGGTAGTGGCAAAGCTGAAGCAATCGGGGCTAAGAATCACCGGACCGCTGCCGGCGGACACCGTGTTTGCCCCCGGTCAGATCGAAAACTTTGATGTGGTGCTGACGATGTACCACGACCAAGGTTTACCGGTATTGAAATACGCCGGTTTCGGCGAGGCCGTGAATATCACCTTGGGGCTGCCGATCATTCGCACTTCCGTAGATCACGGCACAGCTTTGCACCTTGCCGGTACCGGCAACGTTGATACTCGCAGCTTGGAGGCCGCGGTGGGCAGCGCAATTGACATTGTCAGACGGCACGCCGCGGAACACACGCCACGTACACGGATGCCCATTCCTACATGAGTAATCCAGCACCGCGAAAATCTCTGGGTCAGCACTTTCTTCATCAACGATCGGTCATCGATCGCATTATCAACGCTTTCAATCCCAAGCCGCATGAGACGGTTGTCGAGATCGGACCCGGCACGGGTGCGCTGACGTTTCTGCTGGCGCCTCGAGTGTCTCTATTGCACGCCATTGAACTGGATCGACGCCTAGTGTCGTTGTTGCGGGATCAAGCTGCACGGCACCCGCAACTGGTGATCCATCAAGCCGATGCCTTGCGCTTCGATTTTTGCGAGTTGGCGGCTGGATCCGATAAACGGATACGTGTGATTGGCAACTTACCCTATAACATCTCAACACCTCTGATCTTTTGGTTGTTGGCCCATAGCCACTGCATGGAAGACTTGTGTGTGATGTTGCAAAAAGAGGTGGCACAACGGGTGAGGGCGTCACCAGGGACCAAAGATTATGGTCGTCTGAGCGTCATGGTCCAACAACAATGTGAAGCGCAATGCCTCATGACGGTGGCGCCTGGGGCATTTTCCCCGCCGCCCAAAGTAGAGTCTGAGGTTTTGATGTTGCGGCCTTATCGGGACACCCCATATCCGGTGTCCAATCACAGTGAGTTTTCCAATATCGTACGCACCGCGTTTCAACAGCGGCGCAAGACACTCAAAAATGCCCTCCGGCAGTTGCTGAGCGAGGGACAGATACGTGCCGCGGGTATCGACCCGGGTCTGCGCCCCGAGCAACTGACCGTGGCAGATTACGCGCGGCTCACCACCACCGCTGGTTGACACCGCGGCACCGCTAGCCGCGCAGTTTAGACCAAGAATCCCGCCAACTGGCGCAGCGACTTGTGCTGCGCGTCGTTCCCCTGTGGTGCGGGGATGAGCCCCCTGCTGTGCGGGGACGAGCGCCGTGCTGGAACGAAATCCATAGCGGTAACGGCGCAGATAATGGAGCCCGGAGTAGATGCTTTTCCTCAACCCATATTAGTGAAACGACTGGAATCGAGGGAGGATTTCCGGGTCCGTCGTCCCGCCCTTGTTCTAAGGTAAAAGACCGAAAACGCCGACAGCGTTTTTCCCGGAATTGGCGGCATTCGGCGCTCCAGGATTCCGGGCGAGAATTAAGGGCGGGATGCTAACGTCGAGCGTACACGGATGTATTCACAGCGGGTCGCGGAAATCTTCGCTCGGTTCAATTGGCGCGGAACCTTCCAGTGCTACACCGACTACACTTTCGTTTTTGTGGAGCGGCCACCGATCCATGTACGGGCTACTCGCAACCCAAGTATAATGCGCGCCGGGGGGCCATTGGCGTAAATATATAAGGCGATAATAATGCGTTGGTTGTGGAGAGCGACGATCTTAACCCTGGGTTTGGCGTATCAGACTGCCGATGCGGGTTACTTCGACTGCAGCGTTATTTACGATGAGTACGAAGATTTGATGGCTAATCAGTTTCTGGTAGAACCGGATCGCTATGTCGCCACCCTGCCGCAACAGATAAGCCGCAGCGACCATGAAAGACTGCAGAAAGGGATTTTTCAGTTACACGCTGACCGCGCAGACCGGGGGATTGCGGTATTTCGCTCGAATGGCAATCTGCACGGCAAATTCTTGTTTAAGTGGACGGATCCGTTGCCCGATCAACCGCCGCATGTGTTAATCGATTATGGTGTGGTGTACGGACGGGTGGCGAACGGTGACGCGCCGGTGTTTTTCGTGCCGCTGCGCCTTAAACCTGGCGCGGGCGTGGATCTAGACGTCGGACGCGCCATGACCCTCGATGACGGTGGAGCTGCAGTCGACGACGGTGCGCGGCAGCAACTGGACATTATATATCGCACGGACGAACAGACCGGTGAGCCTATTTTGCAGGCAGTCAACAACGCGTCGGTGCACTTTCCCATCGAGTCTTTATGCCATCGACCGAAGCGCGCCGTCGACGGGGGGCCAGCACGCTAGGCAGTGATTTCTTTCATCGTGGCTTCGATCCAGGTCTCGGCCTGCGCGGTAATCTGCCGCGCGCGTTTACCGGTTGCCGCAATCGGCGGGCCAACGACCACCTGGATCACTCCGGGACGTTTTAGAAATCCGCGCCGCGGCCAATACTCACCCGCGTTGTGTGCCACCGGCACCACCGGTACGCCAGCCTTTATCGCCAACATCGCACCACCGGGGTTATAGCGTCCCTTATCTCCGGCGCGCACCCGGGTGCCTTCCGGGAATACGATCACATAGCGGCCATCGCGGATCCGGCCGACACCCTGTTTGGCCACCTTCTCCAGTGCCTTGGCCCCAACGCCACGGTCGATGGCAATCGGCTGGCTGGCTGCCAATGCCCAACCAAAGAACGGGATCCACAGCAACTCCCGCTTGAGCACCCACGTCTGTGGTGGAAAGATGACCTGGAAGGCGATGGTCTCCCATGCCGATTGATGCTTCGACAAAATCACACAAGGATCCGTGGGCAGGCGTTCCAGGCCGCTAACACTGTGCGTGATGCCGCAGGTGATCTTCAGCCACCACGTTATAAAGTGCGCCCAGCCACTGATCAGCCGTGAACGAGTGACCGGTGGGAGCGGGAACGCCGCGATTGCCACCAGGCTGTACAGCAACGCAGTGATCATTTGCCCCAACAGGAACAACAAGGAGCGCAGGAACTGCATGAGCTTTTCAGGCGTTCCTGGATTCCGTGCGTTGCAATAACATGTTCACACGCTCGTCCAATTCGCCGTTGAGTAGGGAGTCTACGAATGTCGATAGGTCTTCGTACACCGCCGTGTTGGCCAGATCGCTGTCACGCAAACGATCTAAAGCGAGATCGCCCTTTCCGGTGCGGACCAATACCGGTAATGCATTGACGGCTCGGGCGGCCTGCAAATCTCGCAGCGAATCCCCCACCGCCGGGACTGCAGTCAGATTCACCTTGAGCCGCTCCGCCAAATCCAAAAACATCCCCGGTTTGGGTTTGCGGCACAGACACTCATCGTCTGGACCGTGGGGGCAGAAAAAGATAGCGTCCAGTTGTCCGCCCTTCTGGCGTACCCTTTCTAGCATCTGGACATGGATCGAGTTCAACGTATCGACACTGAACAATCCTCTCGCGACACCCGACTGATTAGTCACCACCACCACCTTATAGTCCGCCCGGCACAAGCGGGCGATGGCTTCCAGGCTACCCGGAATCGGCACCCATTCATCCGGAGACTTGATGTATTCGTCCGAGTCCCGATTAATCACGCCGTCACGGTCGAGAATTACCAGGCGCATGAGGGCTGTCTCCTAATCAAATTCGGACACGCGGATGCGTCCGTTGACAAAGCGACCTCCGCGACGGTCGAGTTTTGTCATCTTGTTCCAGAACGCCTGTTTGAGATCGAGGTCGGCCGCAATGGCGGTACCCAAGACCAAAATCATGAGATCCGCACATTCCTCGGCCAAACGCAACTTGTCCTTTCCCTTGGTGACGCACGCTGAAATCTCCCCTAGCCTGCATATTGCATCAAGGATCGCGGAAGCTGGCGAAGAGATCGGGCGGCTGAACGCAGCGCTGGAACGAAACCCATAGCTGGCTATGGGTTGAGTGAAGCGCAAGTGCAGGCGTTCGAGATCGAGCCAGGGCCGGGATAGGCGATCGCCGGGGTACAAAGTGTCACTTTCGCAGCTCAGCGAATTACCTATATCAATCATGTCGATAGCATTGAATTTCGCCGCCTTGGTGCAATATGCAGGCTAGCTCTTCGGCCATCAATGCAACCCGGTACACCAAATCTTCAGCGCCGGTCTGTTTGAATCGATGCTTGTCGTGAAATGCCTGGACTGCAGCGAGCATGGCTTGGTAAGAATCCGTGTTCATCTTGGTTTTTTTGCGTCACAAAGCGAGGTTCGAATCCGCACTAAACAGGATTGTACTCGTCAACCGGCATCCACCTGTAATTTTGATATATCCGCGGTCTGCAGAAACAGCTCTTGTATCTGTCGCAGCAAGGCCAGACGGTTCTGCCGCAACGACGCGTCCTCCGTCATCACCAGAACTTCATCAAAGAAGTAGTCCACCGGGTCTTTCAACGACACCAGCTTTTTCAACCCTTGATCGTATTCACCGTCACGGAAATAGCCGCTTACCTCCTTCGTCAACCGTTCCAATGCTTGAAAGAGTTGTTTTTCCGCGGTTTCGGTCAGCGAGGCCTGATCCACACGGCCAGGTATGGACTCACTACTCTTGCGTAGAATATTGCGAATACGCTTATTGGCAGCAGCTAGGTTCTCCGCCTGGGGCAACTTGCGAAACTTTGCCACCGCACGCAGTCGCCGATCGAAATCAAGCGGGCTAACTGGCCGCGTGGTGATCACCGCGTTCAGTTCGTCTAGTTGAAAACCAGCGGCGCTATAAAGGGCGCGCGTGCGCTCCAAGACAAACTCGAACACGCGCTCGACTACTTTATCCGAAACTGCGATCGATTGCGGCTGGGCGCGGTAGATTCGCGCGGATTCTTCGACCAAGCTCAACAGGTCGAGATCCAATTTTTTTTCGATCAATATTCTCAAGATCCCAAGCGCCGCGCGCCGCAAACCGAAGGGGTCTTTGTCCCCGGTCGGCTCGTCACCGGCAGCAAAGATGCCCACCAGCGAATCCAGCTTGTCCGCGGTTGCCACCACCTGGCCGACGCCCCCGCTGGGGAGCAGGTCGCCAGCAAAACGGGGCCGGTAGTGCTCCTCGATCGCTGTTGCCACCGACTTAGGCTCACCATCATGGCCCGCGTAATATTTCCCCATCGTGCCCTGCAATTCGGGAAACTCCCCGACCATGTCGGTGACCAGGTCTGTCTTGGCCAGTAACGCGGCACGCTCACAGTGATCTACGTTCAAGCCCAGCAGTGTTGCAATTGATGCCGAGAGGGCGCCCACACGGTTGATTTTATCAAACAAGGATCCGAGCTTGTTGTGGAACAACACGTCCTTGAGGGCGTTTACACGGGATGCCAGCGGCGTATTGCGATCTGTTTCCCAAAAGAATCGCGCGTCGGACAAGCGGGCACGCAGTACCCGCTCATTCCCTTCACGTACCCGTTTGGGGGTCTTACTCTTGATGTTGCTGACGGTGATAAAGTACGGCATCAAGCGGCCACGGTGGCTCTTTATTGGAAAATATTTCTGATGATCCCGCATG
>CAMYNX010000098.1 GCA_947259875.1 uncultured Gammaproteobacteria bacterium | reverse complement strand
CGGTGACAGTTGGTCTCCCCGGTGACGATAGGTTGTGAACCCGGTCAGGTCCGGAAGGAAGCAGCCGCAGCAACTGAATCGGGTGCCGAGGTCCGGCTAGCTGGAGCCGCCACCATCTTTGTTGTTTAACTATGAGCTATCAAGCCTTAGCACGTAAATGGCGGCCAAGATTTTTTTCCGAGGTCGTTGGTCAGCAACATGCAGTGAGTGCGTTGAGCAATGCGCTGGACAGTAACCGGGTGCATCATGCGTTTTTGTTCACCGGTACCCGCGGCGTGGGAAAAACAACCTTGGCGAGGATTCTGGCCAAGGCCTTGAACTGCGAACAGGGTATCAGTTCGACGCCGTGCAACCGCTGCGCAACTTGTATTGCGATTGATGAAGGCCGTTTCATCGATCTCATTGAGGTCGATGCGGCGTCACGAACCAAAGTCGATGACACCAGGGAGTTGCTGGACAATGTGCAATATGCGCCCACTCGAGGCAGTTACAAGATTTACCTCATAGACGAAGTGCACATGTTATCAGGACATAGTTTTAATGCCCTGTTGAAGACCCTAGAAGAACCGCCACCACACGTGAAATTTCTGCTAGCCACCACCGACCCGCAAAAACTTCCGATGACGGTGTTATCGAGATGCCTGCAATTCAACCTGAAGGCATTGAGTGTCGATCAAATCTCGGGGCAACTTGAATACATTCTCGAGCAAGAGCAGATTCCGTTTGATGCTGCTGCCGTTAGGTTGATAGCGCAATCGGGGGACGGCAGCATGCGGGATGCCCTGAGCGTTTTGGACCAGGGTATTGCTCACGGCGGCGGTGAAGTCCGCGAGGCGCCAATCCGCGACATGCTTGGCACCATCGATCAGACCTACGTCAAAGACCTGTTGCTCGGATTGGCGGATCAAGATGGACAAGCTTTGTTGCAATGTGCAGACCGCATGAGCAGTGGGTCTTGTGACTTTGCATCGGCACTCGATGAGTTACTTCGTTCATTACATTATCTTGCTTTGTATCACCAGGCACCGGCAGCGCTGGAGGCGAAACAAGTTGACATGGAGTGGTATCGGGAGTTGGCGCAGCGTCTGGACATCGAGGGTTTGCAGTTGTTCTATCAAATTGGATTGATCGGTAAGCGTGACCTGCCTCTGGCGCCGGATCCCAGAAGCGGATTTGAGATGATTATGCTGCGTATGTTGGCGTTTCGACCCGTAGATCAGCAGGTAGTCGCCAATGTTCCGCGAACAGAGCAACCCGAGCCCGGGCAGACGGACAACACCCCCTCTAAGATCGCGGATATTAGCGCGCGCAATTGGAGCGAATTGGCCGCACGCCTGGATGTGTCCGCCGTGATCCGCGAACTCGCAATGAATGTGGTGCCGACGACTGTCACTAAAGAGATGGTCGAATTGACCCTGGATACAAATCATGAGCATTTGCTCAACCAGGAGCGGCGCGACGCCCTTGCCGCTGCCGTTCGGCGTGAGTTAGACGCGGATGTGAAGCTCAATATCGTGGTGGGACGAGCCGATCAAGAAACGCCTGCAGAAATTCGCGAACGTCGTGAAACCGAGCGCCAACAGGCCGCTCACCATGCGATAGAAAATGACCCAAACGTTAAGGAGATTATCAACCGATTCGATGCTACGATTGTTCCCGAATCGGTACAGACTCGTGATTCCTAAAGTGAGGTGGTGATGAAGGGCGGACTTGGAAACTTGATGAAACAAGCACAAGCGGTGCAGGAGAATCTACGCAAAGCCCAAGAAGAGCTGGCGCATATCGAAGTGGAGGGTGCCTCGGGTGGAGGCATGGTTAAGGTAACCATGACTTGCCGGCATGATGTTCGACAGATCGAGATTGATAAAGATCTACTGGATGACGACAAGGAAGTATTGGAAGACCTCATTGCTGCCGCTGTAAACGACGCGGTACGCAAGGTGGAAAAAACCACGCAGGAAAAGATGGCGGGCTTAACGTCAGGATTCAACGTCCCTGGTTTGAATCTCCCGTTATAGGGCTTGATGGTCGACGTACACGCGATTGAGGCGCTCAAAAAGGCGCTGCGCCGTTTGCCTGGCGTAGGGCCCAAGACCGCGCGGCGGATGGCCTTTCATTTATTGGAGCGGGACCGGGAAGGAGCCAAGGAAATCGCTGGGGCGATAAACCAGGCCGTGCAGACAGTCACCCATTGCCGCCGTTGCAACACGTTAAGTGAAACGGATTTGTGCGATATCTGCTCATCAACCAAACGCGACGACGCGCTGTTGTGCGTGGTTGAAACGCCGGCGGATCTCGAGTCCGTCGAACAGGCGGGAGTCTACGGCGGTAAGTATTTTGTGCTCATGGGTCATATATCACCGCTGGATGGAATTGGTCCTGACGATTTAGGTATCGACCGGTTCCGGCAACTGATGACGGAGGGGAATATTCGCGAAGTCATTGTCGCGACCAATTTAACCGTCGAGGGTGAGGCCACGGCGGAATACATCCGTCAGATCACTGACACCCTGGATGTAAAGGTGACGCGGCTCGCTCGCGGAGTGCCGGTGGGTGGTGAATTAGAATACATGGATCACGGCACCCTGGCCCAGGCGTTCAACGATCGGCGCAGTATCTAGCCCGCATATTGCACCAAGGCACCACCCGCCCGATCCCGCCGTCGTCATCGGAGATCTTTGGTAGAATGTACGGAGTGGTATTATTCGCCGATCAGTCGGTCGAGCTTCGCCGCGCAAATAAAATCGTTCTCCGTTACCCCGCCGATTGAGTGGGTCGCGTAGCGCACCAGGCATCGCTTGTAACCGACCTCGATATCGGGATGATGATCCTCCTGGTGCGCGATCCATGCCAGGGCATTTACGAAAGCCATGGTTTCGTAGTAGTTCTTGAAATCGAAGCTACGACTTATTTCGGTGCACTCTTGGTCCGCGGACCATCCTGGAATCTGAGCGAGGCCTGATTTCACAGCCTCGGTGTTCAAGGGTGCTTCATTCTTGCCATAAGGCCGGCAGTGTTTATTTGTCAGATCATCCATTATGGCCATCACTCGAATTTGTAATAGCTTTCGTTTAGATAAATCACTAGGTCATTGATTTGGTCTTCTTTCAAACCGCTTTTTATTTGCCGATCACAAAACTCGACTTGCGCCATGAGACCTTCAACCGTCTTTATCCGACGATTATCGCGCACATAGATTTCGGAGCCGTCACCGCCAAATTTTCCTATGTGGCATGCGGCACACTTTTCTTGGTGAATAAGTTTACCGTTACTCGGATCTCCGAGCAGGAATCCGTGCGCCACGGTGGTAAATAAAAGCGCGAATATAGTAGTACTAGCCGATACTTTGCGCATGAGTCATACTCCTTTTCCCGGTCCCCAGATTCGAAACCGATACTTGTTGCTGATACACTCGATCTAATGAGACCACATCACACAAGGAACATTCAATCTATTACAGCTGGAGGAAAGTAATGCCACAGGATTCTCGCGCGCTGGTGTGGATGGATCTGGAAATGACCGGACTCGATCCGGAGACTGAACGCATCATCGAAATTGCAACCATAATAACCGATAACGACCTGCACATCGTGGCGGAAGGTCCGGTGATTGCTATTCATCAGGCGCAGACGTTATTGGACGGCATGGATGACTGGAATACACGGACCCATGGCGAGACCGGGCTGATTGAACGCGTCAAGAGATCTCCATACACCGAAAGGCAGGCAGAAGCAGAGACGCTGGCTTTTATTCAAGAATTTATTCCGCGAAATCGCTCGCCCTTGTGCGGAAACAGTATCTATCAAGACCGGCGGTTCTTACGCCGCTACATGCCTGAGCTGGAGCAGTGGTTTCATTATCGCCACCTAGATGTGAGCACCTTGAAGGAACTCGCGAGGCGCTGGGCCCCTAATGTGTATGACGGCCTGAACAAGAAAAACACCCATAAGGCACTGGATGACATCCGCGAATCGATCAGCGAGTTGCGCTATTACCGCGACCATTTTATCTCTTTGGAGTCGCCACCGGCCAAAGCTGATCGCGTGAACTCGAGTTAGTGATGTCGTGCAAGCGCCCAAGCCACGTGTTCGCACACCAGATCCGAGGGGTCATTGACACGGCTTTCGAGCGCCTCGACAACCAATTCTGACGTGGGTGCGTCCCCCAGGGCGACGGCGATGTTTCGTAGCCAACATTCATAACCGATGCGGCGAATCGCCGACCCCGATGTCTTGCTTGCGAATTCTTGCTGCGTCCATTTAAACAACTCCACCAAATTCCGATCGCTAAGCTGTTCTCTGGGGGAAAATTCAGGTTCGGAGCAAACACGGGCAAAGCGGTTCCACGGGCATACCAATTGGCAGTCATCACAACCATAGATACGATTCCCTATCAGTGCGCGCAGCGGTACGGGTATGGACCCGCGCAATTCGATGGTCAGGTAGGAAATGCATCGCCGCGCATCGAGCTGGTACGGCGCCACGATGGCGTCCGTGGGGCAGGCGTCCATGCACGCGCTGCAGGTTCCACAGTGATTGTGTGCCGGGGCATCCACGGGCAACGGCAGATCGGTGTAGATCTCCCCCAAAAAAAACCAAGACCCGGCGCCTTTATTAATCAGATTGGTGTGCTTGCCGATCCATCCGAGACCGGCCTTTTCCGCAAGCGCTTTTTCGAGTACCGGCGCACTGTCGGTGAATACCCGATAGCCAAAAGGCCCGGCCTCGGCGGTGATCCGGTCCGCCAGCCGTTGCAGCCGTTTACGGATCAATTTGTGATAATCACGGCCCAAGGCGTAACGGGACACGAATCCCACGCTGGGATCGTCGAGCACCGCGAACGCCTCACGCGCGCCCCGGGGCCAGTAGTCCATGCGCGCCGAAATCACACGGATGGTGCCCGGCACCAGCTCGGGAGGACGGCTTCGGCGTAGGCCATGCCGCGACATGTAGTGCATCTCCCCGTGCCAGCCCTGTTCCAGCCAGCGCGTCAAGTGGCGTTCGGCCCGCTTCAGATCAGTGTCGGTGATGCCGATCTGCTGAAATCCCAGTTGTGCGCCCCAATGCTTGATGCGTTCGGCAAGCCCGTGAAAGTTCAAAGGTGTACTTCGCTTGGAAACCATAACCCCCTATCATACCCACTATGAAATCTCTGCCCCAGGAGTTGTACCGCGCGGAACAGGTGCGCGAATTGGACCGCATCGCCATCGAAGACCGTGGTATTGATGGCTATGAATTGATGACCCGCGCGGGACAGGCCGCATTTCGGGTGATGCTTGAACGCTGGCCACGGGCGCGGCGTATCAGCATTTTGTGCGGGACGGGTAACAACGGTGGCGATGGATATGTTGTTGCTACCCAGGCGCGGCGAGCGGGACTGGAGGCGCAGCTATGGACGGTGGCGCCCCCTAAGTCGCAAGCGGCGATACAAGCATGCCGGGACTATGAGGCGGCCGGTGGTGAGATCCAGGATCTCGCCAATGCATCGGAGTTTAACGCCGATGTGGTGGTGGATGCCCTACTGGGCACCGGATTAGAGCGGGAAGTGACGGGTGATTATGCCCGCATCATTGATGCGATCAACACCCACCCAGGTGCGGTGCTGGCAATCGATATCCCCTCGGGATTGAATGCCGATACCGGCCGGGTGTTGGGGACCGCGGTGCGTGCCGATGCAACGGTGACGTTCATCGGCATGAAGCTGGGGTTGTTCACTGGGCGTGGCCAGGTCCTGGCCGGGGCGGTGCTGTTTGATGACTTGGACGTACCAGCGGATATCTACAGCGAACTGGTTCCCGCGGCACGGCGTATTCGACCCAATCGAGATCTGCTCGCGGGGCTTGCGCGTCCGCGCGATGCGCATAAAGGCGACTGTGGCCGGGTGGTGGTGATCGGCGGCGACACCGGCATGCTCGGTGCGCTGCAGATGTGCGGTGTGGCTGCCTACCGCAGCGGCGCCGGTCTGGTGCGCGTCATCACGCGCCCCGAGCACGCGGTTGCGGTTACCAGCGGTTGCCCCGAGTTGTTGGTCACCGGGAGCGACGACCCGGCAGCGGTGAAGCGGCAACTTACCGACGCAGATGCGGTGGCCATTGGCCCGGGTTTGGGGCAGGGCGAATGGGGTAATGCGATGTTGTCGTTGGCGCTGGAGTGGCCAGGACCCCTAGTCATCGACGCGGATGCGCTGAATCTGCTGGCGGCGGACCCGGTGTCACGGGAGCAGTGGATCCTGACACCTCACCCGGGGGAGGCGGGTCGTTTATTGGCATCCGGGAGCGCGAAGGTCCAGTCGGATCGTGTGGCCGCGGTGCGGGAGACCGCGTGCCGTTTCGGTGGCGTGGCCGTGCTGAAGGGATCGGGAACCTTGGTCAGCGGTGCGGACGACAGATTGTGGGTGTGTGATATCGGTAACCCGGGTATGGCCGTGGGCGGTATGGGTGATGTGCTGACCGGTGTGATCGTGTCATTGGTGGCCCAAGGGATGCCGCTGTCATCGGCGGCGTGTCTAGGTGTTTGGCTGCATGCCGCCGCCGCGGACCACGCCGCCGAGGATATTGGGGAGATCGGATTGATGGCGACCGATCTCTATCCGTGGCTGAGCGCAATACTCAGCGAATTGTTGGCATGAACGCCACATGCGTCGTGGTCGACAATGAGGAAGCAATGCTGGCATTGGCGGAATCCATGGCTGACCACCTGCGTCCTGGGCAACTGGTGTATTTGCAGGGTGATCTCGGGGCCGGGAAGACCACCTTCGTGCGCGGACTGTTGCGCGGCCTGGGGTACCGCGGTCATGTCAAGAGTCCGACCTATACACTGGTGGAGCCATACGAGGTGGCGGACCTGGTGATCTATCATCTCGACTTGTACCGCCTCACCACTCCGGAGGAGCTTGAATCAGTGGGGATACGTGATTATATAAGTGGGAGCGGCGTATGTGTCGTAGAATGGGCGGAGCGGGGCGCGGGTGTACTGCCGCCGCCAGATGCAACAATCATGATTCATCATGATTGCGACCGGCGCATCGTCGAGATTGACTGTTATACCAAAGTTGGTCACGAATTGTGTGGAGGTTTGTGAAGGTTCATCGTATCGCTGGGGTATTGTTACTGTTCGTGGCAAACCTGTGCCTCGCGGATGTGGTGACGGTGAAGAATCTCCGCATGTGGCGTGCGCCGGATCACACACGCTTGGTGCTCGATCTCAGTCGTCCGGTGGAACACCGGTTGTTCACGCTGGATGATCCGGATCGGCTGGTAATAGACCTGCAGAACGCCAAACTGTTTGGCAGCCTGCCGAGTCTTGATCTGAGCGGCCCCTACCTGCGGCGGGTGCGTACCGGCACGCAACAGGATCGAGCAATCAGAATAGTCCTGGACCTCAAGCGAAAGGTGCGCCCACGTACCTTCGTGTTGACCCCGAATCGCATCTACGGTCATCGTCTGGTGATCGATCTGTACGCTAAGGAGTCCAGCGTGGATGCGGTGCCGAAAGACTATACGCCGCCGCCACGTGCGCGGTCCGCGAAGATCGTGGTGGCGATAGATGCCGGGCATGGGGGTGAAGACCCGGGGTCGGTCGGGCGCATCGGAACCCGGGAAAAAGCCATTACCTTGAAGGTTGCCAGGGAACTTCGGAAATTGATCGAATGGGACTCCGGTATGCGTCCGATCATGGTTCGCAAAGGTGATTATTATCTCAGCCTGAGACGCCGTATTGCCGCGGCACGCGGCCACCAAGCGGATGTGTTCGTATCGATTCATGCCGATGCCTTCCCCAACCGCAAGGTGCGAGGCTCGTCGGTGTATGCCTTATCACCACGTGGGGCGTCGAATGAAGAGGCGCGCTGGTTGGCGAATAAGGAAAACGCCGCCGATCTAATTGGTGGCGTGAGCCTGCGCGACAAAGATGATCTGCTGGCCAAGGTGATATTGGACCTGCAGATGACCGACACGGTCAGTAAGAGCTTGGAGTTGGGCCAGGATGTGCTGCGTGAACTCGGCAAGATTGGACCGACGCACCGCAAGCGCGTGCAACAGGCGGGATTCGTGGTGCTGAAATCACCGGACATCCCGTCGATCCTGGTGGAGACTGCGTTCCTCAGTAATCCCAAAGAGGAACGCCTGCTGCGCAAGGCCAAACACCGGCGCCGGATTGCGAATGCGATCTACCAAGGAATAAAGCGCTACTTTCGCCGCCATCCGGTCCGTGCTACCACGGCGCAAGCCGATGTGGAGTACGTGGTGCGCTCCGGTGATTCGTTATCGGCCATCGCGGTGCGATATGGCACATCCATCGCCCGCCTCAAGCGCGCTAATAATCTGAATGGGAACACCATCCGGGTAGGGCAGAAATTGCGTATTCCGGTCAATGACGTCGGGGGATAACACGTTGAGTGAATCACGATCCAGAATCCGGGAACTTCCCTCGCAACTAGTCAGTCAGATCGCCGCCGGCGAAATCATTGAGCGCCCGGCTTCGGTGCTCAAGGAATTGCTCGAAAATAGTCTTGACGCCGGCGCCAAGACCGTCGCCGTAGACATTGACCGTGGCGGAATCAAGCGTATCCAAGTGAGTGATAATGGATGCGGCATCATCAAACAAGACTTGGCGTTGGCGTTGTCCCGCCACGCCACCAGTAAGCTGTATGAACTTGACGACCTGCGATCCATCCGCTCGTTGGGATTTCGCGGCGAAGCGTTGCCGAGCATCGCCTCGGTATCGCGTCTGCGATTGCGCACCCGCGTCGATGACGACCAGGTGGGGTGGGAAGTGACCAGCGACGGGGCCGGCAACATTATCGGGCCACAGCCGGCTGCGCACCCAATTGGGACCACCGTCGAGGTCAGGGACCTGTTCTACAACACACCGGCGCGGCGAAAATTCCTGCGCACCGAACGCACCGAGGCGCATCACATCGAGGAGACTCTGAAACGTCTGGCTCTGAGCCGGTTCGACGTGCGGATCACGTATCGCCGCGACGAGCGTGCGGCGGAGACTTTTCCCGCCGCTCGCGACGAACAAGAGCAAGACCAACGGCTGCGCGCCATCTGTGGGGCGGCCATGGCAGAACAATCACTGCACTTTGAGCACCAGGGGAGTGACTTGCGATTGTGGGGATGGTTAGGCTTACCGACATTCTCCCGCAGCCAGCGGGACCTTCAATTTTTCTTCGTGAACGGCAGAATGGTGCGTGATAAAACCGTGGCCCATGCCGTTCGCCAGGCTTATCAGGATGTGCTCTATCATGGCCGTCATCCAGCCTTTGTGCTGTATCTCGAATTGGATCCGGAGCGAGTCGACGTCAACGTTCATCCGGCAAAGCACGAAGTCCGGTTCCGGGATACACGTTCGGTGCACGATTTTATCTATCACACGTTGCATCAAATTGTGGGCGATGACACCACGCCGCGGCATACGGTCAGCACTGTGGCGCAAGCGCCGCGGGAATTGCCACACACCGGTGAGCGCATCGGGACCGAGCAACTGATGATGGCTATGCGGCTCGCCGAACCCGCCACCGGTTACCGGGCGCCGCCGGGATCCGTGGGCCATGCGCCCGCCGCATACGCAGTACACGAACCCGACAGCGCGTTGCCGCTGGGATCTGCGTTGGCGCAGCTGCATGGTGTCTATATCCTGGCACAAAACCAAAAGGGCTTGGTGCTGGTGGATATGCACGCCGCCCACGAACGTATTACCTACGAGCGGTTGAAAGACCAATGGGTTAAGGACGGTGTTCTCGGTCAATCGTTATTGGTGCCGGTCACGTTGCAGGTCACCACCCAGGAAATGGCAACATGGAGTCGGTTCGGTGACCAATTCGCTGGATTAGGTTTTGATATCGGACAGTTATCCGAAGATACCCTGGTGGTGCGCAAAGCGCCGGCGCTGCTTGCCGATGTGGATATCCCTGGGCTGGTGCGGGACGTGCTAGCGGATCTGGCCGAACGCGGCAGCAGTTTGCGCATTGCCGATCGTATCAACGAGGTATTGTCGGCGATGGCGTGTCATGGCTCGGTGCGAGCAAATCGGCGGCTTGGCATCGAGGAAATGAATGCGTTGCTGCGGGATATGGAAGCGACGCAGCGCAGTAATCAGTGCAACCATGGGCGTCCGACCTGGGTCCAATTGTCACTGGCGGAACTGGATAAATGGTTCATGCGGGGCCGTTAGCCCACCGCCCGGTGACTCGATCCGCGGTGCCGATGCCACCACCTGCTGTGTTTCTGATGGGTCCCACCGGCGCCGGCAAGACCGACCTGGCGATGAAGCTTGCCGGTGCATTTCCGTTTGAAGTGATAAACGTGGATTCGGCGCAAATCTATAAAGGCATGGATATTGGGACCGCCAAGCCGTCCAAGTCGTGTCTGCAGCAGGTACCGCACCATCTGATCGACATTCGCGAACCATACGAGACCTATTCCGCTGCGGACTTTCGCCGCGACGCCCTGAACGAGATGGCGGTGATTACCGCCGCGGGCAAGATTCCACTGTTGGTAGGCGGCACGATGTTCTATTTCCGCACGTTGGAGCATGGAATTGACATCCTGCCCGGCGCCGATGTGCCGTTGCGCGACCGTCTCGCCAGGCGCGCCAAGCGGGTGGGTTGGCCCGTGCTCCATCGACAGCTGGCGCGCGTGGACCCGAAGAGCGCGCAACGGATCGATCCCCATGACCGCCAGAGAATTCAGCGCGCCCTGGAGGTGTATCAGCTCACCGGGTCGCCCGTAGGTGGGGCCGGCGCACCGGGTGCCCCGGCGCCTTATCGGCTCCATAAACTCGCCGTCACCCCGGCGGACCGGGCCCAACTCCATCAACGGATTGAGCACCGTTTTCGCGAGATGCTGGCGCGGGGATTGGTGGACGAGGTGCGCCAATTACTGCAGCGCGAGGAAATTTCGTTGGATTTACAAGCACTTCGCGTCGTTGGCTACCGTCAAGTGGGCGAATATCTTGTGGGCAAAGTGAGTTATAATGAGATGTCAGAAACAGCGGTTGCCAGCACCCGGCAACTGGCAAAGCGCCAGTTGACGTGGTTACGCAACCAACGGGGGGTTGTCTGGATCAACAGCCTCGATGTAACCCGTTCCGACGGACCGGTGAATTCGGTATCGGAATACCTGATCGGCAAACTGTCGTAATGGACTTCTGGAGGAGTACCCATTGAGTTTTGCCAAGGAGAGCCCCACTGTTTAAATAACGTTGTATCATAACAAGGTCAGGAGAGAGACGATGGCTCAACAAAAAAAAGGGGAGGCTTTACAGGATCCGTTCCTTAACGTGCTGCGTAAAGAGCGTGTGCCAGTGTCGATATATCTGGTCAACGGGATTAAGCTGCAGGGACAGGTGGAATCCTTTGATCAATTCGTGGTGCTGCTGAAAAATAGCGTCAGTCAAATGATCTATAAGCACGCCATTTCAACAGTCGTACCGAGTCGTGCAGTCAAAATCCCACTTGAGTCCGCTGACGAATCGTCCGAAAGCTAACAGTGGGCGAGTTCCCACCACCAGACTCGTGATGACATCGATCACGCGTGCATGTCGCGCTCACGCGTGGAATATAGTGTGCCCGTCTACACCGTCTTTTTGTGGATGATCTGACGCATAAAGATCGCGCGATCCTGGTGCATCAGCGGCAGGGACGTGGTGACGATCTAGAGTCTATTGCCGAGTTGCGGTTGCTGGTGGAGTCCGCCGGTGCCGAAATCTGCGAGCTTATGATCGGCCAACGCCGCTCACCGGATCCTGCAACTTACATCGGCAAGGGCAAGGTGCAAGAGTTGGGGGAGCTAGCGAGCAGATGCGGTGCCGATCTGATTGTGGTCAATCATGATATCTCACCGGTTCAGGAGCGAAATCTGGAGCGGGCCGTAGACTGTCGCGTACTGGACCGCACCAGCCTGATCCTCGACATCTTTGCACAACGGGCCGCGAGTCACGAAGGTAAACTGCAGGTCGAGTTGGCCCAACTCAGACACCTGTCGACCCGTCTGGTGCGCGGTTGGACCCATCTGGAACGGCAGAAGGGAGGTATCGGGCTTCGCGGTCCGGGGGAAACACAGCTCGAGACCGACCGCAGGTTAATCGGCCAGCGTATCAAGACGCTCAAGCGGCGGCTGGAGCGGGTTTCGTCGCAGCGTGGTCTGCGGCGTAAGTCCCGGCACAAGGTGCCGATCCCAACCATCTCGCTGGTGGGTTACACCAACGCGGGAAAATCTTCGTTGTTCAATAGATTGACCGGATCTGATGTATTTATCGCCGATCAGTTGTTCGCGACCTTGGACCCTACCATGCGACGCCTCGAGGTATTGGGTTTTGGGCCGGTAGTGTTGTCAGATACGGTGGGCTTTATCCGCGATTTGCCGCATAGCCTGATCAAGGCGTTTCATTCGACACTAGAGGAAGTTGCCAACGCGGATCTGTTGCTTCACGTCGTTGATATCAGTAATTCCGACCGGCGTGAGTGCATGCATCAAGTCGACCGTGTCCTGGCCGACATTGGTGCCGGCGAGATACCGATGATCACCGTTTACAATAAGATCGATGTCATCGATACCACGCCGCGATACGAATGCAATGCGCAAGGACTGCCGGACAAAGTCTGGCTATCGGCGCAAACCGGCGTTGGTGTTGATCTCCTCAACCACACCATCAGTCTGCAGCTACGCCGCTATCGCCGCTCCTATCGAATCCGGCTGCCAGCGCGGCAGGGCCGGCTCCGCGCACAACTGTTTCAACGTGCGAATGTGTTGGACGAGGCGGTAGACTCCCAAGGTGGTTGGATTCTGGACGTGGAAATGTCCGAGGCCACCTTGAATTGGATGTGTCAGCAGCAGGAATTTGATGACAGCTGCGTCGTTGAAACCCTGCCAGACTTGCACGAGGCGGCCGGCGCATGACAATCCGGTTACTATTCTCGGTTTGAATGCCTCCCGGCCATGCTAAAATCCCACTCTGGCGTGAGTTCGCCAATCTAATGTTGTCAATGTTTTTCAGGAGTAGCTAACGAAATGCCTTGGAATCAACCGGGTTCAGATGATAAGGATCCTTGGGGTAGAAAGGGCGGACGCTCATCACCGCCGGACCTCGACGAGATCGTGAAAAACGTGCAAAACCGCCTTGGCGGGATGCTGGGCGGTGGCGGCGGCTCGCGCGGCACCGGGAGCCAGTTTCCGGGAAAGGTTGCCATCCCATTAATCGGGGTCGTAATTCTTGCCCTGTGGGCTTACCAATGCACGTACCAGGTCAGGCAGGGTTTTTCCGGAATTGAACTTCGATTCGGCAAATACTCCGAGACGACCAATGCCGGTCTCAACTGGATCTGGTGGCCGCTCGAGAAAGTCATCCAAGTGCATGTGCAGAAGGTTAACACCGTGGAGGTTGGCTACCGGACTACCGGGCGCAACCGCCAGAGTTCTTTGGTGCCTCGTGAGGCGCTGATGTTGACCACCGACGAGAACATCGTTGATTTGCA
>CAMYNX010000097.1 GCA_947259875.1 uncultured Gammaproteobacteria bacterium | reverse complement strand
GGTGCGTAGAAACTCCGGCGCATTGGATTCCTGTACCCGTGCCCACTGCTGCATGCGTTCGAAAAATTGCGGCATAGAGCGAGGATCGAATCCGGAGCGCGCTAACGCGCGGATTCCGATCGCGTCCGCCTCACGTTCAAATTCACGGCTGTACTTGAGTTGACGCTCTATTAACGATGCATTGGTAGCCGCGAGCGCCGCCTGCCCGACCTGCCCGCCGAGTAAAATGGCAGCGATGATTGCCGCAGTCATGGGAATAGTTTGGCTTTTGACGGCTGCCAGCATCCGCGGCAGATGGCGTTGAGTGATGTGCGCCACCTCATGGGCCAACACCGAGGAGAGCTCTGACTCGTGGCGTGTCGCCAGGATCAGGCCGGTGTGTACGGAGATGTGTCCACCGGGCACGGCGAAGGCATTCAAAGCCGGGTCCTTGACGAGGTAAAAAGAGAAATCCACACTGCCACCGTCGCTGTTTGCCGCCAACCGCTGACCGAGGCGGTTCACGTAGTCATGCAACTCCGGGTCTTCGATGAAGGTCAAACTGCGGCGGGCGTCGCGCATAAACTCGCGGCCGAGCTTCTGTTCTTCAGCGGAAGAGATGACGCTGGTTGAATAATCTCCCAACTCTGGAAGTTGGTTCAAGTCTTGCGCAGATGCGGCCGCGGTGGCCGTGGCCACCAAGATCATGAGCAAGTGGCGCCGCCAGCGGAAACATAGATACCTCCATGTGAGGACCCGGGGCACTGGGAAACGGCGTAAAAAGGAGTTTAATTTGGTGAAAATGTGTGGCGCCATATGCAAAATTGGGATAGGCCGTGGTGCGCAAGGTTTAAGCAGCCGGGACTTGGACCTCTCATCGCCGCGCTGGCGGTAAATTGTCGTCAACGGATGACCAGCGATGAAGGATGACGTAGGGTGTGCGAACTCCATGTTTTACCGGTGTTTGCATAAGATTTCAATAATTTTGTATTTTCTAATAGAATACTATTATTAAATTATGGTAATGACCCCGCTCGCGGACCTGCCGGGGACGATACCAAACAGGATCTACCAAGCCTACAATAAACGGCGTTACTGATAGAGGAGAGCTGACCATGGCTGAATTTGATCAAGAACTCGATGCTCGCGGTTTGAATTGCCCCCTGCCCATCCTGCGCGCGAAGAAGGCGTTGAACGATCTGGGCGACGGGCAGGTGTTACGGATCATGGCAACCGACCCGGGCTCGGTCAAAGACTTTGAAGCGTTCGCGCAACAGACCGGCAACACGTTGTTGGAGTCCACTGAAGACAGCGGGGAGTTTCACTTTCTGCTGCGAAAAAACGGATAGCTGCACCAGGGAAATCAAGCTGGGACACATGTAACCAATACGACTAATTTTTCAAGAGCGTTTGCATTATGGCTGACAAGAAATTGGCGATTATCGCCACCAAGGGCACGCTGGATTGGGCCTACCCGCCTTTCATCTTGGCATCGACAGCGTCGGCGTTGGGCTATCAGACATGCATCTTCTTCACGTTTTATGGGCTACAGCTCATTAAGAAGAAGCTGGACCTCAAAGTGAGTCCACTCGGTAATCCGGGTATGCCGATGCCCATGGGTATGAACAAGTGGTTTCCGGTGCTTGGCACCACTATTCCAGGCATGGAAAGTATGATGACCACGATGATGAAACAGAAGATCAAGGCGAAGGGTGTAGCCTCAATCGAAGAGCTGCGAGATTTGTGTGTCGAAGCCGAAGTCAGGCTGGTGGGTTGTCAGATGACCATCGATTTATTTGATATCAATCGCGATGAATTGATGGATAACATCGAACTGGGCGGTGCGGCGACCTTCTTCGAATTCGCGGGTGACGCTGACGTTACGCTGTTCATTTAACTCCCAGGCGAATCTTTATAAACCACAACCGGGCGCTGGGTTGATTCCGGTTAGCGCATTCACACGTCTGCAACTTTCAAAGTTTCGCACTATCGCTCACGGACCCCGGTGATCACGGTTGAATCGTGAAATCACTCGCGGTCTTGGTCTTTATGTTTGATTTGTTCAATCGGCACGGACACCGGACCCTGCGATCTGGGTTCATCGATGTAACGGGGGCGCGCACCGCTGGTGCGCCCGGCGTCTTTGGCGAGTTCTTGTTTCCGCGCCGAAATCAATACCAAGCACTCGCGCATATCATTAATACAGTCCTCGGAAAGCGGATGCTTGAGACCAGGCGCTGTGGCGGTTTCCTTTATAACCCGCGTCAGCACCTTTTGCATCACCGATAAGATACGCTCTTCTTTGGATAAGGATTGGTTTTCATTCATGAGCAGGACTCGTGGAGCGTCAAATCGCCGGAAAGTTGGAATTTGGATAGTCGAAGGATTACATTCATCAGCTAAGACTAACCGATTAAAGGGCCTTGATGCCGTATTTTATCTACCGGATCTCGCCACAGCGATTTCTAACCTATATCAATGAATTCGCACACTACGGAAAAGCGCGCGACGCCGCCAGGCAGATGCGTCAGGAGCAAATCCAGGACGATCTGGATACCATAAAGATTATTTTCGCCGAGGATCGAAGTGAGGCCGAAATATTGCTGAAAACCAGCCGCGAGCGTCAACCTTCGGAAGACGATTGAGCAAGATATGGTCGACGAAGAACAATATCGGCGGACGTACCAGGAGGTGATCACCGCTCCGTGTCCGTTCGAGAAGGCCATACTGCAACGGGTATGTGCCTGTCCGCGGGCGACCAAATGTAATATTGCCGAGCGCGAGGCGGTGAATTGCCAGTCTCCGGAAGCACAGGAGACATGCGTTGCGTTTTTGCACCACCTAAGAAAACGGGCAAATTTCGCGCTGGGGTTGAAGCGCACGCCGGGGGCGTTACCTCATGCGAAGGCCATCAAGATCCAATGCGGCGGGTTGTTGGGCCTGCAAAACGCAATGGATCCGTTCGCGCAGGAATCACGAGTATCCGATGTATACGGATTGATGAATCGCGCCATAAAACGTTTTCAGGAATTGTCCAACATTCCCTTCGATCAGATCGTGCGCGAGGTGAACAAATACGAGGGCCGGCGGCGGCCGCGACGTGGCCGAACCGTCAGGGGTCATCAAGATGAGTAATTCGCATGTCTTACTGCTCGTTGCTCACGGCAGCCGAGGACAAATGGCCAACGATGAAGTCCGGCAATTGACCGCAAGGTTGTCACAGAAACTCGAACCCGGGCGTGTACAGGTTGAGTGCGCCTTCTTGGAACTTGCCGCCCCCTCGATACCGTCGTCCATTGACCAAGCGGTGACGCGGGGGGCACGGCGAATCACAGTATTGCCGTACTTTCTCGTGGCCGGACGCCATGTGGCGGTGGATATCCCAAAGCTCGTCAATCAAAAAAGCAGTGAATATCCAGATGTCGATATTCAGCTCTCCGAGTATCTCGGCGCCACGGATTGTGTCGTAGACATGTTGTCCGACATGGTGAAACGCGCCATCGCATAACAATGCGGTTGTGGCATAAACTTTAACCCTTGAACCTTGACCCACCGAATCAATAGGTGCTCGCAGTGACCGACGACAAGAAGTTCGGCGACAAAAGCCCCAAAGAATGGAAAATGCTGCGGGATAAAGTCCACAAGATCGTATCAAAACAGAATGACGACATCGCCATACACATCTGCTCATTTTGCGGTCGCGAAAAGTCCGAAGTGCATCACATGATCCAAGGGCCGGCCGTTAATATCTGTGATGCGTGTGTCTCAAAGTGCAATCAAATAATAATCGAAGATTCCAAAGGGTAATCAATCGATTGCTATGCCGTACGTATAGCCGACGACGGTGGAGCAACGGGTAAGCAATAACATGCCGTCCACTATCGGTTGCCGTGTTGGACGGATCGAGGACCGGCGCGTTGAGCGCAGCGGTGCCTAAAAACGGAATGCCGCCGAACCCGGTCGCGTCAATATGCAGAAGACTCGGATCCTACGTCTGCGGGGCACGTTAAAGGTCCCCGCTATAACATACCCATGTCGTCGCGATATATTTAATCCCTTGCTGCAGTGTGACACCACGATGGGCATGGGTCCAAAACGGTGGAAACAAAATTAGTTTGCCGGTCTCAGGTTTAATCTTGACTTGTTGAAAATAAAATTCGGTCTCCCCGCCGGGACCGTCGACGTCGTTGAGATACCATATGGCGACCAACTGACGCTGACTGAATTCGCCCGGACCACTGTCTACATGCCAGTGATAAAACTCGTCCTGTTGCGTGCGTTGCATGTTGTAACCCATGTCGCGCAACGAATTTGACGCGAAAAACGGGTGGATCTTGGCAATTTCATTCAGTGCGGCGCTCAACGATAGGAACAAGCCCTCATCGACAGGTTTCCAATCTTTTCTGCCGCTAATTCGCAGGTCAGTGGAACGCTTGACCGAACTCTCTTGGTCTTGCTGCTGGCCGATCCTGCCGGGATATTGTTGTTCCGGGTGCGCCTCGAAGCGGCGAATCATGTCGTCACAGATCTTGCGCGTCAGGGCATGACGTACCTCATAGATAAAGCTGTGGCGAGACACTTCATGCAGTGCGTAGTCGAGTACAGATTCAGACTTAGCGTTCATGCGTGTATGGCGGTGCCTTTAGTTTTTCTCAAAGTGAAACCGCGTTTCATTGATGTTACCCGTGGAATCGATGTCAACCCGTTCCACATTGGGTAGGCGTTTTATGATGTAGCCGGCCATGAGCAACAAAGAATGCTTATTCTCATTATGCATCGCTGTCAACAAACGGTCGGCGGCGATCTGGCATCGTTGCTCAACATCAGGGTTTGGCACATACTCACGGCTCATCTGCCAGCCCTGATCCATATCTTCATCCATCTTTTGAAAGAACGGTTCACCGGCGACTGAACGCCGGACTGGAGCGAAAGTCATAGCCGTAGCTATGGCTTGAGTGAAGTCCAAGTTCAGGCGTGCCTGGACCAGCCAGAGCCCGGATAGCCCCGCGACTATTCATGGCACCCAGCTTAAAAGGTCCGTTGTGTCACTTCGATGAAAAGGCAATATATGAGTCTCCAAGTTATTTTGGGAGAATAGTCGCGGGGCGACTGGTGCAATATGCGGGCTAATGGGCGGCGGTCAGGATACTCGATGATCTGGAAAACTGGTACATGAAAACAAAAATACGAAATTCGCACCAAGCTTAGCGAGATTATGGGTAATGTCCAAGATATTGGTTGAACACGATCCATCACCAATGAAGCTCGACGTGATGCATGTCGAACAGTGGGACATATGGGAAAAGGAAGTCTCGCGGTTTCCCTGGACCTACGATGCAACTGAGACCTGTTGTGTCCTAGAAGGAGAGGCGGTGGTGACCCCCGACAACGGTGATCCGGTAACGATCTCCGCAGGTGACCTGGTGGTATTCATGGCTGGATTGTCGTGCGTCTGGGAGATCAAAAAACCGATCCGTAAGCACTACAAGATTGGCTAACACGGGTTGTAGCCGAACTGATAGTTAATTTGTGCTCGCATCCACAGACATCACGGTGATTTGCCCAGCAGCCGGGCGGTTGCTGCCAACACCGCATTGGTCACTGGTGCGATTTTCTTCCGCATCAGCGAACCGATGGCGTCAGTCCGTGCAAAGATCGGTCGGACCAGCGGTTCGCCGGTATGAGCCAACAACAGCATTGCCCTGAGATCGGCTTCCATTTCCGGCCGCCGCTGGCGCACGGGTGCACACAGCCGGTCATGGGCCTGGATCACGCCATCGATGTATTGTTCTAACTCGTCGACGTTGCTGAACTCACGATCACCCGTTCGCAGCCGCCTAAAGTAGTGATACATAGCATCCAGCGTTTCAACCACGACGTCTTGATCGACGGGCTTGCGCAGGACAAGTTCGCAAGTACTCAAGAATGTCTGGCCGGAGGTGGACAGTACCCGGATCAGTTGCGCTGCTATGGGATCGTTGGTGAGTATCTGTAACGCGCTTTTTATTGATTGATAATCCTCGCGTGCCGGTTGCGGATCGGGCAGCGCATCCGGCATGGTCTGCAGGAAGCCTACGTAGTAATGATTTTTTCGCGCGCCGCGTTCCCATATCTCGCGACGTTTCGCATCACTGATTAACCCCGGCTGCAGGATCAAACGCACGGTTTCGATCAAGGTGCCGGGAACCTCCTCGAACGGCAAGTATTCCGTCAGATAATCAGCAACTATTGGACCCATGGCACCATCGACAACACAGGGATGTTCGAGCACGTAACGGGCCACCTCCGCCGTCGGCAGCACCCACCAGATTCGTGCCGCAAGCTCGTCGGTGAGGCCGGCAGCGCGGGCCACCGCTATCACTGCTTCATCCTCGGCCAACATGAGCAGCGGTTCTAGACGGGTGTTGTGCATGTCCCCCATGCGTGTCCATCGCCGCAGATACACCGGGTAGCCCCTGGGGGACCCCAATGCGTTCGTGGAAAGCATCTCCCGCACCAAACGCAGATATTTTCCTGGCGGGCAGTTGGGATTTAGCTCGACCTTGGCATCGTCGCCGTCGGTCATTCCGTGCACGCACATTGTCTGCTCATTAATACGGATCGCATGCGAGTTGGCGAGCAGTACGTTGAGCTTCAAAGTGTCTTCAGCGCAGAGTTCCATCAAAGGTCCGGTTACCATTCGTCTGGTCGAGTTACGAATTGTTGCCGGCTTTGGCCACGATTCGAACTCGCCCGCATTTCTCACCAGGATCGCGGATGCTGGCGCAGGACTCGTGCAGCTGGGCGAGAACCAGCCAGGGCCGGGATAGGCGTGACTGTCGCAACACCTTGTAATTCATCATTTCGGCACAATGCCTTAAGTATCACCGTGGACTCGGAGTTTAGCGCTGTCTGGTGAGAAATGCGGGCTAACTCTTTATGGGTATCTGCCCGCGTTCGAACATCTACCGATTTGGGGTGCTTGTGGCCGCCGGATGGATGCAATATATTGCGCGCCCTTGGTATCGGTCCACAACATGCACTAGAGAAAAATTGATGGACAAAATGTATTACGAGACTATCGACAAGTTAGAAAAGCTCGGCGTTGATCGTGAGTATATCCAGGGTTGGATCGGTGGTTATCTGGAAAATCCCAAGCGTGAAGAGCAGCGGATTACAGAGGCCTACGAGGCTGGCTACGAAGATGGAACTGCGAAAGAGATCAACAGCGCTGAGCGATTCAAAAACTAATTAGTTCCGTTGCGCTAATCTGCGCCGATTACCGCCTCTTTCGAGGCCGGTCGCGGATCGATGTTGGACGTGCCGAATAGATTGTCCATTGCGGTTTTGAGATGCTTCACCGCTTCCGGAGCGTCCAAGTCGATCACCTGTTGAATGACCCACTTATTGATTTGGGTCATCCCCATCACCTGCTGGATTTTTGCCCCTAGGCAACGGCGGGTCTCGTAACCGGGATCACCGTCAGAGAATGGGGTTTCAGCGTATTCGGCGGCGCGCGTGTTCAATTTCTCGATGTAACCGGATCGATAATCGCCGTGTCCCATTATGTCGGCGACATTGCGTTGATATTGGCGCGCTGTGTGTTGCGCCAATGTGGTGACAAATGTTTTGCGTGACTCTTCGTTCATCTGCTCAAACGCAAGACGATCAGCAACGTGCACCAAGAACATCAGATACTCTGCAATGACCGCAGTGCGTTGTTCATCTGACTCGTAATCGAAATCCTCAATATGCAGATTCTTCGCCGCGGCCAGGGCGATCTGCCAGATCGCGTAGGCGAGGGAAGTGGCATTGTCCTCCAGTGAACCCTGCCGGTTCCTGTTACGCCACTTGTCACGGATACGCATCTTCATTGTGGTGCTTTGATGGGAAAGCTATTTTGACTGTTTAAAACGCCGGTAATTCGCGGTCGCGTTCTGTTAGTCGGACCTTCAAGGCGATGAATACTAGCCCGTCCTTGGACTTCATGCTACTTTAAACCGGTTATCGACCAGTCGTCTTGTGGCTATGCAATTCAAACTTTGCAGTCTCGTCACCGCGGTCCAGCGAAACTGTGACGTCTCCGATGCCCAATTTGCCGGAGACTACACCCTGTGCGTGTACCTGCTCAAGATGCGGGAGTTTTGCCGCTGGAGCAAAGGCCTGCCCCTCGGCGACAGTATGAGCAGCGGTGAAGTAGGGCTGTGGGTGGACCAGCGCGAGGCATACTGGGAGGGCTTGTTGGACCAGGACTACTTGCCCGTCACCATCGACGGTGTCGATTACCCGCCCCTGGAAAGTGAAGCCATCAATGCTCAGCTTTTACCACAAGGGTATGTATATGGCGGCGGCCTCGGCCGTTTCTCCAAACCGTACTTCTTTCTCGCCGAGTTGCTCAGTCAAGAACCCCTACAGGGCTACACCGCGTTAGTTGCCGGACGGGAGTATGCGCGTGAACTGGCAGCCCCTCCCGCTATGGCTCAGGGAACAAATATCTATATTCGCCGTGAGTCTCTGCGCCGCATGCTGTGGGAGAAAGTCGAGGAATGGCGCTGGCGAAAACGGGAGAACGCCATGGCCCGCGCCATCGGCTGTTACAGTTTCGACCACGATCTGGAACAGGCGTTGGAGTGTATGACGCAGAACGAACTCGAGACTGTCATCCTGCATGAAATCGGTGAGGTGGTGGCAGGCGAGTTGCTCGGTAATACGTGGAACGAGATGCTGTTAACGGTTTCACGTACCAGGCGTTACTTGACGACGAGAACCAGGCATCATTGCATTTTTATTTCGCCAATTTGAGTCCACTTCGAAAAGATCTATTTCCCTCGCTGGAGGATGCGTACCTGACCTGGTTGAGCAACAGCAACATACAACGCCTAAAAACAGTGGTCAGGGATGGAAAGTCACATTGGCTGGCGGTGGCCGGGCAGATTGTGGATACCTATGATCGTTATCGTGATGAAAGTGCCACGGCGATTGAGAAGTTGGTCAACGATAGTCGTTTTTAACACCGGCCGCTAAACCGGCCATCCTCAGAGTCTGCCCTGCATGTTGATTAGAATTCCTGCGGTATTGAATGTTGAACAACTACGAGTGGTACACGGCTTAATGGCGCGTGCGGCCTTTGTCGACGGTAGACTGTCAGCCGGTGTCATCGCGAGGCGTGTCAAACACAACGAAGAGGTCAGCACCGAGGCCAGCGAACTCGAGCAGTTGAATAATATAGTCATGGGAAGCCTGGTTCATCACCCGCTGTACAAGGCTGCCGCGTTGCCACACCGTGTGGCCACACCTTTTTACGCGCGCTATGCGGAAAACATGGAGTACGGGCCGCATATCGACGACCCGGTGATGGGTGAGGGAACACGCTATCGATCCGATATTGCGGTTACGGTGTTTTTATCGGACCCCGAATCCTATGCGGGTGGAGAGTTGGTTATAGCGACATCGTTCGGGGAACAGTACATCAAATATCTCGCCGGTGATGCGGTGATATACCCGGCATCCAGCCGCCACCATGTGGCAAAGGTCACAAAAGGCGTGCGTCTGGTTGCCGTGTCCTGGGTGCAGTCGCTGGTTCGTGATGCCGCCAAGCGAGAGTTGTTATATGAATTGCACCAGGCCCGCGAGAAACTGTTACAGCAATTGCCCGACGCCGAGGAAACCCGGCACGTAGACACCGCGTACGTAAACTTAGTACGCATGTGGGCGGAGGTATGAATCAGTCCCAGCGCTCACGATCCATCGTTGACATCACACTTCAAAAAATGCGAGAAACACGACCATGGTGAGACATGAGCGCTCTGCGGAAAAGCTGCGGCTGAAGCCCATCGACGACGTCCAACTGTCAAGAGAATCCTGGAAGGTGTTTCAAATCATGGCGGAGTTTGTCGAAGGCTTTGAACGGTTGTCGGCGATTCGTCCGTCGGTGAGCTTTTTTGGTTCTTCGAGAATGACGCCGGAGCACCCCTATTATCAATTGGCGGAACGCATCGCCCGGGAATTGTCAGACGCGGGGTTTTCCGTGGTCAGCGGCGGCGGACCAGGAATCATGGAAGCCGCTAATAAGGGCGCCTTCGAGGGCAGGTCGCCGAGCATCGGCCTGAATATTCAGCTACCACGCGAACAGGTAGCCAACAGATATCAGAATATCTCCCTCGATTTTCATCACTTCTTCAGCCGCAAGGTGATGTTCGTGAAGTACGCCTGCGCTTATGTGGTGATGCCCGGTGGGTTTGGTACCCTCGACGAATTCGCCGAAATTCTTACCTTGGTGCAGACCGAAAAGACCCAGCGCATCCCGATTATTCTCGTCGGTGCCAAGTTTTGGCGTGGGTTATTGGATTGGTTCCAGGAGAGCCTGGTGGGCCTTGGTACCCTCAGTCCGGGGGACGTTGAGTTGTTCGAGGTGCTGGACGAACCGACCGCAATTGTCGAGGCGATCTTCGCGCACTACCAGGGCCGCAGTTTTGAGCCGTCGACGGAGGAGCGCGAGCGCCTCATGCGCTTATAACGGGCGAAAAGATGAAATCCTGTCAAATCTCATTGACATACCGCAAGATATTGAGATAATCAGCACCCAATTCGGCTATTAACCACTAGATATAGGTTTCGTCATACCGCAAGGGGAGCAGATCATGGTGGTGCAATGTGGCAACCGCTTATCCAATTGGCTGGTCCCAACCGTCTGTCTGTGGACATGGGTGAGCGCAATCATCGTCCTGGTGTCACCGGATGCGGAGGAGCCAGCGTTTTTCGAACGCTATTTCGGCGCCAGTCCGCCCCTGGATACGCCGTCCGTGACGGTCGATCGTCTTACCGAGACAGCCGATGCCAGACCGCGCGTCCCGTACTACGACGGGCGATTGTTCACCGTTAACTCTCGCTACCATCCGTTGATAGAAAAAGTTTCGGCCACTCACAACGTGGACGAGGCGCTGGTCAAGGCGGTGGTGCAAGCCGAGTCGGCCTTCGATTCCGACGCGGTGTCTACGGAGGGAGCACAGGGGTTGATGCAAGTGTTACCCACAACCGCGTCGCGGTACTCGATAGAGAATCTCTCCGACCCGCATCAGAATCTTCAAGCGGGAGTTCGGCATTTAAAACGTCTGTTAAAGATGTTCCAAGGCGACGTCCCGTTGGCGGTTGCCGCCTATAACGCCGGGGAGAATGCCGTGAAACGCTTCGACGGCATTCCACCCTATGAGGAAACCTTGGCCTATGTTGGCAAGGTGTTGGGTTTGTGGAAGTTGTACGCCCAAGAATTCCGCCTATACCCGCCCACGACCCTGTTATCCCAGTCACAAGCGGGTATCTCCGGTTAACCGGGTTAAGTTAAGTGCTCTGTTCCAAGCGCAGTTGGTTGGTAATCAATCCGTGGAACGTGGCGCCGTCCAGCTTGTGGTACACCCATCCAATGTGTGTGCCACAGCCGGCGCATAACGCTATGCGCCAGGAATACCCGGGGAACCAGGTGAATTCATCGGTTACCGCACCCAGGTAGGAGCATCCCGGCGCGTCGCGAAAGCAACCGATTTGGTAGGTGATCTGGTGGGGATTGGTGAATGTGTGTTGGTGTGCACCCCCCATCGTGATGCGTTCACTCTCAGAGGTGATAGGGTGACTGCATTCGCTGCACACCAGACGCGATGTGCGTGGAGTATCCACGGCGTGCCGGGTCTGTTTCAATTTCGCCGGTTCGAACTCGCCGGTCCCCTTGAACATCTTGATGCTCCCGTCGTGAACGAATAAAACTAACGGTTGGAGTCGTTGACACCGCCCGTATTTTTCTATGATCCCACAACGTTGGGTACAGCTAAAGCGAAGAGCCCGTATATTGCCGAAAACGCAAGGATCCGGACACGGGTCAATTAATCGATGGAGGTGGGGCGGACCCGAACAAAAAAGCCGGCGCAGGCGCCGGCTTTTTTGTTTCATGGATGTTACGTAAACCGTTAGCGGCTGGATCCCTTTTCCTCATGGGCGAGGTCTATTAGTTGGGACGACATTTCCCCGTACTTTTCTCCATATTGAAAAAGGGGATGCCCATTTTGACCTGCCCAGTACTCCTCGGGCTCGACGCCGTTTTGCTGTTCAAATTCAATGAACTTTTTCTGCATCTCGAGCATCTGCTCGATCAGTTTACGTTTCTCGCTAGCTGTATCGCTCATTTCAAAAATCCTCAACGTCCCAATACGTAATCTGAAAACAGACTAGCACAGGCAAAAGACAAAACGGCATACGCCTTTATGGATAGTCAAATTCGCAGATCCGAGTCCGGCGAAGGGCGATCGAGGAAGGCAAGAACGGACAGACAATAGCAGAAATACGTTGCGTTCCCTCGACCTCGAGTGCCGGGTTCGGAAACCGAATCTCGCACTACGAACCCCGTGCTCTGAGCCCCGTACTCCGATCCCCGATCCCCGAATTAATATCCCCCTTTGCGGCGGGATTCCGGAAGGCCGGCGATCTTTCCACCTTGCTTGCTCGGCATCTGCGGAAACAAGTCATACATTTCCTTGCTGCTGAGTTTTTTGTTCCATAGTTTACCCACTGATTTTAAAATTGTGCGCTCATTGGGCTGATTACCGCCCTGGTTGAAATACTCGTCCCGCAGATAGTGGATAATATCCCAGTGTTGATCAGCAAGCTCGATCCCCTCCAGGGATGCAATATGGCGAGCGAGATCTTCGCTCCAATCTTCGGCATTGACGAGATGACCGTTGGCGGTGGTCTCTATTGTTTTACCTTGGAACTCTAAGGGCATAGGTGGTCTCCTTAACTTCGAGTTGTGCACATACTTTGTTTCGATGTGTCATTCATCATCGTCGGAGGTCACCGGCTTGATTCCCTTGTGGGGAATGAACAGCCCGCAACCAAACTTGCGGCCGGGTCCGAGGCCGCGCTGCTGTAATAACACTGATTCCTCGGATTCCAGTTCTGCCAGCATCAGGCTGCGAATCAAGATACGCTGCTCAGGAAATTCGAAAGCCGATTGCCGGCCGCACAGCAACTTGCGCACCGTTATCCCCATGTCTTGCAACTGTGCAACACAATGCTCTACAAATTCCGCTTCGCTTTGCTCGTCCTCGACGATGACATGACGGGAAAAAAGCGTCGCGTGTGCGCTCAATGCCCTGGCGGTCGCTTCACCCATTATCATCTCGTATCCGCCGACATCCAGATGACGGCCGGTAAGGGCGCGGGCATCATCGAGGCGCGCCTTAGGTAGTCGCAGCCGCAAACGGGTGCGCCGTGACACCTGCAACAGCTCGTGCGCAGAATCATCGGGCCGGTACCAGCCATTACCCGATTCGGCGACATGGATCAGATGGATCCCGGCATCCGGCTCGGATTCCAACCAGGGCAGCGCGCCAGTGATGGCACGCGACAACGCATAGGCATGATCGACTGGCAGACAACGCGCCCGCATCCGGAACGCGAGATCCTGGATGTCGTCGGGGACGACAAAGTTCTCGGTGACCGATTTGTCTTGCCAATACATGGTTTAATTCACCGGCAGCGTTGCCTGAATGTGGTCGCGATCGAACCACCACTCGTCCTGCACCATCACCTCTATAACGTTGCGCAGCCGCACCAGAAATTTGGCCGGATCGGTGAGCTCCAGCCGCTCCATCCAGCGATCGAATTCAACCTGACTCGTTACATTGGCGTGACGGCGCGCGACGCTGCCCAGTAACTGCATGGCGAAGAATTGCAAGTCACCATGTTGCTTTTCCCCGGCGCGAAGATCGGCCACGTAGACGGCGGTGGCCGCGGCCACCGCGGCGCCGTCTGCATCATCCGGTGTTTCATCCACGATGTGTTGCAACATGGCAACGGTCAATTCCGGATCGACGGGAAAGGTGACCGCCAACCAGACGCCCTGACCCAGCGCGCTGAGCGAACCTTGCTGATCGGCGCGGAATAACAGATCGCAGGCCTCTACCGCTTTTTCCCATTGCTGGGAGTTCACATAAACATCGATCGTCGGCCGGGCGCTCACCCATGCCTCGTCGCCTTTGTCCAGCGCGATCAGCAAAACAGCCCTTTCCTTTTCCAGATCGGCGCGTTGCATCGGGTCGGCAGCGCTGCCCAGTTCGCGCAGCCTTTCTTGCAGAGCGTGTAATCGCGACTCGGTTGCAGCGGTGGATGCGACCGCCTCTTCGCCACTCTCGGCGCCGAGGTCAAACTGATTCATATTGACGTATTTCATTGAGGTCTATGTGGATGCTGAGGCCTATAGTTCATCCAGGGCCGCGGTGAATACCGCTTCCAGGCGGTCTTCCCAATTCTCCGGTGTGTCTTTAAACGGCGGTTTGATATCCATGCGGAAAAAGCGTTCACCGTTTCGCGCGCCGTCCTTGACCAGCATCATCAACTCTTCGAAAGAGTCGACATCCTGGTTTTGCAGCAGAATTTCACTAAGCCAGAGCATGCTCGGTTTCGTTCAAAAAGCTGTTCGTGTCGGTTTCGTTAATGCGGTCGTAGTAGCGGGCGCGAAACAACAACCGTCCACCAGCCGCATGGTTGGAAAACGCAGACCGGTTGTGCAGGACATTGTTGCACACCAGGCCTTGCCCAGGTTGTAAACGGTGTTGGATTATATATGGGGTCTGGCGCGCCAAAATCTCAACTAAAAAACCCACCGCGTCCCGGGTGATGCGATCGTCGCGCCAGTGAATCGACCGGGTGCGTGCGGTATAGCGCATGTGCAAGGAACCGGTGGCCTGATCCACGGAGAATACCGGCCCGCTTTGGGCTCGGCGCATCGCCCCGCCGCTGCGATTGGCGGGAATGGTCATCGCCTGCGGATGCATGAGCGCGCGGATGTAGTCGGGGTTCTCGTCACGTATCAGGATGTACGCAATTTCCGGGTCCAGGAGCTGGTTGATGCCCCCCTGTGACGCATTACGAACGCAGTGCAGTACAAACGCGCGTATGCGCTGATCGCCGGAGTTGTAGTAACCATCGGTGTGCCAGTTCAGAGTGTGGTCGGTGTAGGGGATGTAGCCGGCGTGAATGCCACCGGATCGCACTTCCAAGGAGCTGATGCTGTCGTGATCCGCACACAGGTTGTCGTCCAAGCGAGTCAATCCAAGTTGCTCGCCAAGCCGGCGCACGGCAAGTTTATCCATGGGTGTGGCGCACTGGTAGATCGTGAGGTTCGCGCTGCGGCACCGGCGCAGCAACGCCTCGCGCTCGGCGCCGGTCAATGCACCGGGATCGCCGATCTCCACAATCAAATCCTGAACGCGGCGCGGGTGGCGCGCGAGCTTCTTCTGGCGCCATGCCGCATAGGCGTCGGTGCCGCTGAGGGCGAACGGGTCTCCCGACGACGGGCGGGAAACGTGGTGAGTCGATGTGAGGGTCATGTTGGCAACCGAACCGTAACCAGGAAACGCTATTTTCAAAATTTATGCAATGTGTTTGGTAAAACCACTGTGTTTGTTCAAACTACTGTCGATCCTTTTAACAGCGTGGGCGCGCGAACCAGTGTCGAAGGGCGCGGATTGTAATGAAGCTGTTTGCGGCCGTTAACCCGGCAAACGGGGTAGAGCGCCGGCCGTGCTGGTTAAATACCGTTAACCCGATTCGGGATCATGCCCCGGGCACATCCGTGAAGAATGTCTTTTCTTTTCAATAACTTCGATGAGCCCGCTGCCCGTCACGCGGAGTATGCGGTACCGCGCAAGAAATGCGCCTATCTCTTAAGAGATACCGGGTATATGTGATTTCCTCCCATCAGGAGGGTGCGTCGACTGGGAGAACCAAAATACAATCTGCCATTGATTTTTTGGCGGTGTTGGCACGGGCCTGAATGGGGTCCCGTGAACCACTTGAAAATGCCGCGTTTCGAATGAATTCACCCGCGGACCAGTAGGCACGAAAGACGAGGAGAGCGACACCATGGCGAAATCGATCCATGATACGCCGATGCTAGATGAACTGGAGAACGGTCCTTGGCCGAGCTTCATTTCCGGCATCAAGCGATTGCGAGATAAGCATTCCGATGAGCGCATCAACGGGATTGCTAACGACTTATTGGGTCAGTTGGAGCATTCTTACGAAACCCGCAAGGGTTACTGGAAGGGCGGCACGGTAAGCGTGTACGGTTATGGCACACTCTTCGCGTGCAACCCCCCGCCGGCAACTTCTACAGCACCGACATGCTGCGCAAACTGGGAGACAGCTGGGAGAAGTGGGGGTCCGGGTTGGTGACATTCCATGGCCAGACCGGGAACATCATGTTTATCGGAGCCAGCACCGAGAACACGCAGCATTTCTTCGACGAAATCAACGACTACGGTTGGGATCTGGGTGGTGCCGGTCCTTGTGTGCGTACCGCCATGTCGTGTGTCGGATCGGCGCGTTGCGAACAGTCATGCGCCAACGAGCACAAGATCCATCGCACCCTGGTCAATAATTTTACCGACGACGTACATCGCCCGGCTCTGCCATACAAATTCAAGTTCAAGGTATCCGGATGTCCAAACGATTGTGTGAACTCCATCGAGCGCGCGGACTTTGCGGTTATCGGTACGTGGCGGGACGAGATTAAAGTCGATCAACAAGAAGTCAAGGCGTTCGTCGACAAGAAGGGCCGTCAATACATGATCGACAATGTCATCACCCGTTGTCCCACGAACTGCATGTCACTGCAAGACGACGACACCCTGGAGATCGACGATCGTAACTGCGTCAAGTGCATGCATTGCCTGAACGTGATGCCAAAGGCGTTGTCCCCCGGTGACGACAAGGGCGTCACGATTTTGATGGGCGGTAAGCGGACCCTCAAGATCGGGGATCTTATGGGCACCGTGATTGTGCCGTTCATGAAGCTGGAAACCGAAGAAGATTATGCGCGTATCACCGAGCTCGCCGAGGAGACCATCGACTTCTGGGCGGAAAACGGTCTTGAGCACGAGCGCTGCGGCGAGATGATCGAGCGCATCGGCCTGGTGAACTTCCTTGAGGGAATCGGCGTCGACGTTGATCCCAACATGGTTTCCCATCCCCGTGAGTCATCCTATGTGCGTATGGATGGATGGGATGAGGAAGCGGAAAAATGGTTTAGCCGTAAGGCGGAGGAGAAGGCGGCCACCGGTTGAGGGGCGCTCTCCAGCAACAATGAATCCACGGGGACGGCGCGTTCGTCTCCTTTACAGAATTCAATCTTAAGCAGGGTTTTCGGAGGTCAACATGGCGCAAAAACAAATGCGCAGCCCGATTGAGTCCGGGTGTCCGGACGGCTTTCAGTACATGCATCCGGTGATGCTCAAGAACTTCGGTCAATGGAAGTATCATGAGCATCCCCGACCCGGTGTACTCCGCCACATTGCCCATAGCGGGGACGAGGTGTGGACCGTTAAGGCCGGCACGCAACGCATCTTGGATGTGTTTACCCTGCGCAAGCTGTGCGAGATCGGTGACAAATTTGCCGACGGATATGTGCGGTTTACGATCCGCAGCAACATTGAATACATGATCGAGGACGAGTCCAAGGTCGAGCCGTTGATCGACGCCTTGGAGGGTGCTGGCTTCGTGGTCGGCGGTACCGCCAACTCGGTGGCGATGATCTCGCACACCCAGGGGTGGTTGCACTGCGACATCCCCGGCACCGACGCCTCCGGCGTGGTGAAGGCGATGATGGATGAGCTCATTGACGAGTTCAAAAACTGTAACATGCCCAACCGCGTGCACGTTACCACCTCTTGTTGCCAGATCAATTGCGGCGGACAAGGCGATATCGCCATCAATGTGCAGCACACCAAACCACCCAAGATTAACCACGATCTGGTAGCCAACGTCTGCGAGCGTCCGTCCGTGGTGGCGCGTTGTCCGGTGGCCGCGATTCGTCCCGCCCAGGTGAACGGCAAGCCGACCCTGGAAGTCGATGAGAAAAAATGCATTTGTTGCGGCGCCTGCTATCCGCCCTGTCCGCCGATGCAGATCAACGATCCGGAACACAGCAAACTGGCGATTTGGGTGGGCGGCAATCATTCCAATGCGCGCAGCAAACCGAGCTTCCAGAAGCTGGTTGCCGCGGGCGTCCCGAATAATCCGCCGCGGTGGCCAGAAGCGACGGCGATCGTGAAAAAGATCCTGCGCGCCTACAAAGCGGACGCGAAGGACTGGGAACGCATTAACGATTGGATCGACCGCATCGGCTGGCCGCGTTTCTTCGAGCTGACCGGTCTGCCGTTTACCAAGTATCACATTGACAACTGGCGCGGCTCCCGCAAGAGCCTCAACTCGTCGTCTTACATTCGTCTGTAAACGGGTTTAGTTATGAAATTTGGTATCCTTGTCAACGAAGGGCCCTATCAGCATCAGGCCTCTGACACCGCATTCAATTTCACCAAGGCGGCGTTAGACAAAGGCCATGAGATCATACGGGTGTTCTTCTACCATGATGGTGTCAACAACGGCACTCGGCTGACGACGCCCCCGCAAGATGACCGGAATCTTGTTAATCAGTGGAGTGAGTTGGCCAAAGAACACGAACTCGACCTGGTGGTGTGTGTCGCCGCAGCCCAGCGCCGCGGCATCGTCGATGAAGACGAGGCGAAGCGGCACGGAAAAAGCGCGGATAATATCGCAGAGGGTTTCCATATCTCCGGTCTTGGGCAGTTGATCGAGATGGGGATCAAGGCCGACCGTGTGATGGCATTTGGTGATTAGAGGAGCGTTTTGTGGGAAACGGTGTGAAAAAATTTATGTACGTGAACCGGCGGGCCCCCTATGGGACGATCTATGCGCTGGAGGGACTCGAGGTAGTGCTGATCGGTGCTGCTTTTGATCAGGAAGTGTGCATGGTATTTGTCGATGACGGCGTGTTCCAGTTGAAAAAGGGCCAAGATACCGCTGAATCGAATATGAAAAACTTCTCTCCCACCTACCGTGCACTCGGCGACTACGATGTGAACAAGCTTTACGTGGAGAAAGAATCCCTAGAGCAGCGGGGCATGAGCGAAGATGATCTGCTGGAGTTGACCTACGAAGACGAAGACGATGATTACAAAGAAAAGCCATCGATCCGAATCGTAAACCGGGAGGAACTGGCGGATTTAATGGAACAACAGGATGTCATCCTGAATTACTAGGAACTTTACAATGTTGCACACAGTTAATAAATCGCCCTTCGAGAAGAATAGCCTGGACACTTGTCTTCGCTTGGCGAAGTCAGGAAGCGAAATATTGTTGCTCGAAGACGGTGTGTATGCCGCAGTCAAAGGGACTGCCGTCGAGCAAAAGATGCGGCAGGCGCTAAGCGACTACACCGTATATGCCTTGGGCCCGGACCTGAAGGCGCGGGGGATTGAGGAAGATCGATTGATTGATGGCATTGAGGTAGTGGGATACGACGGGTTTGTCGATCTCGCCGCCAACAGTGACCGCATTCAATCCTGGTTATAACTGTCTACCGTTATCTAATAGGAGACCGAGACAATGGCATTCGAAATTGGTGGTAAGAGCTACGAAACCGACGAAGAGGGTTACTTGGCGAATTTGGCCGACTGGAACCCTGAAGTTGCCGACTACATGGCGAAAGAGGACGATTGTGACCTTGGCGATAACCACTGGGAGGTGATCAACTTCCTGCGTGAGTACTACGAGGAATACCAGATCGCTCCGGCGGTCCGCGTGTTGACCAAGGCCATTGGCAAACGGCTCGGCAAAGAAAAGGGCAACAGCAAGTATCTCTACGAGCTGTTTCCATACGGACCTGCAAAGCAGGCCTGTAAGTACGCCGGGTTGCCCAAGCCGACCGGCTGCGTCTAGGCACGCTCCCAAACAAGGGGGCATCGCCCCCACATCGGTAACGATCCTGTAGGGGAAGGCTGGACTCATGTCGGTCTTAACGGCGATTTTCGCTTTGTTGTTTTACACCGCGACCGTAATCCTGGTGGCGGGTCTGGTCGCGAAGATCCACCAATACGCGCGCACCCCGGCACCGCTGAAGATCCCCACTACCCCCGCGCCGACGACCCGTGGTGGTGTCGTGGCGCGTCTGTTCCGCGAAGTGGTGTTTTTTGAGAGCCTGTTCAAAGGCAGCAAATGGAGCTGGTTGTTCGGTTGGCTGTTTCATTTCGGTTTACTCATTGTCTTGATTCGTCATTTGCGTTATTTCACCGAGCCCATTTGGTTCGTTGCCGCCTTGGTTCAGGATATCGGCGTGTACATGGGTTTTGTCATGCTGCTGGGCTTGTTGGGTTTGTTGGGCAGGCGCTCGTTAGTGGATCGCCTGCGCTATATCTCGGCGCCGTCGGATTATTTGATGTTGGTATTGCTCATCGCCATCGGTGGTAGCGGCCTGTTGATGAAATACGTGTCGCGCACCGATATCGTGGCGGTGAAGGCGTTTTTCCTGGGGTTGATGCGATTCGACTGGCAGCCGTTGCCGGCGGATGCGTTTTTGTTAATCCACCTCGTGTTAGTGGCGGCACTGATGATCATTTTCCCGTTCAGCAAGCTGCTACACGTGCCCGGATTGTTCTTCAGTCCGACACGCAATCAGGCCGACGATCCGCGTGAGCGCCGTCATCTGGCGCCCTGGGCGGCGAAGTTGGACGCCACGCGGACCGCGGGTAACTAAACAAGGGTTCAACACACGGGCACGCACATGGCAAAGGCTAAGGAAGAATTCGCAATCCCGAAGCTCGTGGACATCCCGATCATTCCGGCGATCGCGCCCGATGCCATGGCCCACAGCAAACCGTTTGTGGCCAAGCCCGAGCACCAAGAACCCCTCGGCTTTCCCGGCGAGTTGGTGGACAACTGGAAGGAAAAGGCCCTCGACAAGATGGGCGAAATGCTCGGCAAATACCGCTCGCTGCCGGTGTTCCTCGACGCGTGTGTGAAATGCGGCGCCTGCACCGACAAGTGTCACTATTACCTGGGTACCGCAGATCCGAAAAACATGCCGGTAGCGCGCCAGGACCTGTTGCGCAAGGTATATCGCCGGTACTTCACCGTCGCCGGTAAGTACTTCCCCAAGTTGGTGGGTGCGGTAGAGCTGAGCGAGGAAGTTATCGAAGACTGGTACAAGTATTATCACCAGTGTTCGGAATGCCGCCGCTGCTCGGTGTACTGTCCCTATGGCATCGATACCGCCGAGATCACCATGGCCGGGCGCGAGATTTTGGATCATATTGGGATCGGCCAGAAATACTCCAATGAGATCATCGCCAAGGTCCACAAGATCGGCAACAATTTAGGGCTGCCCGAGCCGGCGCTGGCGAATACCCTGGAGGGCCTGGAGGAAGAGGTCCAGGAAGACATCGAAGTCGACGTCAAATACCCCCTCGACCAGGAAGGCGCCGAGGTGTTACTGGTCACGCCATCGGCGGACTTTTTCGCCGAGCCCCACGTGGACGGCTTGATCGGCTACGGCAAGGTATTCCACCGGGCCGGCATCAGCTGGACCTTGAGTTCATTCGCCTCCGAGGCGGCCAATTTCGGCATCTTCATCGGCAATTACGAGAACATGCAGAAGGTCGCGATGCGCATTCGTCAAGCGGCCCTCGATCTTGGGGTCAAGCGCATCGTGGTCGGTGAATGCGGTCACGCGTGGCGTGTTGCCTACAGCTTTTGGAACACCTTGATCGGCCCGTTTGATTTTCTCGACCCCAACTATCCGGTGCCGCAGCACATCTGCGAGTTCACCTACGATTTGATCCAGAAGGGCGCGCTGAAATTCGACAAGGACGCCAACGACGACAAGGTGGTGACGTTTCACGATTCGTGCAACGTCTCCCGCGCTTCGCGTATGGGCGATATGCCGGGCGGGCAGTTTATGATTCCCCGCGAGTTGCTCAGGGCCTCGTGCAACCACTATGTGGACATGGCGCCAGACACCATCCACGAGAACACCTTCTGTTGCGGCGGTGGCGGCGGTCTGTTGACCGACGATCTGTTAGAGCTGCGCGTCAAAGGCGCGGTGCCGAGGATGGAAGCGTTGAAGAAGGTCATCGATGAGGACGGGGTCACCCATATGGCGGCCATCTGCGCGATCTGTAAGAGCCAGTTCACCAAGGTCCTGCCCTATTACGGTATGAGCATGGACATGATCGTGAGCGTGCACCAGTTGGTGGGCGACGCGTTGGTGATGGGCGCCGAGCACTGAGACCTCACACACAGCGAAAGATTACAGCGAAATTCGGAGAAGCAACATGGCGACGTCCCAGGACGAGATGAAAAAAGGCTTAACGTTCCGTGCGTACAAAGAAGGCGACTTCAAGACGACGAGATGGCAAGAGGACATCTTTGAAGCCGATCACTCGCACAAATGTCCGACCTACGTGCACCGCACGCCGCCGTGTCAGGGCAGTTGCCCGTCCGGTGAAGACATTCGTGGTTGGTTGCAGATCGTGCGCGGCATTGAGCGGCCGCCCGAGGGCACTAGCTGGCAGGAATACGCATTCCAACGCTCCACCGACGCCAACCCGTTTCCTTCGATGATGGGACGGGTGTGCCCGGCCCCCTGCGAGGATGGCTGCAACCGCAACAACGTCGAGGATTTCGTCGGCATCAACTCGGTGGAGCAGTTCATCGGCGACACCGCGTTCGAACAGGGCTTCAAGTTTGATACTCCGCCGCCGCTATCGGGCAAGCGCATTGCCATCATCGGCGGCGGTCCCGCCGGTCTCGCCGGCGCCTATCAACTGCGCCGTGTCGGTCACGCCTCGACCATTATCGAGATGCAGGCGGAACTGGGCGGCATGTTCCGCTACGGCATACCCGGATACCGCACCCCGCGGGATTACTTGGACCACGAGATTCAACGCATTATCGAACTCGGCGATATTGAAGTGCGCACCAACACCCGGGTCGGCAAGGACATCACCATCGAGGAGCTGGAAAAGGAATTCGACGCGGTTCTGTGGGCCATCGGCTGTCAGAGCGGGCGCGGTTTGCCGGTGCCCGGTGGCGACGCCCCCAATTGCGTCAATGGCGTGAAGTTCCTCGAAGCGTTCAATAAAGGATCGCTGCAAGTGACCGCGGACAAGGTGGTGTGCATCGGCGGGGGCGATACCTCCATCGATGTGGTGTCGGTGGCGCGCCGTCTTGGCAAGATCGAGAAGTTTAATCCCAAAGACCGTCCGGAAGAAGTGATCGGCGGTTACGTCGCCCACGACGCCGCCTACGCTGCTGCCCGCAAGGGCGCAACCGTAACGTTGACCGCCTTGTTCCAGCGCGAGGAAATGACCGCGTCGGAACACGAGGTGGACGACGCGTTGCAAGAGGGGGTTACGATCTTGAACGGGGTGATGCCGGTAGAGGTGATCGTTGGTGACGACGGCCGCGCCACGGGCGTGAAGATGGCCAAGTGCAGCGTGGACGACCGGGGCATCCCAACGCCCATCGAGGACACCGAGTTCGAGCTCGAGGCCGATCTGATCGTGTCCGCCATCGGCCAAGGCGGCGATCTGAGCGGCATCGAGGAAATGGGTAATGATCGTCACTTAATCGATGCCGACAAGTTCTACCAAGTGCCGGACCGCCCCGGCCACTTCGTCGCCGGCGATATCATCCGCCCGCACCTGTTGACCACCGCCATCGGTCAGGCGTCCATCGCCGCGGAGAGCATCGATCATTACGTCAACGGACAAGAGCCAAGCAAGCGGCCGAAGGTCGACGTGGATCATTTCAACCTGCTTGCCAAATTGAACGAGAGCGGGTTGGCGCCCACCGAGTACGATCACACTCAGGATTCTGGAACGGATTCGGCGGATTTTGCGGTGCATAACTACGAAGACCGCTCGGCCCATGAAATCATCGCATCCGACAAACTGTTTCTCTCCCACTTCGAATATACGCCGCGGCAAAAGCGCGCAGCCAAAGTGCCTGGGCCCGACGAGGTTTTGGGCCACTTTGCGGAGCGCCACTATGGCCTGGAGGAAGAACGGGCGATAGAGGAAGCCAAGCGCTGCATGAGTTGCGGCATGTGCTTTGAGTGCGATAACTGTGTGATCTTCTGTCCCCAGGACGCAGTGTTCCGGGTCAATAAGGACAAATCCACCACCGGACGCTATGTGGACACCGATTACAACAAATGCATCGGCTGTCATATTTGCGCCGAAGTCTGTCCCAGCGGGTATATCGATATGGGGATGGGTGAATAAAACGATGCGAGCAGCGACCGCGGTTTTGAGTTGGGCGTTGATCTGCGCGACCGGGTGGACGGCCGTGGCCGCCGCCGACACGCCGATGCCGACGCCGCCGCGCGGCAAGGGTGAGCAGTGCGTCGAACCCACCGATGTGATGCGCCGCGACCACATGCGGTTTCTCACCCATCAGCGCGACGAGACCATGCACCGCGGGATTCGCACCAAGAAGCACAGCTTGGTGGAATGCCTGGAATGCCACACCCGCAAGGACACTCAAGGTAAATTTCTGCCGGTCAATGCCGAGGGGGAGTTTTGCGACGTGTGTCATGACTATTCTGGAGTGACGATGGATTGTTTCGAATGCCACGCGACCACGCCGCGGCAGCCGAAGCCGGCGTCGGCGCGCTTCCCCGCGGAACTGGGCAGCGACATCAGCTTCCGGCTGCGCATAGCGCCTTGAGGGAGTCAGATTTCATGCCATCAAACAATGCCAAGTCGAACATGAATACCGAGCGCCGCGTATTCATCGGACGCGCCGGCGCCGCCGCGGCGATGCTGACCCTGGCCCCCGGGGTACGCCTGGTGGACCTGGCGCTCGCGCGGTCGGCGGATGAACCAGCATCGGACCAGATGCGCTGGGGCATGTTGGTGGACGCGACCAAGTGCGCCCAAGGGTGCACCGAGTGTGTCGATGCATGCAATGAGGAGTTCGGCCTGGAAGGCATGGGGCGGCCCAAGACCGATGCCCAGTACATCCGCAAAATCGACCTCAAAGACAAGACCACCGGCAAGCGCTATTCGTTGCCCGTGATGTGCCAGCACTGCGAGACGGCGCCGTGCGTGGACGTGTGTCCCACCGGCGCGTCGTTCCGCCGCGTGGACGGCATCGTGTTGGTCGACAAACACATCTGCATCGGTTGCCGCTACTGCATGATGGCGTGTCCGTTCAAGGCGCGCTCGTTCGTGCACGAGAACCTCACCAATCAGGTACCCGAGGCCCCGCGCGGCAAGGGTACCGTGGAGAGCTGTACGTTCTGTGTCCACCGTGTGGACCGCGACCGCGAGCCAGCGTGCGTCGAGGCATGCAGCAAGGCTGGGCACGAAGCGTTGGTGTTTGGGGACATGAACGACCCCGGCAGCCGGCTGTCGCAACGGTTGCGGCAACTGCCGAACCGGCAGATCCGCGCCGACTTAGGTCTCAATACCGGGGTCCGCTATCACGGCGTGTAAACAGAATTGAAGAACGGGAAACAGCAATGAAGCCGGTACGTTATCAAACCCTGGCAGGCCAAAGCGGCGGTTACTGGATATTGCTCGCGGTGCTGGCGGCGCTGGTCGCCATCGGTTACGCCGCGGCACACTACATGGAGGTCCACGGCCACTATGTCACCGGCATGTCCAACCAGATTGTTTGGGGCACGCCCCACGTGTTTGCCGTGTTTTTGATCGTTGCCGCATCGGGCGCGTTGAATACCGCATCGATTTCGTCGGTGTTCGGCAAAGGCGACTACAAACCGCTGGCGCGTTTGTCGGCGTTGCTGTCGGTCGCGTTGTTGGTGGGGGGGCTGATCGTCCTGGTGCTGGACCTCGGCCGGCCGGAGCGGTTGATCGTCGCCATGACCTATTACAACTTTAAGTCTATTTTTGCCTGGAACATCTTCTTATATGTCGGCTTTTTGCTGGTGGTTGCCATTTACCTGTGGATGATGTTCGAGCCACGCATGAACAAGTTCGGCAAGACCGCCGGCACCATCGCGTTTATCTGGCGTTTCGTGCTCACCACCGGTACCGGTTCGATCTTCGGATTCCTGGTTGCAAGGCAGGCCTATGACGCGGCGATCATGGCGCCGTTGTTCATCATTATGTCGTTGTCCTTCGGTACTGCGATATTTCTGTTGGTACTGGTTGCCGCGTTTGAGTGGACCGGCCGTCCCCTTGACGATGATATCCTGCGCCGGTTGAAAAACCTGTTGGCCATCTTTGTTTCGGCGGTGCTATACATGACCCTGGCGTACCATTTGACCAATCTGTACGCGACGGAACATCACGGTGTCGAGCGGTTCATTCTGCTGGAGGGCGGCGTCTACACCACGGTGTTCTGGTTGTTGCAAGTTATTCTCGGCAGCATTGTGCCGTTGATTATCTGTTTCTCCCCAACGCTCAGTCGTTCCCGGGGTGCGTTGGTCGCCGCATCCATATTGGTGGTCATCGGCGGTTTGGCGCAGGTCTATGTGATCATCGTCGGCGCGCAAGCCTTTCCGCTGGTGTTGTTTCCGGGCATGGAAGAGAGCAGTACGTTTTTCGACGGCGCCGTCAACGACTACGCCCCGAGCGCGCCGGAGATCCTGTTGGGTATCGGCGGTATCGCGCTTGCGCTGTTGATCGCCGTGGTCGCGATGCGGGTCCTGCCGTTTCTTCCCGAGCGACTCGGGGAGCAGCCTTCAGCCACCTCGGAACCGGTAACTGCTGAAGCGGCGACGAGTTAGCCGTTGACAATGATGCTCTGGGGTCCCCTGGAGAACGCTTATCATCATGGCTTGCATCTACATCGCGGCGGCACACAAATCGTCGGGTAAGACCACCGTATCCCTCGGCCTGTGCGCCGCGCTCAGGTCGCGCGGTCACACCGTCCAGCCGTTCAAGAAAGGTCCCGATTACATCGATCCAATTTGGCTGTGCCAGGCCGCCGGCCGCGATTGTTATAACCTCGATTTCAACACCATGGACAGCGCGCAACTGCGCGATACGGCAGCGACCCACGCCGCCGATGCCGAAATCGCGATCATCGAGGGTAACAAAGGCCTGTTCGACGGCATGGATGTGCATGGCGCCGACAGCAATGCCGCCTTGGCTGCTTTGTTGCAGGCACCGGTGATACTGGTGATTGATACCCGCGGCATGACCCGCGGTGTGGCGCCGTTGGTGGCTGGTTACCGGGCCTTCGATACGAGCATCAACATTGCGGGTGTGATACTCAACCAAGTGGGCGGGCCGCGCCACGAAGCGAAACTGCGCGCAGCCCTTAAAGAATATACCGACGTACCGGTGGTGGGCGTGCTCAACAAGGCGCCGCAACTCGTCATCGAAGAACGCCACCTGGGATTGGTGCCGGGTAACGAGGCCGCACACGCGGCGCGCACCATCGAACGGATACGCACGGCCGTCGCCGCTGGCGTCGATCTTGAACAAGTCGTCGCGATCGCAGGCCAAGCGCCGGCATTATCCCCGCCGAAGGTTCAGTCGAATGTTACACAACAAGCGGTTGTGCGCATTGGTATTCCCCGGGATGCGGCGTTTGGGTTTTACTATCCCGACGATTTAGATGAGTTACGACGTGCCGGCGCAGACTTGGTGTATTTTGATTCACTGTGCGACCATGCGTTGCCTGAGGTGGATGGTTTGTTCATCGGTGGCGGTTTTCCCGAGACCCAAATGCAAGGGCTGGCGGCCAACGAATCCCTGTGCCGCGACGTGCGGCAATTCATCGAGGCGGATGGGCCGGTGTATGCCGAATGCGGTGGATTGATGTATCTCGGACGGCGCTTGAGCTGGCGCGGCCGTCAGTATGAAATGGTTGGCGCCCTGCCGCTGGACGTGGTGATGCAAGACCGACCCGTGGGGCGCGGCTATGTAAAATTAACCGAAACCGGGCACTCACCGTGGGGGTCCATCCTCGCCGATGGCGCCGACGTTATTCGCGCCCACGAGTTTCATTACTCGCGGATCGAGAACCTCGATGCCCCGGGGGTTTTTGCCTACCGGGTACAGCGTGGCTTCGGTATAGACGGTGAATTCGATGGATTGATTCATCGCAACGTGGTCGCCAACTACGCCCATTTGCGCAATATGAATCCGGTCTGTTGGGCGCAGCGATTTATCGAATTTGTCAGACGCTGTACGGCCTCAACCAAACCAATGCGGAATAGATTATGAAAATTACCGTGACCGAAGCGGCGGCAAAACAGATAGCGGAGGCCGCCAAACAAGTTGAAATGCAGGGGATGACGCTGCGCATCGCGGCCAAGCGCAAACAAGACGGGTCGATCGACTATGCCATGGGTTTTGACGAGGCAAAGCAAAACGATGATCGTATCGAAGTGTCCGGCATCAACATCGTCGTCGCAGCCACCAGCTCGGAGCTGTTGAACGGCATGACCCTGGATTACGTCGAACTTGAATCCGGCACCACAGAATTCATCTTCCTCAACCCCAACGATCCCCACTACATCCCCCCTCAACCGTAGCCCCCTCCCGCGGGATCCTACACGGTGAGGTCCTTATCCTGCGACTGCGCGCAGGACAAGCCGCGCTGCGCTTGTCGGGATGACATCTGTGGGAGCGGCTTACCCTTGGCTGTTCCCCTGCTATGCGAGGATTAAGACAGCCGCGAAGATCGTGACACCTATCCCCGTGCAGCAGGGGAGGAATGTTACTCCCATGGCTAAACGGGCATGGACCCTAAATAGCGGGGTCTGTCGCCTGGTCTGGCATCAAAAGTCGTGTCTGATCATCGCGTACAGGCCAGTCTCCGACTCAAAACGCTGACTGTGATTGGGCTGGTCTCGATACACGAGGTTTGCGCCCACAGTGGTTTGTTTGCCAAGTGGAAAGCGATACGAAATTTCAACGTTGGTCTCCTCACCGCGCGGCACGAGGCTGATACGCTCGGTTCGGGCCAACACAGTGCCGACATAATCGCGCGCATACGGAATCCGCAAGTCGACCGACCCACTGGTCACGCGCAACGGACGCGAGACGGCGAGCGCGAAGCGATCGTCCTTGCGCAATACATCGTCCGCGAACAGAGCGGCGCCGAATGCTTCGCTGCGCAGACCCGAAAAGTCATGCAACAGGCTGTGCTGGACGTCGTCGACCCGCGTATAGCCCCACGTGTAATGGCCGGCCAGCGCGATTGACGGTCTGAGCTGTATCTGTGCCCCGAGGCTCATGGCCGTCGTGTTCGTTTCGTCGACCCCGAACGCACCGTCAGACGATCCACCGAACAGGCTGCCGTCTTCAGATAGTGTGCCTAGCTGTGCCTTAACCGACATCCGATCGCTGACCTTGTAAGTGCCTTCTACCAGTGCCGCATCGCTGCGGCGGCCATATGTGCTGCCCTCATCGGTGGCCACGAATCCAAACGTGACATCGACCCGCTCTCCCAATCCATATCCCAAAGCCACGCTGTCCGCTTGCTCGCCGAAGCTCAGATAGGGATTGAGCAACGAGCGCTTTGAGAGCAGGCTGACGGTCTCCATACCAGATCGATTGAACGGTCCAAAGGCGGTGCTGAGATCCGTGTTCAAGTTGAGACGATAATGGAGCCCCGTTTTCGACCTGCCCGACAGAGACATGGCGATGTCGGTGGTTGGCTCGTTGGGATCGAAGTCGCAAAACCCGAGACACGGGTTGTATTCCGCAACCGACTGTGAGAACCACATCGACAGTGTGTGGTCGCGCGCCAACGAGACCTGCATCGGCTGGGACAATCCACGCAGGTCGTCCATCAACGAAACCGACTGTGAGAACCACATCGACAGTGTGTGGTCGCGCGCCAACGAGACCTGCATCGGCTGGGACAATCCACGCAGGTCGTCCATCAACGACGACAGCGTCGGTCGCGATGCATGGATCGTAGCGAGATCCGCGAGGTTGATGACAAACGGCCGTTGGTATTCATCAACAATCAGCGTCTTCTCTATGCGGCCGTTGTCCAACAGCGCGCCGGCGACCGCCGGACCCAGCTCCAGGGCCAGACTCGCGATTGAGGCACCGAGGTCCGAGACGTCATCGCCTAGCGGGATCGACGTTTGACCCACAGGCATGAGTGCCGCCGCTGCATTCAGTAGTCCGCGTCCATAGATCGGATCGCTGCCGGGGGCCCCCAAGTCAACCGCAGTCCGGAGCAGAATGTCGACCACTTCGGTGGCGCTCAGAAACGGTGCGTTGTGGAGGATCAACGCGGCCGCCCCGGACACTTGCGGTGCAGCGAAGGAGGTGCCGAGCAGACCCATACCCAAGTCATCGTAG
>CAMYNX010000096.1 GCA_947259875.1 uncultured Gammaproteobacteria bacterium | reverse complement strand
AGAACAAGCAACGAGAACTCGCCGAAATTAGTGCTTTGCAAGGAAAAAGTACAGAGGCCATTGATGATTTAATCAATAAACTTAAACAACAAAAAATTGCCCATGACAAACAAGTTCAGAATTTCAATGTCACGCGAAAGATACTATTGAATCAGTTAAAGCATATGCTGGCGCGAATGAGCATCAAACAATTCGATGCGCTACTCTTAGAAACGCGGGATTCCATGCGCGATAGCTGGACAACACATGGATTGCGCAACAGTATGTCGCGGTTCTTTACTGAGACCCGATACACGCTGGATCTGGTTGAAAAGGAAGCAGACGTCATCAGAGATACGGTGGATAAGATATACAGCCACTTTCACACAGGTTGTGGTTTGCCAAAAACGCGGCCGGTGAAATTTACGGTGTCACCGTTTGTCCGTCAGTTCGTACGCCTGCATAGAGAGGCTGATGTATTTCGCGACAGCGCGGCCCTGCTCATGATGGAGCAGCATTACGTCATCAAGAAGTTCTTCCTGTCGATGGCAATCAGCGCCCGTACAATTTTTCAGGACTGCCGAACTTCGGCACGTAACTGGGGCAAAGCGGTGTTACGGCCGATCAAGCGACTCATCGATGAGCACCGAAACACAATTATGCGGCGCATGGAAAACCTGGAAAAACTACAGAACAATCACTCCTCGCTGACCGACCGGATCAAAGAATCCCAACAACAGCTCGAGGAATTGGAGAAAAGTGCCGCCGATCTTGATGACTTGCTAGAGATGCTCTACGGCGACACCAACGCCGACGATCACGTGGTCCGAGACACCGAGCCTGCCTGCGGTTGACCTACCCATAGCACCCAAGGCCCAGGGGCGAGGCGGACGGCTCGCGGGGCAACCCAGCGTCCGGAAACTCCCCGCGGATCGATATAGTGTCTCCCGCCGGTAATTAGAGGCCGACCTTCGTTTCCTCTCAATAAAGCGCATTGCCGGGCATGGAATACCGTGCCAGGGCTGGGCGAGATCCGCACCCGCAACCGCAGTGTGGCACCGGGCAATGGATCGGGCTGCGTCCTGCACGACACTAGCCGGCATTTCTCACCAGGCGCCCCGCGTCAACATCCGGGATCCTGGTAAGAAATGCGGGCTAGTTGCACACCGTTGGAGTCAAATTTGTAGGGGTTTTGAACTCACTACACCGGGATTTCCATAAATATCTAGGTCAGGATCATGACTCCGGCCCCCAACTTTCTATAGACTTGCCGGCTATGTCACGACAATTTCCCAGCGACTCTGTCGGCCTGGTTCACCCACGAACAGTCCACTTTGATCACCCCCTGCAACTGAGCAGCGGGGAGACGCTCACCACTTACGACATCGTCTACGAAACCTACGGCGAGTTGAATCCGGCACGCAGCAACGCGGTGTTGATATGTCATGCCTTAAGCGGCAACCACCATGCGGCTGGCTACCATGACCCCGACGAAAAAAAACCCGGTTGGTGGGATAACATGGTCGGGCCGGGAAAAGTAATCGACACTGACCGGTTTCATGTGGTCAGCTGCAATAACATCGGCGGATGCCACGGTTCCACCGGTCCCGCCACAGTCAATCCCGACACCGGTATCCCCTACGGACCGGACTTTCCGATCGTCACCGTGCAGGACTGGGTGGCAAGTCAGGCGCAGCTGGCGGATTTTTTGGGCATCGAGCAATGGGCCGCGGTCGTCGGCGGCAGTCTTGGCGGTATGCAGGCGATGCAATGGGCAATCGATTTCCCCGACCGCATCCGCAATGCAGTGCTAATAGCGGCGGCCCCGAAACTCACCGCGCAAAACATCGCGTTCAACGAAGTCGCCCGTCAGGCAATATGTAGCGATCCGGGCTTTCATGAGGGTCGTTACTACGAGACCCAGAGCGAACCCTGGCGCGGCCTTCGCTTGGCCCGCATGTTGGGTCACATCACTTACTTATCCGACGATCTAATGAGCGAAAAGTTTGGTCGTGATCTACGGGAAGGCAAAATCAATTTTGACTATGGTGTGGAGTTCCAAGTGGAGAGCTACCTTCGTTATCAAGCAGACAGCTTTGCCGGTAGTTTCGACGCCAACACCTACTTATTGATGACCAAGGCTCTGGATTATTTTGATCCGGCTGCCGCGACCGGCGGCGATCTGTCCGCCGCGCTCAAGGATGTCAAGGCCGACTTCCTGGTTATCTCGTTCACCAGTGATTGGCGTTTCGCCCCTTATCGTTCGCGGGAGATCGTTCGCGCCTTGCACGACAATGATTTGAACGTGTCATACGCAGAAGTGGAATCTCACCAAGGACACGATGCGTTTCTGCTCAAGATTCCGCAGTATCTGGACGTATTCACCGCATACATGGACCGAGTTGCCGCGAGCTGCTGAACCTATGTGTGGTCGTTACAATGTCATACCCAATGCCGAGGCGTTTTTGAATGCGTTTGAGATCAGTATCGGACTCGAGCGTCTCCCGGATGCGCCGGCCTACAACATCAGTCCCTCCATGGGAAAAAGGGTTACCCGCGTGCCCATTGTCCGCATGCACGCGGATCAACGTGAGTTGGCACTGGTACGGTGGCCGCTCATTCCATCTTGGGCAAAGGGCCGACCGGTGAGCTACAGTACCGCCAATGCAAAAAGCGAAACCATGGATCGGAAACCCACCTACCGCCGCGCCTGGCAACGTCAACGCTGCTTGATTCCCGCCAATGGCTATTACGAATGGCAGGTGGTGCTCCAACAAAAGTACAAACAACCACATCACATCCGCATGGCAGACCGGGGGTTGTTCGCCTTCGGTGGACTGTGGGAAACATCAGCCACGAAACAAGGAGACGCGGTCGAGTCATGCACCATCGTCACCACCGCCGCCAATACTGAATTGGAACACATCCACTCACGCATGCCGCTGATCGTCCCCTGGGAGGGATACCGGGATTGGCTGAGCGGAGCAACTGACGAGGCGGCGCGCTGGATACGGCCTTGTCCGGCGGAGTTGTTGGAAGCCTATCCGGTGAGTACCTATGTCAATAATCCGGCGCATAACGACCCTCGATGCATCGAACCACTCGAATCTACGCATTCGGCCGCTGGTAAGACACCGACTCAACAGGAATTATGACAAAGCAGCCTTCAGATACTCGGATTGTGCGTCCGGACTACGCAATCATTGCCGAATGGATCCGCCCACGTAGCCGCGTACTCGATCTCGGTTGTGGCGACGGCGCATTGTTGCACTATCTGGCCGAACAGAGGAAAACGACCGGCTACGGCTTGGAACTGGATGACAAATACCTGCCGCAGTGCATTCGTAACGGCATCAATGTCATTCAGACCGACCTCGATCAGGGATTGGCGGAATTCGACGATGACTCGTTCGATTACGTGTTATTGTCGTTGACCCTTCAGGCGATGCACTTTCCCGCGCGCTTACTGGATGAAATGCTGCGTGTCGGAAGCCGCGGCATTGTTACCTTTCCAAACTTCGGGCATTGGCGGGCCCGGATTCAGCTTGGTCTGTTTGGCACCATGCCTATCAGCCGCACGCTACCCCACCAATGGTACGACACACCAAATATCCATCTTTGCACCTTGCGGGATTTCGAGGCGCTATGCCGGGACCGCAACATCGATATCCTCGACCGGCGCGCGGTCGATCATATCCACCGGGCCAGCCTTGGACTGCGGTTGTGGCCGAATCTGCTCGGCGAGATTGCGCTGTATCAGTTTACCCGCAAGGTCATCAGCCGCCATTAGTCCCGGGGAGCGGGGAGCGGAACAATAACGGCGAAAAATCTTTAGCACACGTTATTATTCTGGGGCCGGCGCGCGGCGCATTAAGTACAGAACCAACACGATGGCCGGTATGCCAATTGCCGATGCATACACAAAAAACAATGGGTAACCATAGCCATCTACCATCACCCCAGAAAATCCACCGATAAATTTAGCGGGCAAGGTCATCAACGAACTGAACAACGCGTATTGCGTCGCGGTATAGGCCCGATTCGTGAGGCTCGACAGATAAGCAATGAACGCTGAAGTGGCGATTCCTGCGCTCAAGTTATCAGCGCTGATCACCAGCGCCAGCCACCATAAGCTTTTGTCACTGACCGCAAGCCATGCAAACAATAGATTGGTGACCGCAACCAGCACGGCCCCGAGCAGCAACGGCCGCATGATGCCGAAGCGAACTACAAGCACCCCACCCAGCCCCGCGCCGATAATGGTCATAAAAAACCCAAATATCTTGGAAATGTTTGCAATCTCATCCAATGCAAAGCCCTTGTCGAGATAAAACGGGTTGACCATGACACCCATTGTTATGTCACTGATGCGAAACAGGCCCACCAAAGCCAAGATGGCGATCGCGAGAAATCCGTTTCGTTTAAAAAAGTCGACAAACGGACACACTACTGCGCCGATAAACCATGCATACGCATGTCGCAAGCGCGTTGGGAGATGGGCCGAGCGCTCCATGAACTCAACGACACGCTGCTCTTGCAAGTAAGCGTTATCGGAAGCCGCAGACGCCTGGGGTTCGCGGATAATCAGCGTCGTCGCGATACCGACACCCGCAAGCATCGCCATGGTCACGTAGGCTGCCTGCCAGCCGCTTATATTGGCGACGTGTAGCGCACCCGCTCCGGCCGCCAGTAAAGCAATGCGATAACCAAGTATGTAGCTAGCGGCCATGGCCCCTTGAATTTCCTTGCCTACGGCCTCAATCCGATACGCGTCAATGGTGATGTCCTGTGTCGCCGAGGAAAACGCCACTACCAGCGCAAACGCTGCGATCCAGAATAAGTTATCGTGCGGGTCGGTATACGCCATGGCGATCAGGCCCGCCGCGATGCCGATTTGCGCAACCAGCATCCAGCTACGACGCCGCCCAAGCAATCCGGTCAACAACGGCAACGGCACCCGGTCTACCACCGGCGCCCAGAAAACCTTGATCGAATAAGTGATACCCACCCAACTGAAAAATCCAATGGTGGTGCGGCTGACCTCGGCCTGGGTGAGCCACGCAGACAAGGTGGTAAAAACAAGCAGAAACGGCAATCCGGCGGAGAATCCCAGAAATAACATCGAAACAACCCGCGGACGGGCGTAGACCTTGAGTGCATCGGCCCAACTCGGACTCCTGGCCTTGCCGATTTCGGTCATGATTAGATGCGGTAATCCATGGTCAAGGGCGCGTGATCGGAGAAACGTTCATCTTTATAGATGTGTGCCGTTTGAATCGTATCCTTGAGGCCGGGTGTGACGACCTGATAATCGATACGCCAGCCCACGTTCTTGGCCCACGCCTGGCCTCTGTTCGACCACCAGGTGTATTGCTCCGGTTGCTGGTTCACGACCCGGAAGGCGTCCACATAACCGGCCTTGCCAAACAACCAGTCCATCCATGACCGTTCCTCGGGCAGAAAACCGGAGTTCTTTTGATTCGAGCGCCAGTTCTTCAAGTCGATCTGTTGGTGGGCGATGTTCCAGTCGCCGCAGATAATATATTCGCGCCGTCTTCGCCGCGCTGCTTTCAAAACCTCGGTAAAGCGCTCCATAAAATCAAACTTTGCTGCCTGCCGCGCCTCACTACTAGAGCCCGACGGAAGATAAAGAGACACCACGCTGAGCCTACCGAAATCGGCCTGCACATAACGCGCCTCGGCATCGACATCAACCCACCCCAAACCATACGTCACCTTGTCCGCGGTATTACGGCAGTATATGGCCACCCCGCTGTAACCCTTCTTTTGCGCACAGTAATACAGACATTGGTATCCTTGTGGATGAAAGAGCGGATCTTCTAATTGATGATTCTGCGCTTTCAGCTCTTGCAGACACACAAAGTCTGCATCTTGGCGCGACAACCATTCGTAAAATCCTTTGCGCGCCGCTGCGCGAATTCCGTTGACGTTAAGGGTTATAATTCTCATCTTGTTAGCGCTTGTTTTCGCCGCATTTTTGCAATATGTGAGCGCAGGGCGGCGTATCATACTACAAAGAAACTGGGCGCCAGCGACGATGACGACCAAAGTACCAATCACCACGCCAAGCTGAGCGGCAACTCACGATGAAACAATACCAACGCGAATTTCTCGATTTCATCATCGACAGGGGGGCCTTGCGCTTTGGTGAGTTCACATTGAAGTCCGGCCGCAGCAGTCCCTATTTTTTTAACGCCGGTTTGTTCAACAGCGGTTCCGCACTCAAAAAATTGGGGGAGTTTTATGCACAGGCCATCATCGATTGGGACCAACCCTTCGATATGCTGTTCGGACCCGCCTACAAAGGTATCCCCTTAGTTAGCGCGACCGCTATCGCGCTGACCCACCCCAGCGGCCTCGATGTGCCGTATGCCTTCAATCGAAAGGAGGTCAAAGATCACGGTGAGGGTGGCGCCCTAGTGGGAGCAGCATTGCGGGGCAGGGTAATCATCATCGACGATGTTATCTCCGCGGGCTTGTCGGTGACATTGTCCGTGAGCTTGATTCGCGAGACAGGCGCCGAACCGGTGGCAGCGTTCATCGCCCTGGACCGCGAGGAGCGAGCCGAGGGCAGCTCGGTCAAGGCAACCCAGGCCATTCAAGACCGGTACCATATCCCGGTTCAAGCCATAGTGACACTCACCACCATGATCGATTATCTTCAGACACGGGCGGAGTACACGGAGTATCTGGATGCGGTCCGTCTTTATCAGCGAAAATATGGTGTCAAAAATGATTAAACTAAGCTTGGATAACTTGTTATATTTCGTCAACTAGCCATGTCCATTTTGAACATATGCATGCTGGGCGGCACCGGCTTCGTCGGCCGCAGTATCGCCTCCAAGTTAGCCGCGCAAGGCCATAAGGTCCGGGTTCTCACGCGCCGTCGCGAGCGCAGTCGCGACATGTTGGTGCTGCCCACCTTGACCCTCGCCGAGGGCGACGTCAGTGAACTGGGATTCTTGCGGGAACATTTTCAGAATATCGACGTTGTCATCAACCTGATCGGAATCCTCAATCCATCTGGCAGAAACAACTTTCAGCGGATTCATGTGGACCTCGTCAACAAGATTATCGAGGCTATGCAACAGACTGGCGTGCGGCGCTTGTTACACATGAGCGCCCTGAACGCCAGCAAGGAAGGGCCAAGTAAGTATCTGCGCACCAAGGCCGAGGCCGAAGATCAACTCCATCAGTTGTCCGCCTCCGACGGCTTCGAGGTGACTACCTTTCGCCCCTCGGTTATTTTCGGACCTGGCGATAGTTTTATAAACCGTTTCGCGGATCTTCTTCGAATTGCGCCAAAGGTACTTCCCCTTGCTTGCCCCAACGCACGCTTCCAGCCGGTCTATGTGGAAGACGTTGCGGCGTGTTTCGTCAAGGCAATTCATCACCACGATACGTTTGGTAAACGATATAACTTGTGTGGACCCCAGTCGTATACGCTGTTTGAGTTGGTCACCTACATCGCTGATCTTATCCATGCGCGCTGCCGCATCGTTCAACTCTCCGACTGGCAGTCACGTCTGGAGGCGGGCGTCATGCAGTGGCTGCCCGGAAAACCGTTTACGCTGGATAACTACAATTCGATGAAGGTCGACAGTGTATGCGACGGTCAATTTCCAGAAGTCTTTGATGTCACGCCGCAACCGTTGGCAGCGATCGCACCCGCCTACCTGCGCAAACGGCCGGAGCATCTAGACCTATTTCGCCGACTCGCGCGGCGCTAGCCTCCATATCGCACCAAGGCGTCCCGCCCCTATTCACGATACGCAGTCGAGAGGCCCGTAACGTCTCCTCCAAGAAGTGGCGACATTCGATTCTTTGGGTTGCTTGGCAAGAATAGAGGCGGGATCACAGTTCGGCTCTTAGACGCGCGTTTCTTGCGTTTTCGCTCAAGCCCGCCAGTTGTTTGGCCTCGGCAAAAAACTTATTTAGATCTCTTCGATGCCGCGTCAGCAGGGCCTCAAAGGCGGGCACCAGATCATGATATGCGACCACCGCCACCAACTTGGCATTATTGATCGGCCCCGAGAACCACTGCGCGAAACGATCGTAACCTTCCCATCGGGCCACCAACGCCCGAAACTGTTCGCGAAGCTCACCAATTAGCGCTCGCTTCTGCGTTCGCATCCACACCTCCTCTCTGTCTGATGCGTAGATCCGTGATAGACGTTCCTTGTATTTCAAAATCAGCGCAATCACCTTGCGGTCACGATCTTTACGCTCCCGGTACGCGTTGATCCGCGAGGCGTCACCCCCGGCTTGGATCCATCGCCTGACTCCCTCTAATTCCACCGTCGTGGCAAATGACTCATTGAACACAGAATCATCTTTTACGTAGATCATTTGATGGGCCAATTCGTGAAATACGAGACCTGCCAGATCTTCATCGGAATAATGCATCACCGTATTGAGCATGGGGTCAGTGAACCATCCCAGGGTGGAATACGCGGGCACACCGCCAATGAACACGTCTTTGTCTTGCTCCTTGAGCCGCTCGGCGAAGCGCTGCGCGTCCTCCAGCTCAAAATAACCGCGGTAAACGACACAGCCGATAATCGGAAAACACCACTTCTCAGGCGTCAGCGAGAATTCCGGCGCGGCGAACACGTTCCACACCGCGTATCGCCTGCCAAGATCGGCGTATCGCGTGTAGCTGCCATTGTCGGGCAGGGACAAGACGTCGCTCGCGAAGCGGCGAATTTCCAATACCTGGGTAAGCTTGCGTTTTAGCGTGTCAGTGGTTTCAGGTTCACGGATCACGTCACTGATAGGCTGGCTGCGAACCAGGATATCCCATTGCCCGTGGATGGACTGAGCGTAGTATCCTACGGACGTGCAACCGAGGATCATCGCGGCTGAGCCGATCATTATGAGGCCGATAAAACGCATCAAGCACTTGGTCATGAGCCTTTTGTTACCCTACAAGGACGTTCGTTAGCTTTAGCCCGTATATTGCACCAAGACGGCAAAAGAGGAGCTAACAAGTTGTTTGGCATAACGAATATGATCAACGAGCAGTGTCACACTTGGTGTCTGAGCATGCGCCTATCCCGGCGCTGGCTCGGTCTCGAACGCCTGGACTTGCGCTTCACTCAATCCATAGCTACGGCTATGCATTTCGTTCCAGCGCGGCGTCCAGCCGCCCGATTCCTTCGCCATCATCCGGGATCCTTGGTGCAACATACGGGCTAGTATCACTATGCCAGACCCAAGCAAAGATCTGGAAGTCTATCTCGTCGGTGGCGCCGTACGTGATCGGCTGTTGGGGCTGCAGGTCAAGGACCGCGACTGGGTGGTGGTGGGAGCGACACCCGAAAAGATGATCGAAAAAGGCTTTAAACCGGTGGGCAAACAGTTTCCGGTGTTCCTCCACCCGTATTCCAAGGAGGAATACGCCCTGGCCCGGGTCGAGAAAAAAACACAGCCCGGATACACGGGGTTCGAGTTCGATACCTCACCCATCATTACGCTCGAGCAGGACTTGGCGCGACGCGATCTCACTATCAATGCCATGGCCGAGGCCCCCGACGGCCAGCTCATCGATTACTTCGGCGGCAAGGATGATCTCCACAACGGTATTTTGCGTCACGTCTCCGATGCTTTTTCGGAAGATCCGGTACGGATATTGCGCGTCGCGCGCTTTACAGCGCGTTACGGTTTCACCGTCGCCGACGAAACCCGCTCGTTAATGCACAATATGGTAACCAGCGGCGAAGTCGATGCATTGGTGCCGGAACGCGTGTGGAATGAGTTGCGTTTGGCGCTTGGCGAACCGCGGCCATCGCTATTCATCCACACGCTGCGCGACTGTGGTGCCCTGGAGCGGATCTTTCCTGAACTCGATTGTCTGTTTGGCGTACCACAACCGAGACAATACCATCCCGAGATCGATTGCGGCGTGCATATCATGCTGGTCGTGGATCAGGCCGCCAAGTTGACCGATGACCCGCAGGTACGGTTCGCGGCATTGGTTCACGATCTCGGCAAGTGCGTTACGCCAGAATCGGACTGGCCCCGGCACCCGCGTCATGAGCGACGCGGCGTAAAACTGGTGCGTGATTTCTGTGCGCGCTTGCGGGTGCCCAATCAATATCGCGATCTTGCCGTGGCAGTCTGCGAGCACCATCTTTTGGTCCACCGTATCGAGCGACTCAAGCCATCGACGGTGATTAACCTCCTCAACGCGTTGCGCGCTTACCAACATCCAGACCGCTTGCACCAGTTCATACTGGCCTGCGAGGCCGATATGCGTGGGCGCACCGGATACGAAGATCGTGATTATCCCCAGGCGGACATACTTCGCCGTTACCACGAGGCCGCAAAGTCAGTGGACACTGGAAGCATTGCCGAGCGACGACAAGGACAAGACATCGGCGATGAGATCCATCGGCAGCGTTGCGAGGCGATCGCAAAGATTAGAAAACAATATGACCCGAGTGACTGATGTTGACCTGCGGCCCAACCGTCACTCCAGCCCTTGTTGGTCATTGGCTGTTGTTTTGTGAAGTCTCACTTGCAGCCGCGCTACAGATATATCCAAAACAAAACCACCGCCAAAACCACCCGGTACACGACAAACGGCGACAGCCCAATCCGTTCCACCAGTTTCAAGAACCAGTGGATACACAAAAAGGCGGTCACACCGGAGACCACGGCTCCTGCGAGCACGAGAACCCACGGAATAGAGTTCGGAGCGATGATCAGATCCCAGGTCTTGCGCCCACCGGCCAACGCAATCGCCGGAATCGACAACAGAAACGAAAATCGCGCCGCCGCGCGGCGCCGTAATCCCACCCATAGGCCGGCGGTGATCGTAATACCGGCTCGTGACGTCCCGGGCACTAACGCCAGGGCCTGGGCACAGCCCACGACGATTATGTCGCGCCAGGTGATGTCGGATTCGGACCGCGTCCGCAACCCACTACGGTCTGCCCATCCGAGTAACAAGGCAAACCCCAGGGTTGTTGTCGCGATCACCAACGGATCACGCAGGTATGCCTCAACCCATTCATAAAACACCCCACCTACCAGCGCTACCGGAATGGTGGCCAACAACACCGCCCAGGCGAGGCGACTGGCTTCGCTTTCACCGTTACCCGTTACCTGCCGCCACCATCCCTGCGCAAGATCAACGAGCTGGTGACGAAAATACGCGAGCACTGCCACCAGACTGCCCACGTGCACCGCTACGTCAAACGCCAATCCCTGATCCCGCCATCCGAATAAATACGGAACCAGGACCAGGTGGGCAGAACTGGAAATAGGCAGGAACTCGGTCAATCCCTGCACAACCGCCAGCAGTATTGCTTGCATCCATTCCATTACAGCCGCCCACTATGATCGGATAATTGAAACCCGACCAACGGCGGTGCGATACCTTTGCCCAGTGCGATGACTTTGAACAGCTCTCCCATTTCCGAAGGATGCGTCAATTTGTTAATTTGTTGCGCAAACATCACCCGGTCAACCGCTAACTGGGGTACTTCTTGATCGGCAAGTTGTGCCAACCCTAGCGATAACAGGAACGCCGCCTGTTGGGTATAACCCAACACCTCCAACCCAACCTGCCGACCCGCGCTTGCCATGGCGGAGAAATCGATGTGCGCAGTGATGTCCTGGACTCCGACATTGATGTACGGATCAGCATGAGCACGATGCCGGAAATGACACATCATGGTGCCCTGACCGCGATCCCGATGATAGAACTCGTGGGCTGGAAAACCATAGTCGATCACGAGCACGACACCGGCATCCATCGTATCAGCCACCGACCGCACCCACGCATGGGCTTGGGGATGCCATTCGGAGATGTAGCCCAAAGGTAAGTCGAATGCCTCAAACCGCTCGCGCAGCCCAGGTTCCGCCGCATCGAACGTGGTTTCAAAGAAATTCGCGCCGTCCCATCCGACACCCACCAGATGTATGCCGTTTGCGGCGACACAAAATCGCTGCACCGGCAACGCGTCTAACAATTCGTTTGCGACGACGATCCCGCGGAAACCCTCGGGCCACGCCTGTAGCCATTCCACCCGCTCCGGTTCAAGGACGCCTTGTCTGCTCAGCGTCTCGCGTTGCCGGGCCTGCAAGGAAGCGCTGGTCTCGAGTATGAGGTAGGCGTCCGGCAAACAACCCAACCGACCCATCTCGGTCAACAGATCCGCAGCGAGCACCCCGCTGCCGGCGCCGATCTCCAGGATCGAACCGCCGCCGAGTCGGTTCAAGATCTCAACAGTCTGATGCGCGACACAGCGCGCGAAAAGATTCCCCAACTCTGGCGCCGTAACGAAGTCTCCGGCCTCGCCAAACTTCTGCCGTCCGGATGCGTAATAACCCAACCCCGGCGAGTACAAGGCCAACTCCATATACCGGCTGAACTCGATTATTCCGCCGGCTTGTTCGATTTCATCCGCGATCAGGCGAGTCAGTTCCTCGCTATGCCGTTGCTCCTCGTCGCTGAGCGGCGGCAGTCGCTCCAATCCCGAGTTACGGTTCAAGGGCAATACCATAAAACTTATGGATCAGGTGGAGATACATTATTAAAGCCTGTATTGTTTTTGGACTAGTGAAAACGGGATTCCGGATAATGCAAGATAACCCGCTTACCGACAAGGTTGCACTGATAACAGGGGGTGCACGACGCATTGGCAGGGAAATTGCGTGCCGGCTTCACAAAGAAGGCATGCGCGTCATGATCCATTATCGTTCTTCGCGAGAAGATGGCAACGCTCTATTGTCCCAGCTGAACACATCACGTTCTGATTCTGCGGCATCGGTCCACGGCGATCTCGCCGATGCCACAGCCCCGGAGCAGATCATGCTCGAGACCGTCCATACCTTCGGTCGTTTGGACGCGCTGATTAATAACGCCTCCACTTTCTACCCCACCCCGATCAAAGACGCGACCGAGCAACAATGGGAAGACCTGATGACGATCAATCTCAAAGCGCCGTTCTTCCTATCCCAAGCGGCTGCGTCCCTGTTGGCCGAATACCATGGTTGCATCGTCAACATCGTGGATATCTATGGCCACCGGCCGCTCAAGTCGCATCCCATCTACTGCACCGCCAAGGCGGGATTGATCATGCTCACCCGCGCCTTGGCACGCGATCTGGCGCCATCGGTGCGCGTCAACGCCGTCGCGCCCGGAGCCATCTTGTGGCCGGAAAACGATGCCGACGAAGTGTCCCAACAGCGCATCATCGCCCGCACCCCGCTAAAACGCATGGGAACACCAGCCGAGATCGCCGCGGCGGTGGTCTTTCTCATCCGTGACGCCGGCTTCAGTTCCGGACAAGTCATCGCCGTAGATGGCGGACGGAGCGTGGTGCCCTGAACTAGCCCGAATATTGCGCCAAGGCGGCGAAAAAGGACGCTATCAACTTGATCTATAGAGATAATACGATCGACTGTAGCCCGGCCATCGCCTATCCCGGCTCTGGCTCGATCTCGAACGCCTGCACTTGCGCTTCACTCAACCCATAGCCAGCTATGGGTTTCGTTCCAGCGCGGCGCTTGTCCCCGCACAGCAGGGGGTTCAGCCGCCCGATCTCTTCGCCAGCTTCCGGGATCCTTGGTGCAATATCCGGGCCTAGCCCGCGGCTAAAAGGAGATGATGACGGGGGTGAGCGGCGGTAACTGATCGCCACGCCGCCGCCATAGGTCGGCAAAAGCCTCGCCAGTTTCCGGGTGCTGCAAGGACCCGGCAATATCACTCAACGGCTTTAAAACAAATGCATGTTGCGTGATTTCGCGCCGTGGGATGTCGCGGGGCGGATTATGATCAATCATATCACCATAGAGCAATACATCCAGATCCAAGGTCCGGGGGGCGAATTTCTCGCCGCCACGAACCCTGTCGTGGGCATCCTCGATACCACGCAACATAACATTCACTTCGTCGACAGACCGATCGGTGTCGAATCCGACGACGAGGTTATAAAAATCATCGCCTTCGAAACCGACCGGCTGGCTTTCGTAAACCGGGGAAATCATCAAGCTGCCAAACTGTTGACGCAACACCGCCACCGCCGAACACAGATTATGCTCGCGGTTAATGTTACTGCCGATACTGAGGTAGACGCGCGGCATTATTCCGCTTGGCCACGTTCAATAATGACGCCAACGTCACTGGCGCCGCGCACGGCGCCACGTTTATTGATACGAACCCGACACCACGAAATCGAGAACTCAGCACATAACAGCTCGGTGATCTTTTCCGCCAGCGTCTCCACCAATTGAAACTCGGAATCTCCTACGAACTGAATTAACCGCTTGGCCACCGCCTTGTAGTTGAGCGTGTCCTCGAGTCGGTCTGACGCGGCAGCATGCCGAATGTCTGCGGCCATATCCAGATCTATGGTGACTGTCTGTTTGATGCGCCGCTCCCACTCCCAAACCCCAATCACACATTCGACCTTCAGACCGTGCAGGTAGACAATATCCAAAATCTTGCCCCAATGTCTTTTGTCCGGCGCCAAGTATACCGGGGCAATCGACTGCAGCGGGAACATCGCGCTTGACGACACGCGGTCGAATCTCTCAAATAGCGGGGATGGAATGGATCCTTCCCGTTCTCGCCTATCTGTTCGGCTCGATCTCCAGCGCGATCGTTGTCGCTAAGGCCTGCGGCCTGCCGGATCCCCGCACCACCGGCAGTGGGAATCCTGGAGCCACTAACATACTGCGTTCCGGCGGCAAGACCGCCGCCGCCGTGACTCTGCTGGGTGACGTATTGAAGGGCGTTATCCCGGTGTTGCTCGCGCGCAGTGTTACCGACGATGCGCTGATATTGGCCCTGGTCGCAACCATGGCCTATCTCGGCCATTTATATCCGTTGTTTTTTGGCTTTCGCGGCGGCAAAGGCGTCGCCACCGCGCTTGGCGTCTATTTCGCATTGAATCCTTGGATGGGCCTGGCGCTGATCGTCACCTGGTTGGTGACCGCCGTGGTCAGCCGATATTCCTCTTTGGCGGCGTTGCTGGCGGCCGCGCTTTCGCCATTGTTCGCCTGGCAATTATTGCCGGGCACCCCATATATGTTAATGAGCGTCGTGCTGGCCGCGCTGCTTTTCTGGCGGCACCGCGGCAACATCCAGCGGCTCGCCGCGGGCAGGGAGGACAAAATAAAATTCGGCGCCAATCCCTAAGCGCATATCGCACCAAGGATCCCGGATGATGGCGAAGGGACTTGTCCTGCGCGAAGTCGCAGGGTCGGGCATCTCGGCGTCTGAGTGAAGCACAAGTCCAGACGCTCGAGATCGAGCCAGGGCCGGGATAGTCCCGCCCCTATTCTTGCCAAGCAACGTGGAGCATTGAATGTCGCTATTTCCTTGAACAGACGCTGCGGGTCTCCCCAGTGTATAACCATGAATAACGGCGCGGCGTCTTAGCGCAGTATGCGGGCTAACTACCGCTGCCAACTGGTTTCAAGGTCGCCAACGACCATCTCGCCCGTACTTTGATTTGTAACGAATCGTGCTCACCTGCTCGTAAGCGCCGGTATCCCACATACGCGATCATCGCCGCATTATCGGTACATAACTCGGGTCGCGGATAGAATACATGCGCACCCATTTGTTCGACCATGCTACGCAGGCGCTGGCGCAACATCTGGTTTGCCCCCACGCCACCGGCGACTACGAGCCGCTCACGACCGCTTTGCCGCAGCGCTCTGCGGCACTTGATCACCAAGGTGTCGACCGCGGCATCCTGAAACGCGCAGGCAATGTCCGCCAGCGTCTGCCGGTCCAGGGTATGCGCCAACACCGTATTGCGAGTGAAGGTCTTCAGGCCGCTAAAACTGAAATCCAGGCCCGGTCGATCGGTCATCGGCCGCGGAAACCGGAACCGCTGTGGATCACCGTCCTCGGCGGCGGCGGCGACGGCCGGGCCGCCGGGATAACCCAATCCCAGCAGCTTAGACGCTTTATCAAACGCCTCACCGACGGCATCGTCACGTGATTCACCCAGAATGCGATACTGGCCGAGGCCGTCGACATCGACCAGCAACGTGTGGCCACCTGATACCAATAATGCGATGAAGGGAAACTCCGGTGGCCGCGACTCGAGCATTGGCGCCAACAGATGGCCTTCCATGTGGTGCACCCCCAGCGCCGGCACATCCCAGGACCAGGCCAGGCTGCGGCCCAGTGAAGCGCCCACCAACAATGCACCCACCAGGCCGGGGCCCGCGGTATAGGCAATACCGTCGACATCTCCCCGTTCGGTTCGCGCTGCCTGCATCACCGCCCGCACCAGCGGCAATAGCTTGCGAATGTGGTCACGGGCAGCCAGCTCGGGCACCACACCGCCGTATTGCTCATGTATCTCTATCTGCGAGTACAGACGATGGGCGAGCAGGCCTCGGTCGCCGTCGTAGACGGCAACACCCGTGTCATCGCAAGATGTCTCGATCCCCAGTACTCTCATAGGGCGATTCTAAACGCTTCGCGAGGCGTCTGCTCTGGCTCCCTCGAGGTCGCGAAAACTTGCCACTGGTTTCCGGCTACTTTAGAATTGCGCGCCCCTTCAGCGAATGAAGGGCAAATTTACGAGGAATTCGATTCTATGCCCCAAGTTAAAGTCAGACAGGACGAACCGTTCGACGTGATTTTGCGCCGGTTCCGCCGTGCTTGCGAAAAAGCCGGTGTCTTTAGCGAGATGCGGCGGCGCGAACATTACGAGAAGCCCACCACCGTTCGCAAGCGCAAAGCAGCCGCTGCCCGCAAACGGGAACTCAAACGCTCCTATCGCGAACGCGTCCGTCAGCACCGCGCATACTAAAGCTCCGTTCGCACCTTCCAGCAGCATCATGAACCTGAAGACTCGTATCGAGGACGATATGAAGGCGGCGTTGCGCGCCAAGGACAGGGTTAGGCTCGAATCGATCCGCATGCTCAGGGCCGCCATTCAACGCCGTGAAATAGACGAACGCACCGAGCTGGATGACCCGAGCGTGTTGTCGGTGATCCAGAAGCTCATCAAACAAAGTCAGGATGCGGCAACCCAGTTTCAGGCGGGAAACCGCCAGGATCTGGTGGACAAGGAACAGCACAACATCGATATCCTGAAGGTGTATCTACCCGAGCCCCTCGAGGCATCTGACCTTGAGACGCTGGTGCGTGCCGCCATTGCCGAAACCGGCGCCACCACCATTCGGGACATGGGCCAAGTGATGGGGATACTGAAATCGAAGGTACAGGGACGGGCGGATATGGCAACCGTAAGCCAAAAAGTTAAATCCTTGCTGCAAGCTTAGGACCATAGCCGAGCCCGCATTTCTCACCGGACTCGGATGCTGGCGCAGGACTCGTGCAGCTGAGCCCCCTGCTGTGCGAGGACAAGCGCTGCGCCTGGAGCCCCAGAGCGGGCTATGGTCGAGTGAAGGCCCAGTACAGATGTGCGAGAACCAGCCAGGGCCGGGATAGCCCCGCGCCTATTCTTGCCAAGCAACCTGGAAAATCGAGTGGCGTCAATTCCTGGAACAGACGCTGCGAGTCTCTTTACCTGTATAGACATGAATTAGGGCAGGGCGTCTGGGGAGAAATGTGGGCTAGAACCTCGCAATAAGTTCAAAGTAGTGAGTTCGGGGTGTAAAGTCTGAAACGATTCCAATCCCAATGGTCATTTATACTTTCAACATTTAGCCCCCAATCGAATCATGGCCGGCAAAATCCCCCAGGGATTTATTGATGAGTTGCTTGCGCGAGTAGATATCGTCGATGTCATCGACGGTCGGGTGCCGTTGAAAAAGGCCGGTAAGGAATACAAGGCTTGTTGCCCGTTTCATGAAGAGCGCACCCCGTCATTCACGGTCAGCTCCGATAAACAGTTTTATCATTGTTTTGGTTGCGGCGCGCACGGAACTGCAATCGGCTTCCTGATGGAATTCGAACATATGGACTTTCGCGAGGCAGTTGAAAACCTTGCAGTGCGGGTAGGCCTCGAGCTTCCTACGGATACCTCGGGACCCGAGGTCAAGCAAAAAAGCCTGGATCTTTTGACACTCGTCGATGAAGTAGACCAGTACTACCGCTATCAATTACGAAAACATCCGAACGCCGACGCGGCGATTCGCTATTTGAAGGCTCGCGGGGTGAGCGGAGAGATCGCGGCGGAGTTTGGTGTCGGCTATGCACCAGACGGCTGGCACAACCTGCTCCATTCGCTGGGAACCGAGAGTAAGCGGCGGCAACTGTTGTCGGTTGCTGGATTGCTGGTCAAGAAAGAAGACGGTTCGTTTTACGACCGATTTCGCAACCGGATCATGTTTCCAATCCGTGATAGCCGGGGCCGGGTGGTCGGCTTC
>CAMYNX010000095.1 GCA_947259875.1 uncultured Gammaproteobacteria bacterium | reverse complement strand
CCTGAAAAAACTCGATCTCAAGACCCAGCGCCTGTTGACGCTGGACGGGATCCGAGCCGTGGACTCGGGGCGCGTGGTGGGCCCCAAAGCGGCTCACCTGGCCGAACTCAAGCGCCGCTTTCCTGGCACCGTGGCACCAGCCCTTCTAATTCCTTTCGGGGTGTTCCGCGATCAGCTCGATCGCGAGGCGTGGCCGCATGGACCGACGATGTTCGCATGGATGCAGTCGCAGTATCACACGCTTGCGCGCATGGGCGCGGACCCGCAGCAGCGGCGTGCGGCCACGGCACAGTTTCTATCCAAGGTGCGGAACTGGATCCTCGAGCTGGATCTCGGCGAGGCGTTTCTCAAGGAACTCCGCGCAGCGATGCGGAGGACCTTCGGGGCCGACGGCAGTTATGGTGTTTTCGTCCGCAGCGATACCAATGTGGAGGATCTGCCCGGGTTCAACGGCGCCGGCTTGAACCTGACCGTGCCGCATGTCGTCGGATTCGAGACTGTCGTGGACGCGATCGTTCGGGTCTGGGCGTCACCGTTCAGCGAGCGCGCCTATTCCTGGCGGCAGGGACACATGCAGACACCGGAACATGTCTATCCCTCGGTAGTGTTGATGCGCAGCGTGCCGGTGGAAAAATCGGGAGTGTTGGTCACCAGCGATATTGATACGGGAAGTTCGGACACGCTATCGGTGGCCGTGAACGAAGGTATCGGCGGCGCGGTGGCCGGGCAAGCCGCGGAAGAGCTGAGAATCGACATGCCCTCTGGACGCATACGCTTGCTGGCGCAGGCCACCGCGCCGCGCAAACGTGTACTGCGAGCGGACGGGGGGTTGGATAAGATCGCGGCGAGCGGCAGCGACGCGGTGCTCGACGAAGGCGAGATCCGCCGCCTGGTCGAGTTCGCGCGCGGACTGCCCGATCACTACCCGGACCTGAGGGACGATGCGGGGAACCCGGTGCCGGCGGACGTGGAATTTGGCTTCCGCCAGGGCGAGCTCGCGCTGTTTCAGATACGGCCCTACCTGGAGAATCCGCGCACCCAACGCAATCGCTTCCTGATCACGCTGGATCAATCGGAGCATGACATGAAAGGCAGCGTTGTGAATCTTCTGGAACCGCCGGTACCAGGGATCGGACCTGCATCAGCGCGCGGCGGGAGCACTCGATAGCGTTTCGGAACAACAGACTTAGGTGCTGGCGCGGTGTCGCCGGTGGTCTTCGGCGCCCTGCCGGATCTATTCAACAGTGCCGGTCGGCCACGGCCGTCTGGGGCTGTGTGGCTTTCCTTGGTCACCTGGACCGCGCGTCGCTATCACGAGGTCGGTCGGTTATGAGCGGTGATATACAATGAAAACTGATTCTCTATAAACCTTATAAACCTTGCGGAGCAATGCAGAGACTGGCGATCGAGTATCTGATCCATACCAAGGATCGGTTTTCCGACAAGGCGGCGATCGTCGATGCCGACGGCCACGTAACCTTCGCCGAGCTGTGGCGCCGGGCGCTGTCGCTGGCCCATCACCTCGGGCGCGCCGTCGACGGACGCGATGTGCCGATCGTCATCGACCTGCCCAAGTGCGTCGACGCGGTGGTCGCGCTGGTCGCGGTACAGCTGATCGGGCAAATCTATGTCCCATTCGATCCGGCAACACCAGCCGCCAGGCGCCGGCGGATGCTGGACACACTCGGTGAGCACCACATCATCGGACGCGACGAGTCCGGCCTTCACGTGGACGGCCACAGTGTCGATGCGACGGCTACAGGCGACGGTATGGCGGAGGAGCGCGTCCGGGCAGCCCTCAATGCGCGAAACAGCATCGATCCCCTGTACATCATCTTCACGTCCGGCACCACCGGGACACCCAAGGGCGTCACGATCTCGAATGCATCGGTTATCGATTACATCGACTGGGCGGCGACCACGTACCGCGTATCGGAGACCGAGGTCATCGGCAATCAAGCACCGCTGTTCTTCGATAACTCTGTTCTCGATCTGTACCTCACGTTCGCGAAAGGCTGCACGTTGCACCTGATCCCTCCCGAGCGTTTTCTGTTCCTCCCCGAGATGTTGGACTACCTCGAGGAGGAGCGCGTCAGCCTGATCTTCTTTGTGCCGTCGGTGTTCGCAAACATCGCGAGCCTGGATCTGCTGGCCGAATACGCACTGCCTGATCTCAGGAAGATCCTGTTCGCAGGAGAGCCGATGCCGGTCAACACGTTGAAATATCTGCGTCAGCGCCTCCCGCATGCGTTACTGTCGAACCTCTACGGTCCCACGGAGATCACCGTGGATGCCATCTACTGGATATTCGGCGAGGAGATTGATAGCCTTCGGGCGGTGCCGCTGGGCGTGCCGTGCGCGAACACGCGTATCATCTTTGTCGACGAGCGCGGAGAGCCGGTGCCGGACGGCGGCGCGCATGCGGAGATCTGTGTGGCGGGGGCCGGTGTCGCACTCGGGTATTGGAACGACCCGCAGCGCACCACCGAGGTCTTCATCCAGAACCCGGAGCACCGACGTTACCACGACATCGTCTACAAGACCGGGGACCTCGGCTATCGGTCCGCGGACGACGGCCTCATCTACATGACCGGACGCAAGGACAATCAAATCAAGCACATGGGCTATCGGATCGAGCTCGAGGACATCGAGCACGCCCTTGAGTCCCTGCACGGCGTGACCCAGAGCGCGGTACACTACGATACCGAGCACAAGGAGTTGATCGCTTTTTACTGCTCGACAAACGGGGCGGAGCTGTCCGATCCCCGTCGCCGCCTCGCCGAGCAGCTACCCCCCTATATGCTTCCACGCCGTTTTCACCTGCTGCCCGCGATCCCGACAACGCCCAACGGCAAGATCGATCGCCGCCGGATATGGCAGGACTATGGTGGCGGTGCCTGAGCGGCGGCGCGTGAACCACGAGGCCACACCCATGAACAGGGCGACGATCTCGGCTCAGCTCGAGGACTTCTTCCGGCGTGAGTTCCCTAATCCGGGGGTGGAGTTGACCGCATCCACGGACCTGCTACAGAACTGGCTGGTGGATTCCTTGGGGATCGTCAACACCACGTTGTTCCTCGAGAGCCGCTTCGGCGTGGACGTGACGCGCGCCGACATCCGCGCCGAAAACTTTCAGAGCATCGATCGCCTCACTGACTTCGTAGCCGGCAAACTCGACCCATAACCTGCCGGTGACAACTCTCCTAAGCGGCGGCCCGGTCACGCCGGAGCAACAACTCGAGAATGCCCGGACTCACCGGCCGGGCCCGGTCCTCGCGGTGCTCGCGGTGCTGGCGCTCTACGCGTACCTGTTCACCCACGTGGCGGACGTCTTCGATCTGCCCAGGCCCCAGGCGCTGGCCGAGAATCTCGGGTTGCACATGGATCATGTCTTTGACGACGACCACAACGTCGACAGCGAAATACGCATCCCCAAGACCCGGATCTTCAACAACGATGACGAGCGCCTGATCCTGTTCGCGGTCGCAGCCGCCGCCTTTCTGTGCGCCTACTTCCTGCCGCTGCGCCGGAAACGGCAGGCTCTGGTGTTCTGGTTTCTGATCGGGCTGCTGGTCCTGTACGGCCCGCGCGCCACGGCGGGACTCGTGTTCGCGCACTGGCTGGTGTACCTCACCCTGCATCCGCCATCGGGCCGCCGCGCCCTGGCCTATGGGAGCATGCCGGGCCTGCTGGCCTACCTCGCTTTCGCGCCATCGAGCCCGACCCTGGTCGGCGCGCTGCCGGGGATGGCGGCCTGGGGCGTGGTCGCGGCGCTCGCCTTCCGCTTCGGCCTGCGACCGCTGCTGGAGCGCGAGGCGATCGCGGTACCGCTGCGCACCGTCGCCGTTCAATCGGCGATCATCTTGGTCTTCGCCGGCGCGCTGTTCGAGGGCCTCGCCGGCGACGCCTGGGCACTGCCCATCGGCATCCTGCTGTTCTTCTGGCACTGGGAGCGGCTGATCATGTATCACGTGGACTACAAGGACGGCCTGGTTCCGAAGGACGTCGCGCCGCTCGCGTACCTCTCCGTCTTCCTGCATCCCGGGGCCCTGCCCAACTGGACCTGGGGCGTAACCATCGGCCAGGGGTATGCCTATACCAACAACAACTTCCTGAGCGAGGAGAAGAACAAGCTGATCATGGACGGCCTACGGCTGTGGGGCATCGCACTGATCTACCTGGTATTCGGCGACTGGATCCGATACGCCGTCGCCGGCGTGCTCGACGACCTTGGCTTCTCGGTCTATGCCGGCCGCACGCGCCGCATGGTGTGCGACTTCGTGGGCGGCGGCGATGTGGACACACCCTCGGTGCTGCTCACCACCTTCCTCGATCTGTTCCGCTGGCTGCTGCTGTGGGGCGGCGTGGTGCACTTCAAGGTCGGCTTGTGGCGGATCTGCGGTTATCGCATCGACCCCTATTTCAACAAGCCGTGGATGGCCACCAACCTGGTGAGCTTCTGGCCGCGGTTCACCTTTCACTACCGGGAGTTTCTGGTGCGCGCGTTCTACTATCCGGTCTTCTTCCGCTTCTTCAAGCGCCATACCCGGACCCGGATCGTGTTCGCCACCATGGCCTCGGTCGGCGCCGCCAATCTCATCTGGGGTCACATGACCGAGGAGATGTACTACCACGGCATGCGCTTCGAGCACTTCGGCGACATGTTTCAGACGTGGCCATATTTCTTCCTGCTGGGGGCCGGGATCTCGCTGACCGAGCTTTATCTCCTACAGAAGAAATCGAGGCGCAAGCCGTGGACCCTGGACGCGCGCATCATCCTCGACGTCGTTGCTGCCTATTGCACCTTACAGTTCTTCGCGCTGCTCCATATCTTCATGAAAGACTGCCGCGGCGGCACCCAGGGCGACGCCTGGCGCCTGTTTTTGAAGGCGTTCGGTATTGAACTCTAACGGGTCTCCGGAGTGGAGGTGGGCGGTGGATCGTAGATCATGGTGGAAGAACCGCATAAGAAGTAAAAGCCATCGGTTCATTGCGGGGAAAAAGCCCGAAAACGTCCCTCTGGCCTGTTCTTTCGGTTGCGTAATCAGCGTTGCGACGTAATCTTTAGGATCATGGCTCGTGGTGTCGTGTTTTTACCTGGGTTGTTCGGCTTTCACGGTGTTTGCGCGCGACAACGCGGGTACGATGTCGGGGCAACATCGCTTCCCTGCGATGCAAAGTGAGAGTACGCAGGTTTTAGGGCAGTTTCGTGCAGCGGCCCCCGGGCCGGATGCGGAATAGATCGTAACGCTAGCGCTTGTTGGCACCACAATTCCCGATGTATATGCTGCAGCATCGGGAACAGATGCCGGTGACCGCCAACGGCAAAGTAGATAAACGCAAACTTTGGAAAGGCTATAAAGTCCAAACACCTGATGCCTGATACAACCGACAACCAACGAAACCGCTGGATATTGTTGATCGCTGCCTCTTTTCTGGTGCTGGCAATCGGCATGAGCGTGTGGCTGCTGCAAATGCTGATGGGTACGAATACTCAGAAGATATCGACCGGCCCGATTACGCCGCCAAACCTGCTGCTGATTACCCTCGACACTACCCGTAAGGATCATCTCAATAGCTACGGATATGACCGGGATACCTCACCGGCCATGGATGCGGTAGCGAAAGACGGCGTGGTCTTTGAACAGGTCTTCACGGTGGCCACGAACTCCGCACCATCTCATGCCACGATGTTCACCGGACTCTACCCGTTTGAACATGGCTTGGTGGACAATGGACGGAAACTGAATCATAAGTTTCTGACCCTGGCTGAGTTTCTCCAGGCGCATAACTATGATACCGCCGCTTACATAGGCTATTACGCCATCGGCCGGGAATCCGGATTGGATCAGGGCTTCGCGACATTCGAGCGCCATGATGTTCCCAGTCACAAACATGCAAAAAAAGACCTGGCCGTAGAAACAAGGGGTCTCTTGGCGGCATTGGATTGGATAAAAAAATGGAATGAGCAGCCGATTGAAAAAAAGAAACCATTCATGCTCTGGCTACACGTCCAGAATATACACGACAGCTTCGATCCCCCTTCTCCTTACGACGGCCTGTTCATGGACGTGCCGCACGATCATGTAATACCGGGCCATGACGACTTCAATATCCGCTGCTCCAACAAAATAAAGAAGGTGTGGTACAACGGCAGGATGAACCCGGAACTACAGACCCAGATGATCGCCCTCTATGACGGAGAAATCCGCATGGTCGACGACTATCTGAAGCGGATATTCGAGTTTCTTGGCCATGCGGGTGTATACGATGACACCAACATCATACTACTCGCAGATCACGGAGAACTTTTCTTCGAACAGGCACAAGGCACCATCGAGCCAAATCACCCAGGACATACCGGCCGTCATGTTGATCAATCGCTTGGCATTCCACTCATCATCAAACCCACGACATCGCTGGGTGTAGATTCCGGGCTGCGTCTGCCACAACTGGTCTCCACTGTTGATGTCATGCCAACCTTGCTGGAAATGCTGGGATACGATCAATTGCCCTGGTTTACCGGGCATTCCTTACTTCCCTTGATGCGCAACCCCCGGCTTCCCGGCAGAGATGCCATATTTTTCCAGGAACTGCCCTACGGTGATACCTACACCGGGATCCGAACCCGCAGTTTCAAATTGATTAATAAGAACCACGAGCAAGAAATAAGACACTGGCTGTTCGACTTGCAAAACGATCCCATGGAACAGGACAACATTTTTCAAGAACAGCCGGAGATGGCGCAGAAACTCCAGAAGCGAGTGCAAGAATTGCTGTCAACCCAGCAGGAGATGGAGCTGACGGATTACCAAGATATGAGTCAGAAGATGTTGGAAGAGCTGCGCAAGGCGGGTTATATCCGAGATGAACGATCTCATTAGGGCAACCTATCGATCAACACCGTAGAGATGTTCAATTCCCGTCGTTTTTTTACAATCTTTATCGGACTGGATCTGCTGATCTTCGCATTGCATTTCGTATTATCTGGTCATGAATATTTAGGGGACCTGTTCGATCTGGACAAAGAGGCCAATCTGCCGACCTGGTACTCCAGCCTCAAGTTCACTCTGGCCGCGGGCATAGCGTTCTGGTGTTTCAGCCTGGAAAAGGGCCTTGCAAATCAAGAAACGATACCCTTTCGCTGGGGCTGGCTTCTGGCAGCGGTGCTAATGCTGGCCATGTCAATAGACGAAACCGCCCAGATTCATGAGACACTCACCAACTGGCTGTTGGCCCATTCACCCGGCGATGCCATTCGCAACACGTTCGATGCAACCGAGGAAAGCGACAGTCTGCTTTGGGGACTGCTCTTTTCTCCTCTCCTCTTATTGATCGGAGCAGCCTGTTTCTTCTTTTATTACACCCGTTTCAAACAGCACACATCACTGCTTCTTGTGGTTGCCCTGGCGGTCTTATTACTGGCAGGCTCGGTGATCCTGGAAACCCGGGAAGCGGATATTTTGAGCACCAGGGGTTACGTCTCCAGCCGAAGCTGGAACCTCTACCGGCTATACATCAGCATGGAGGAGTTAGCAGAACTGCTGGCCAGCACACTGTTCGCGGGGGTCCATTACCGCTATGCGCAACTTCTGCTCCGAAAAAAGTGAGCTGATACTCTTGCACTTGCTATTTGTGGTTACACTGACAAAAGAAATTTTGTAGTGGAGTCTTGCAAGCGGTGTAGAGCGCCGAAAAGGCTGTTTCTCGACTCTTGTGACACAGGGTATTTGTCGGAGCGGGCAAGTCCGCTCCGACAGGTTGAGGAAGAACCCCGCACCAACAGGATGTCGGAGCAACATCGCCTCCCTGCGGTGCAAAGTGAGATTACGGCGGTTTCAGGGCGGTGTCGTGCGGCGGCGTCCCTGCTGCCGCAGCTCGGATCCGGTCGCTGCGTTGAGCCCGTATAGGGTATTCAAGTAACTCACGCCGCCGAGTTGGTCCATTTGCTTACGAATCCACTGCGCCCGGTCGCGCAAGTACGGGGACGGCCGGCTGAGCTTGAGCCTGCGCGGATTAGGCAACACCGCGGCCAATAGCGCGGCATCGTTGGCGTTCAAACCGGCTGCTGATTTCGCGAAGTAGCGCGCACTCGCCGCCGCCACCCCAAATACGCCAGGCGCGAACTCGGCAATGTTCAGGTAGACCTCGAGAATGCGTTGCTTTGGCCACAGCAACTCTAGCACCACAGTAAAATACGCCTCCAACCCCTTGCGCAAGTAGCTGCGGCCGGGCCATAGAAACAAGTTCTTGGCTACTTGCTGGGTGATAGTACTGGCCCCGCGCGCATGAGTTCGCTGTTTGTTTTCTTGCACGGCGCTCCTTATCTGTTGGAAATCAAAACCCCAATGCTGAGGAAACTTCTGGTCTTCGGCGGCCATCACCGCCAGCGCCACATAGGGAGAAATCCGCCCCCAAGGAGCCCAGCGGTGCTCAATCCCAGCATCACCGTTACCGGAAAAATACTGAGTCCGTAGCATAAAGGCGGTGGTGGGTGGCGGATACCAGCGCAGCACCCACACCACAGCTACGGAGCCGATAATCGCGACCGCTACGAGTTTCAACATCACGCGGCCGAAACCGCCACGCCGGCGTCTAGATTTCGCCACCATACCTGCCCAAACGACTCATTATCCCAAGCTGCTCACCACGCCGACCGGTTAGTGTTGGTGGCTGCAGTTTAAAAGAGACCTACAACTTTGACGAGTCATACCGGTTCTCGCGGCGGGATGCGTGCTACCAGGACAGCGCGTGGCACGCATGACCCGTAAAAATGGCGATCCTTGCCCAAAACCAGATACCATAGCGGTAACCGGTCGATAGACCACCAGCCTCGTTGGGCAGTATCACCAGCGAAGCTGGTCTATCGGTGAACTGCCCTGGCGAGCGGTTGGACTACACCAAAGTGGAATCATCTTGGTGGAGTCGGATATCATGAATGCTCGCCGACTGGGTTAATTGCTCAACTGACCGAGTAGGGGTCGAGCTATGACAACACGAAACTCGCTACCGCAACTGTCTGCGTTGATGCTCGCTATTGTGACTTGGTCAGCGTCTCCCTCGCATGGGGCGGACGCAACGATGGTGGGGGTATATGAAAACTGTCAACTCGTGACCGGTAGCGTCTTTGTCGAAGGTGACGATCTGTCTGTTGAAGAAAAAGCAAGTGCTTCAGCGGCAGTGGAGTCCGCTATTATCCGTTACGGCTTTGATGGGGCGCTGCCCTACGCCAGCAGGGCACTGAAACGTTACGGTATTCAAACCATCAAGATCAAGAGACAGGGTTTTGCCGGGTGCGGCAACGTCACCAGCGGTAAATTTGTTCAAGCAATCGGTAACTACTGCGGCGATCGCCTGGTCAGCGCCGAGATACGGGTCGACGGAAAAGTCATGGTCAAGAAGACCGGCGGCCTTTCGTCCTTCGAGGCGTTCGTGGATGACTCCTTGATAGAGTTGCGGCGTCAGGGGATCTGGGACCGCCCGCGTGTTGAAGTCAACAGCGAAGGTGCGTGCGAGCCCGTTCGTCCCGCTAATCAGGGTTGAACATGCCAGTTGCCCGCCGTTAACGTATACAGTAAACCTTTTGTCCGGCAACCCACGCACACAGCGAGGAGCCCGCGCCCAACCCAGTCTTGGTGATCAGGCGATCCCGGCACCAACGCCGTTGAGTGCCGTGGTGCTCAATTGCGCTGCGGCTGAATTTTGCGGCGCTGACGAGGGTCCGTTGCTCCAGCCCGTATAGTGCACCAAGTCGGCAATAAGAAGAGCAAAAAATAGGTTTGGAATGAGGAATTCGGTCAATACGTGGCAAAAAGCTTTTGGTGGCGAAGCAGGTGCCTATCCCGGCGCTGGCGGTTTTAAAAAAAAGGCCGGCGGCCGACACGGGTCGACCACCGACCCACTACCCCACCTATCCGAAAGGCGGGACAACACAACTGCTAAGGAATTAAGTTCCGGCGATGGCCGGAACTACTACCCCTACCCGAAAGAACTACTAACGATCAGTATAGACCAGGCGAGGGAACAGAGAGGTTAGTCAGTGTGGAGCATCACACACCGGCCTCGTGTCATTGTTGGTCCTATGGATTATTGCGGCTACACTTTGTTAATGGGTCTCAATCAGCCTCCGAGCCTTAACACCGGGAGCAGATGAGGTACCCAAAGTATACGCAGTGTGCTGAGTCTGTCGTCATCTATATGCAACGGCGATTGACCAGAAACTATTGCATTATCCGGATATCACGAGTAATTAGAGAGTCTCACTGTGGGGGTGAGATATGGTAGAACGCGAAGATCGAAACCGTGCAAACCCGAGGGAACGGATAGTTCTTTCGTCTAAGTATTCTGGTTCTGAGCGCCGCAGAAAGGAACGCCGTGGAAAACCCGATCGTCGGGATTTGCACCGTACAGACGGCAAGGTTTCGCGACGGACTGGAAAGGGCCGCAGGAGAGGCGAGAAGATCGGTCTATTCCTCAGGGACGTCGCCAAAAAATAGCTTACGCCGCGCGTGGCCAGCTGGTTTGCGTGCCTACCCCGCCACGCGGGCGAGAAAGTGCGTGTTCAGGTGATCGTTGATATCGACATCACTGGCGGGGATCGGTAGGAGCAGTATAAGAAACAGGCGCCCCAACCGTTGCAGAGATACGGGGGGCGTTTTGTGGTGCGCGGTGGAGATATCGAAACCCCTTGCAACCGATACACTGGCCGATCACCCATTTTATCCACAACTATTATCAAACATTCGGCGCTGTCCCCCTGATGCGCCGTGTTTGTCGGTCCCAAAATTACGACCGGCGAAACAGTCAAACAACTGTTCGTAAACTACCTGACTGCCTGGCGTATAGCGGGCCTGCCCAATCCCAGTGACAAAGCGAAAGCCCGCATGGCTCAAGCGTCTCGTTCCACGTGGCGATTCGCCAGCCGGGTCGCTACGTAGATACCGGCGAATATTAAGCTGATACCGACGAGGTGAAAGATCGCCAACCGTTCCCCCAAAAAAATAATTGCCAACACGGTAACGAATACCGGGACCAAATTGACGAATAGACCTGCCAGGTTTGCGCCACCAGCATGAACCGCACGATTCCAAAACACGTAGGCCAAAACGGAAGGGAAAATACTTACGTAGCCCAATATGAGCACGGCAGCGCGGTCCAACACAAAGGTTTTCCCATGAATCAAGTCCCAGGCATAAAACGGAATGATGCCGGTGATACCCAAAATGATCAGCATCGTCAAAAGGCCAACCTGGTCGATATCTTCGGGCAAACGCTTGAGGAGTACTGAATACACCGCCCAACCGAGTACTGCAACCAGAATCAAGCCGTCCCCGACATTCACACTGAGATTGAGCAGAACCTCGATGTCAGCACGGCTGATGACATAGAGCACCCCCACTGCAGCCAAAAAAGCGCCACCGTATTGATACGCGTTGGGTTTTTCGTGGCCAGTCAATGTCGTTAACAATAAGATGATGATCGGCAACGAAGCGCTGATGATGCCGACGTTAATCGCCGACGTCCAATTCAGCGCCCAATATTGAAAGGTGTTATAAACTGTGACGCTCAGAAAAGCGGTCACTAGTAAGAACTTCCAATTGTTCCGGTAAAAATTCCACTGCCGGCACACGGCACGGAATCCGAAAGGCAGAATTATGATCAAGGCGATGGCCCAACGCCAAAAAGACAGGGTAAACGCCGGAATGTGGCCGCTTGCGATCTTGCCAACGATGGCATTGCCGGCCCAAAAAAACACACACAGGGTCAGTAAGATATGGGGAGGCAGAGACATTGGTGACGTATAACCTTATCGATGGAAACGAAGCTTAGTATCGAGCTGTATTCGTATCGGTAACGAAAATGAGCCGCGATCTTCGCTATCGCGTGGGCCCGGGTCAAGCTGCTAATCTATCCTGTAGTTGGCGCGAGCAAACTAACGAACAATACCGCAGATCAAACTCGCTTTGAATGTGGAATACGTCGTGCGCACCGGGGTGAAATTGAGTGACGGGTTGCATTCAAAGTTCGACATTCCTCCTGAGTTTATTTATCGTACCAGCTCTCCTAGCAAACAACGTGATGTAGTAAAACATTGTGAGTCGGTAGCGCAACAATGAGATGGAAAACCGGTAGACGCAGCAGCAATATTGAGGATCGTCGTGGTCGCAGCTCCACTCGCGGTATGCCGAGGGGCATCAAGTTTGGCGGCGGATTGGGCCTGTTGGCGTTGGTGGCGGTCCTGTTTCTGGGAGGGGACCCCACCCAAATCCTCAACATGCTCGCCGGTGGTGGCTCGATGAGCCCACAACCGCAGCGGCAAGAGGCCCCGCGCCCCGGTGCGGACGAGGGGGCGCAGTTTGTATCCGTGGTGCTGGCGGATACCGAGGATACCTGGAATGCACTGTTCAGCGCCGCCGGGGCACGGTATCAACCACCCAAGCTGGTGTTGTACACCGATCACGTACAATCCGCGTGTGGATTCAGCTCGGCGGCGACCGGGCCGTTTTATTGTCCGCCCGATAAGAAGGTCTACATTGATCTGGGGTTCTTCCGGCAGTTGCGGCAATTCGGCGCATCCGGTGATTTCGCCCAGGCGTATGTCGTTAGTCATGAAATCGCCCATCACGTTCAGAACCTGCTTGGGACATCGCAACAAGTTAGGCAATTGCAGGCCCGTTCCTCACAGTCTCGGGCCAACTCCCTGTCGGTGCTCACCGAGCTGCAGGCGGATTGCTATGCCGGCGTATGGGCGCATCACGCGCACAGACAACGGCGCATTCTCGAACCCGGTGATGCCGAGGAGGGCCTGCGCGCCGCAGCATCGGTGGGCGATGACCGCATGCAGCAGATGGCCGGCCGGCGCATTCAACCGGAGTCCTTCACCCACGGTTCCTCGGAACAACGCATGCATTGGTTCCGTACCGGGTTAACGACCGGCAGATTGGACGCCTGCGACACCTTTGCCCAGGCCAGCCGCTGACGCGGAAACTAGAAACGCTCATACGCGGCTCAAGGTGAGTAATCGGGGACTCGCCCGTATACGGCACCAACCGGTCCCGGCGCTGGCTTGGTCTCGAACACCTGAATTTGCACTTCGCTCAACAGAACAATTGGGGTCCGAGGCACGGACTCCGACCTCAATTTTTCATCGCGCCGGCGCGGCGTCCAGCCGCCCGACCCTGCAACTATGCGCAGCACAAGTCCCTTTGCCAGCATCCGGGATCCTTGGCGCAAACTGTGGACTAGCGGTATAGCCAATGGACACCAACGTCTTCCTGCTGGTACTTCTTGCCGCGTTACTGCACGCGGTTTGGAACGCGGCCGTCAAGTTCGACGACGACCGGCTGGGGGCGATGGCGGTTTTGGTCCTCGGCTGCGGTCTGCTCGCCGCACTGGCGCTGCCATGGGTGGATCATCCAGCGCCCGCCACGCGCCTACAGCCACGGTGGCTTTGCCCAGGTCTATCCAATCGCGCGCGGCGTGGCGCCCTTGCTGGTGACCCTGTGGGCGGTTTACTTGTTTGGAGAATCATTAACCCCGGTGCAAGTCGCCGCAATCGGCGCCGTCATCATTGGAGTGTTAATCCTCGGACTGCGCGGCCATGGTCATTTGATCCACGACCGGCGCGCTGTGGGCTACGCGTTGCTCACCGCGCTGTTCATAAGCGGCTACACTGTGTTTGATGGCATCGGTGTGCGCCATGCGGGGAACCCGCATGGCTATGTCGTGTGGTTGTTCATCCTCGACACCATTCCGTTTTGTTTACTGGCGCTTGGTATTCACAAAAGCCAAACCGTGGCGATCATGCGATCCAAGTGGCGGCTGGGTCTGATCGCCGGTGGTATGTCGCTTGCCGCTTACTGGTTAGTCGTGTGGGCGATGAGCCTGGGTTCGATACCGGTGGTCTCCGCGTTGCGCGAAACGTCCATATTATTTGCGGCATTGATCGGCATTTTTCTGTTCAAGGAGCCGATGGGCAGCCGCCACATCGCGGCCGCGGTATCGGTCGCCGCCGGTGTTATCATCCTGCGCGCGTATTAAGGCGCTACATCCAGCCTTTCCAGGGCACCAAGACACGCTAGGTCGAGGGCCTGAACAAATCGAATAGATAAGCGATGATGCCAATGACGATGAGGCCCATGATCCCCATGTCGGTGGCCAGTATTTCTGCAGCGGAATAATTCGGCTTCTGTTATGCGCACATGGTGGCACTACTGTGCCGCATATTCGCCAAGTACATCACGCAGTATCCCACACATCTCATCGATATCGCATTTTTCGGAGATCAAAGGTGGCGCGAGAATACCCGCATCACCGGTGGTTTTGAGATGCAGACCGGCGTCAAACAAGCGCTTTTGCACCTCGTGTCCCCGCGCCCCGCGCACAGAGTCCGGCAGTAGATCAAAGCCGGCAATCAGCCCAAAGCCGCGAACGTCGCTGACAACCGATAGATCAGCCAGAGTCAATACTGAGTCCAGGAAATAATCAGACAACTTTGCCGCATGTGAAAATAAATCTTCCCGCTCGTAGATGTCCAACGCTGCGAGGCTCGCGGCACATGCCGCGGGATGCGCTGAAAAGGTGTACCCATGAAAAAGCTCCACCGCCCCGCGCGGTGCTGCCTCGACAATGGTATCGTGCACGTGTTCGCGCACGGCAACCGCGCCCATGGGTTGCGCACCATTGGTCATCGCTTTGGCCATCGTCATGACATCGGGGATCACACCAAAACTTTGCGCGCCGAACGCCTTTCCGGTGCGTCCGAAGCCGCAGATCACCTCATCAAAAACCAACAAGATGCGGTGCTCATCACAAATTTCCCGGATGCGTTGCAGGTAGCCTTTGGGCGGCACCAACACCCCGGTTGATCCCGCAATTGGCTCAATGAAGCACGCGGCAATATTGCTCCCGCCGTAAAGATCCACCATGCGCTGCAGGTCTTCGGCAAGCTCGGCGCCGTGATCGGGCTGGCCTTTGACAAAACGATTCTCCGGCAACCACGTGTGCCGTATGTGCACCACACCCGGCAGGCTGGGACCAAACGACTCTCTATTTTTAACCATACCGCTCAGCGAGGTGCCGCCGAGATTGACGCCGTGGTACGCCCGCTCCCGGGACACGAACATGTAGCGCTGCCCTTCGCCGCGGGCCCGATGGTAGGCCGAACAGATCTTCATTGCGGTGTCGATCGCCTCGGACCCGGAATTGACAAAAAACACGCGATTGAGGTCCGCCGGGGTCAAATCGGCAATGCGTTCGGCAAGCTCGAACGACAACGGGTGGCTGCGCAGGAAAGACGGCGTGTAGTCCAGTTGGTTGAGTTGCCGGGCGACCGCCTCGGATATTTCCGCGCGGCAATGGCCGGCGGCGCAAGTGAACAATCCAGAACAACCATCCAGAATCTTGTCCCCTTTGTGGTTCCAGAAATACATGCCCTCGGCACGCACAAACAATCTCGGATCGCTCTTGAATTCACGGTTACCGGTAAACGGCAACCAATGATGATGCAACGCATTGGGCGCCGCGATTGGGTCGTGATTAGCAACCACATGTTTTGCCTTTCCCATCGATCTGTACTCCACGGCTGGATCTGACTATGCAGCGCAAGCCTACACTCTGAAATCAGCCGAGGATAGAGCCAGACTGACCCGCTCAATGAGACCGTCGTGAAAAAATAGTCCCTTAATGTGCTCGGCCGACTCCAGAGTCCACCGTCATAGCGCTATTGGGCTCGACAAATATCTCTGAGTCTTGGAAGATAAAACCAGCCGCCCATGGGGCGGTCAGTTTTGATAACCGGCCAATGCATTAAACACTACCTGCGGGGAGGTGGATCTTGTTAATCGGAGTTCCGAAAGAAATCAAAGACCATGAGTACCGGGTCGGACTGGCGCCAGCCGGGGTTCGCGAGGCGGTGCACCATGGCCATCAAGTCATTGTTGAACACGACGCAGGGATCGGCATTGGGGTTACCGATGCCGCGTATGAGACCGCCGGGGCTACTATTACCCACGCGGCGGCGGAGATCTTTGCGCAAGCCGAGTTGGTTGTCAAAGTAAAGGAACCACAGTCCGGCGAACGGGCGATGTTGCGCAACGATCAAATACTGTTTACCTATCTGCACCTGGCTCCGGACCCCGAGCAAACCAAAGACCTGGTGGCGAGCGGTGCGGTATGCGTCGCCTACGAGACGGTGACCTCGCCCCATGGCGGGCTGCCGCTGTTGGCGCCGATGTCCGAAGTCGCCGGCCGCATGTCGATCCAAGCGGGCGCCTATTGCCTCGAGCATCCCCACGGCGGGCTTGGAATGCTTCTGGGCGGCGTGCCCGGTGTCGATCCGGCCAAGGTCGTGATTCTGGGCGGCGGCGTCGTCGGAACCCATGCCGCCCATATCGCGGTGGGGATGGGGGCGGACGTTTGGGTCCTCGACCGCAATCCGGATGTATTGACGGCACACTGGCGCCAATTCGGACGCTCGACGAACACGGTGTTTGCCACCCGGGACTCGATCGAGCGGCACGTACTGATGGCTGAATTGGTGGTCGGCGGTGTTCTGGTTCCCGGCGCCGCGGCTCCGAAGCTGGTCAGCGCCGAGACCGTCCGCCAAATGAAACCCGGCGCCGTCGTGGTGGACGTGGCGATCGATCAGGGGGGGTGTTTCGAGACATCGCGGCCCACGACCCATGCCGAACCCACCTACGTCGTCGATGACGTCGTCCACTACTGCGTGACCAATATGCCGGGGGGGGTGCCGCGAACGTCGACGTTCGCACTCAATAACGTCACGCTGCCCCACGTCATCACGCTCGCCGATAAGGGCTACAAGCAAGCGCTGATCGACGATCCGCATCTGCGTAGTGGTCTCAACGTCATCCATGGCCATGTGACCTGTAAGGAGGTGGCCCATGATCTGGGTTATGACTATCGGGACCCCATGGAGGCATTGCAGGCAGACTAAGAATCGTTGTGACCTGAGGCCAACCTGTGCCACTCACGCACCGGACAAGCGTTGCATTGTTGGCCGGCAACACCGCGAGCGTTATTCGATAAAACCATGCACGATCAATGGGATGGAAACGATGCCGCGGGTGGTGCGCACACCCCGGCCGGTATTTCAATCAACGAGGACGTGGTGGATGATCTTGTCTACAATGGTCACGCCGCGAACATAATGGCGATCCCGGGAGATCATAGATGACATCGAAACTGAAACCGTTTGCGTTACATCATTTCGTCAATGGCAAGAAGATCGCCGGACAAAGCGGCCGGACCGGCGACGTCTACAATCCGGCGACCGGGGAGGTCGCGAAGCACGCGCCCTTGGCCAGCGCGGACGAAGTGCGAAATGCGATCGGCGCCGCGGCCGACGCTTTTGTGGGCTGGTCGCAGACACCTCCCGCCAAACGGGCACAAGTCATGTTTGCGTACCGGGACTTAGTCAAAAAGAATATCCAGGAATTGGCGGAAATCTTGTCTAGCGAACATGGCAAGACCATGGACGACGCCAAGGGATCGATCACGCGCGGTTTGGAGGTGGTCGAATTCGCGTGCGGTATCCCGCAACTACTGAAAGGCGAATATACCCAGACCGTGGCCACAAATGTGGATAGTTATTCGGTCCGCCAACCGGTCGGAATATGTGCCGGCATCACGCCATTCAACTTTCCGGCCATGGTGCCGATGTGGATGTTTCCGGTCGCCATCGCGTGCGGCAACAGCTTTGTACTCAAGCCATCGGAAAAGGTTCCGTCTTGTTCCCTGCGCATGGCCGAGTTAATGAAAGAGGCGGGCCTTCCGGACGGCGTACTGAACGTGATTATCGGCGACAAGGAGGCGGTTGACACGCTATTGAGCGATCCACGGGTGGCTGCGGTGAGCTTTGTCGGGTCCACTCCGGTCGGCGAGTACATCTACCGAACCGGCTGCGCCCATGGGAAACGCGTACAGGCATTGTGCGGAGCAAAAAACCATATGGTGGTCATGCCTGATGCCGACATGGATCAAGTGACCGATGCGGTGGTGGGGTCGGCGTATGGATCGGCGGGTGAACGCTGTATGGCGATCTCAGTGGTGGTCGCGGTGGGCGACGATACCGCCGACGAGTTGATCAAACGCTTGGCGCCTCGTGTTCGCGACCTCAAGATCGGCCCCTATACGGATGAGTCGGCGGAGATGGGTCCATTGGTCACCCCTGGTCACCAACAGAAGGTGCGCAACTACGTCGATATCGGCGTGGACGAAGGCGCGGATCTGGTGGTTGATGGCAGGGAGGTCGAGGTCGAAGGTCACGAAAACGGCGCTTTCCTCGGCGGCTGCCTGTTCGACCAAGTAAAACCCGAAATGAAAATCTACCAGGAAGAGATATTCGGTCCGGTGCTGAGCATCATACGGGCCAACGACTACGCGCAGGCGGTGAGGCTGGTCAACGATCACGAATACGGTAATGGCGCCGCCATATTCACCCGTGACGGCGATTGCGCCCGGGATTTCACCACGCAAATCAAGATCGGCATGGTCGGTGTGAACGTGCCGATACCGGTACCCGTGGCCTACCACAGCTTCGGCGGCTGGAAGCGTTCGCTGTTTGGAGACCACTATATACACGGACCCGAGGGGGTACGGTTTTACACGCGCATGAAGACCATCACTGCCAGATGGCCGTCGGGCATCAAGGACGGCGCGGTGTTTCATTTCAAGGCAGGCGGCGAGCACTGATTGACCCGAATAAACAGCCGCAAAATTGGAGCACCGAATCTTTGTTGCTTCATACACGCGTGATAGTCGTCCGACAGTACCAGTGATGGCGGCGCTGGACACACGCCACACCGGCGTGCAAAATTTTGTTACCGTCAACCATAAGCGGTTGAACACAGTGAGCAATGTGTTTTAATAACGGTGCCCTGTTCGAGATATTCCGTC